>NZ_BAABAC010000040.1:0-105792 GCF_039537225.1 Nocardioides ginsengisoli
GACAGGGGTGTACCGGCAACAACCGCTGGCCGACAGCGAGCCGCAACCACCCACCTCAACCACCGCGGCGCGCCACCACGCCATCGATAAAAAGAACCCCGCACCGCGCCCACCGCAACCGCTCGGCGCAGTACCCCCGAGAGCCTAGAGCCGCCCCCGCTGCTCGATCCGCTCGACGATCCCCCGCTCCCGATCCCGTACGGCGAGCACGGTGTCGACGAAGCGCGCGACCACCGGCGAGCGCTCCCCGACATGCCAGCCGAGCGCGACCGTCGAGCCCGGCCAGTCCTCGATCGGCAGGAACCGGATGCCGGGCGAGGGCGCATAGGCGATCACGGCTGCACCGGTGACGCCGATGGCGGCGCCCGCGGCGACGAGCGAGGTCTCCTCGGTGACCGAGGAGACCGCCACGAAGCGGCCGGGCTGGTCGCGGGCGGCGTACAGGCCCCAGAAGGCGCGGTAGACCTCGTCGGTCGTGTCGGAGAGCGTCAGCGGGTGGTCGATCAGGTCGCGCGCCGAGACCGACGTCCGCGCGGCCAGCGGGTGGCTCTCGGCGACCATCGCGACGACCGGGTCGACGAAGAGCTCCTCGGTCTCGATCCGCTGCGTGCCCTGCGGCAGCCGGATGAAGGCGACGTCGGTGACGCCCGACGCGAGGCCGGCCGAGGGGTCGTTGGCGGGAAACTCCCGCATCTCGACCTCGACGTCCGGGAACGCCTCCCGGTAGGCGGCCATGATCGGGCCGGTGAGCTCGAGCGCGGCGCCGGGGATGAAGCCCAGGCGGAGCCGGCCGGTCAGCACGCGACTCGTACGACGGGCCGCGGCGACCGCGTCATCGAGCCGGCCGAGCACCTCCCGCACCGCTTCGGCGAACGCCTCGCCCGCCGGGGTCAGCGCCACCTTCCGCGTGGTCCGCTCGAAGAGCCGGACGCCGAGCTCGTCCTCGAGCTCCTTGATCTGGCGGCTCAGGGCCTGCTGCGTGAGGAACACGCGGGCGGCCGCGCGGCTGAAGTGCAGCTCCTCCGCTACGGCGACGAAGTAGCGGAGCTTGCGGGTCTGGAGGTCGATGTCCGTGATGCTAGGGCATCCGGTCGCGGGAGGGCCGGGAGCGCCAGCAGGGTGATCGCGGCGAGCAGCAGGAAGGCGCCGAGCGGCGCGTGGACGAGGGTTCCGGCGACGCCGGTGACCACGAGCGCGCCGAGCTGGCCGGCGAGCCAGACCAGGCCGGCGGCGATGCCGGCGGCGGGCCCGGAGGCACGCTCGCTGATCTCGAGCACGATCGGCAGCGCGGGCAGCAGCAGCACGCCGATGACCACGAAGCTCACCAGTCCGGTGCCGAGCCCGGGCGCGAACCCGAGCAGCAGGCAGCCCACCACGGTGACCAGGACGCCGGCCAGGACGGCCTGGCGCTGGCGGCTGCGCGCGGCCGCCCAGACCGGTACGACGGCGCAGCCGACCACGCCCGCGGTCACGTTGAGGAGAAGCAGCAGCCCGGCCTGGTCGGCGCTGACGCCGGCCGGCTCGAGCAGCGGCTGACCCCAGGTGGTCAGTGCCGTGAACGTGCCGAACGGGATCGGCACCAGCAGGCACATCCGGCGCACGACCGGGTTGCGCCAGGCGTCGCGGAAGTCGCGGAGCCCGGCCGGCGCCAGTTCGGGCAGGAAGCCGGGCCGCGCCCGCAGCGCGACGAGCAGCACGCCGGCGGCGAGCACCGCGGCGACCGCACCCACGACGAGCGCGGTGTGCAGGCTGACGACGGTGCCGAGCAGGAAGGCGGCGATCATGCCGGCGAAGGTGCTGGCCGAGGCGGCGGCGATGCCCTTCGGCCGGTCCTCGGGGCGCAGGTAGCGCGCGGGCACTGCGGACGTCGCGGTCACGACGAGCGGCTGGGCGAGCGCGACCAGCGTCTGCCCGGCCAACGCGGTGCCGAAGTCGTCGCCGGCCAGGCGCACGCAGGCGCCGAGGGCGGTGAGGATCGCGCCGAGCGCGAGCGTCGGGCGCAGCCAGCGGTCGAGGGCGAGGCCGGTCGGGATGGCCAGCACGACGTACCAGAGCGGGAAGACGTTCGCGAGCCAGCCGATCGCCGCCTCGGAGACGCCGTAGTGGTGCGCGGCGACGGTCGTCACCGGCGCATAGGTGAGCCAGAGCAGCTGGGTCACCGCGCCGACGACGGCGAAGGCGGCGAGGACGGCCCAGCGTGAGCGCGGGCCCGGGACGGTGTCGGCCATGGGTGAAGCGTGACGCCGATCACGGCACCGGTGAAACACCAACCGGAGCCCGATTGACAACCGTTGCGATGTGGGTCGGACCCGATTCTCGTGCTTCACCGCGACGCCGGAGCGGGGCATCGTTCCTGGCAGGCCGAACCGAGGGAGTGAACATGTGGAGCAACTGGACCGGCGACCAGAGCTGTAGCCCGGCCCGCCGCGCGGAGCCGTCGTCGGTCGCCGAGGTCGCGGCCGTCGTGCGCGAGGCCGCCGCGCAGGGCCAGGGCGTCCGGGTCGTCGGCGCGGGCCACGCGTTCGGCGACAACGTGCTCACCGACGGCACCCTGATCTCGCTCGACCGGCTCTCCGGCATCCAGGTCGTCGACCGGCCCGCCGGCCGGGTCCGCGTCAGCGCCGGCACCCGTCTGTTCCGGCTCAACGAGCTGCTCGACGACCACGGCCTCGCCCTCGCCAACCTCGGCGACATCAACGTGCAGAGCGCCGCCGGCGCCATCTCCACCGCGACCCACGGCACCGGCGCGAAGCTCGGCAACCTGGCGACGCTCGTCGAGTCGATGGAGCTGGTCACCGCCGACGGCTCGATCGTCGAGCTCAGTGGCGAGGACCTGCGTGCCGGCCGGGTCAGCGTCGGCGCGCTGGGCGTCGTGACGGCGTACACGCTGCGGGCGGTGCCATCCTTCCGGCTGCACGAGCGCCGCGACCGCCTGCCGCTGACGCAGGTCCTCGCCGAACTCGACGCCTACGCCGACGGCAACGACCACTTCGAGTTCTTCGTCTTCCCGCACGCCCCCGACGCGCTCACCAAGGAGCTCAACCGCACCGAGGCGCCGATCAAGGCGAGCGGCAGGGCCAAGGCGTACGTCGACGAGGTGATCGTCGAGAACCGGATCCTCGACCTGGTCTGCCGCGCCGGACGCCGCTTCCCGTCGGCGATCCCGCGGCTCAACCGGATGGTCACCGGGCTGGCCGGCGCGTCGGAGCGGGTCGACGTCAGCCACCACGTCTTCTCCAGCCCGCGCCTGGTGCGCTTCACCGAGACCGAGTGGGCGTTCCCGCGGGAGGCGTGCGCCGACGCGCTGACCGACATCCTGGCGCGCATCGACCGGCGCCGGCTCGACGTGAACTTCCCGCTGGAGGTGCGCTTCGTCGCCGCCGACACCGAGTCGATGCTGAGCCCGTCGTACGGCCGGCCGACGGCCTATATCGCCGCGCACATGTACGCCGGCATGCCGTGGCAGGAGCTCTTCACCGAGGTCGAGACGGTCGCGGCCGCCTACGGCGCCCGCCCGCACTGGGGCAAGCGGCACACGCTCGGCGCCGACACCCTGAGCGGGCTCTACCCCGAGTTCGAGGAGTTCCGCGAGGTGCGCAAGCGGCTCGACCCCACCGGCGTCTTCGCGAACGCCCACGTCGAGCGGCTCTTCGGATGACGCCCACCCAGGCCCTCGACGTCGCCTCGATCTCCGCGACCACGAGCAGCTTCCCCGAGCTGGAGGCGGCGACCGCCGAGCTCGAGACGCCGTACGCCGTCATCGACCTCGGCGCCCTCGCCGCCAACGCCCGCGCGCTGACCACGCGGGCCGCCGGCAAGCCGGTGCGGCTGGCGACGAAGTCCGTGCGCTGCCGCGCGATCAGCGACGCCGTCCTCGACCTCGACGGCTATGCCGGCGTGCTCGCGCTGACCCTGCCCGAGGCGCTCTGGCTGGCGGAGTCGTGCACCGACGTCGTGGTCGGCTATCCGTCGGTCGATCGCGCCGCCCTGCGCCGGCTGGCGGCCGACGAGACGCTCGCGTCGCGGGTGACGCTCATGGTCGACTCGATCGAGCAGATCGACTTCATCGAGTCGACCGTGCCGGTGGGCGCGCCGCCGATCCGGGTCTGCCTCGACCTCGACGCGTCGCTGCGGCTGCTGCAGGGGCGGGTCCACCTGGGCACCCGCCGCTCCCCCGTCCACACGCCGGAGGCGGCGGGCCGGCTGGCCCTCGCGATCACGGCCCGGCCGCGGGTGCGGCTGGTCGGGCTGATGGCCTACGAGGGGCAGGTCGCCGGGCTCGGCGACAACACCGGGTCGCGGCTGCACCAGCTGCAGATCCGCGCGGTGCAGGCGCTCTCGATCGGCGAGCTGGCCCGGAGACGGGCCGCCGCCGTGGCCGCCGTACGGGAGGTCGTGGAGCTGGAGTTCGTCAACGGCGGCGGCACCGGCAGCATCGAGTCGACCGTCGCCGAGGACGCCGTCACCGAGGTCGCCGCCGGCTCGGGCCTCTACTGCCCGACGCTCTTCGACGGCTACCGGCGCTTCCGGCCGCGGCCGGCGGCGTACTTCGTCACCAGCGTCGTACGCCGTCCGTCCCCCACCATGGCGACCGTGCTCGGCGGCGGCTGGGTGGCGAGCGGCGTCCCCGCACCCGACCGGCTGCCCAGCCCCGTGTGGCCCACCGGACTCGCGCTCACCGGCCTGGAGGGGGCCGGCGAGGCGCAGACCCCGCTCGCGCACGGGGGCGAGCTGCGGGTCGGCGACCGGGTGTGGTTCCGGCACGCGAAGGCCGGCGAGCTGTGCGAGCGCGTCGACACGTTGCACCTGGTGCACGAGGGGCGGCTGGTTGCCTCCGTGCCGACCTACCGGGGCGAGGGGCGGGCCTTCCTGTAGCGCCCCACCCGTCTGCCTGACCCGACCGGAGGTACTGCCCAAGCACGACATGGGGACACAACCACACCGGGGGGACACCTCATGCACATCTCAGACAGTTTCCAGAACGCGATGGACAGGTTCATCGGGTTCCTGCCGAATCTCATCGGCTTCCTGGTCCTGCTGGTGATCGGCATCATCGTCGCCAAGCTGGTCCAGGTCGCCGTCCGCAAGGCGCTCGACATGTCGGGCATCGACGGCCACCTCGAGCGCTCCCACTCCCACGCCTTCGTCGCGCGGGTCATGCCGGGGATGGGGGTGGCGCGGGCCGTCTCGCTCGTCGTCTTCTGGTTCATCCTCGTGTTCTTCGCCGTCGCCGCGGTCACCGCCTTACAGGTTCCGGCTCTGACGACGTTCATGAACCAGGTGCTCGCCTACCTGCCGAACGTCCTGGTCGCCATCGCGATCTTCGTGATTGCCGCGCTGTTGTCGACGGCCCTCGCGACCAGCCTCACCCGGATGATGGGCGACACCGCGACCGGACGGATCATCGCCGTCGTCGTGCCCGCCGTGGTGATGGTCGTGGCGCTGTTCATGATCCTCGAGCAGCTGCGGATCGCGCCCGAGATCGTGCGGATCGCCTTCGCCGCGACCATGTTCGCGCTGGCGCTCGGACTCGCCCTGGCCTTCGGCCTCGGCGGACGGCCGGTCGCCCAGCGGGTGCTCGAGGAGGCCTACGCCCGTGGCCGTGAGGAGGCCGAGCGGGCCCGCCTGCACCGTCGTACGGCGGCCGCGTCGACCACGACCCAGCGCTACGACGTCCGCGCGGACTCGACCGGCACGGCCGAGACGCCGGCCGGCGGCCGCTACGCCCGGGAACGGGAGGACCCGGGCGCAGCGGGTCGCTGACGACGCCGCGTCAGACTGACCGGGATCAGGCGGTCCCGGTCAGTCGATCTCGTCGACGCCGTCGCGGCGGCGGACCACGGTCCGTCGCCGCCACGGCGGCGCATAGATCAGCGACAGCACGATCGCGAGCGCGCCCGCGAGGATGAGGATCCATCCGAGGGCGTGCTCGTCGACGTTCTTGATGTCGACGGTGATCACGTCCGTCTCGAGGACGAGTCCGGCGATGAGCAGGATGATGCCGAGTCCGATGTACATGGTCCGCCGGTACCCGCTGGGATTTCCGCCAGACCTCTGCGGCGCCTCAGCGGAAGTCGACCGAGCCGCAGCCGTCGCACGCGTACTCCGCGGCCGCAGCGCCATCCTCGAGATGGACGACGACCAGGTGCCACTCATGCTCGTGCACCAAGTGCCCCGTCAACGTCACCCCCGGACAGTACCCCGCCCGAGCGGCACGACACCTGCGTCGACGGCCGGTTCTGGCTGGGTCTCGCGGGATTCGGGCCCGACCTCAGGGCAGTCGCTCCGCCACGGCATCCTTGGCCTTCGACGCCTTCTTGCCCATGCTCTTGCTGGCGTTCTTGCGGGCCTTCCGGCCCGACCTGCGGGCCTTCTTGCCCTGCTTGCGGGCCTTCTTGCCCACGTCCTGGCCCTGCTGCTGCAGCTCCTCCAGCGGATGCCGCACCGGGTGCGGGATCACCAGCCGCCCGGCGAGACCGAACACCTTGCGCGCCAGGTAGAGCACCGGCAGACCCACCGGCGCCAGGACCAAGGTGACCGTCAGGAGCACGCCGACCAGCCCGAGCAGTCCGCCGACGATCCAGAGGAGACTCGCGAGCGTCCAACGCAGCAGCTTCATGGCGCGCTCCTCAGACCGACTGGGCGACTTCGACCAGATGGGCCATCATCGAGACGCTCGGGAACCGCGCCTCGCTGACCTTCTCCATCAGCACCGCCGCGTAGGCGGGCCTCTCCTCCGGCGTCAGGAGCTGCTCGAGCAGCACCATCATCGGCAGGGACGGGAAGGGGTCGTCCGCGATCTTCTCCAGCAGCATGTCGACGATCCGCGCGCGTACGTCGTCCTCGTCGCCGTGGTTGCCGTTGCCGTGTCGGTTGCCGCGGTTCTGGTCGTCCATCGTGCTCCCCCTAGGAATGGCCGTTCTCGGGCCTGTTCGGTACCCCGCACCACCCCCGCGGATGCGCCCGATCCGACCGTCTCGGCCTCCTTATCCCCCATATGGGGTAAGCCTCGGCGTCCTTGCCGTTCGTAGCCGAATGCCGCCCCGGTGGCGGGGTACGGCGCTCCCACGAGGGAGGCGGTCACGACCTGTACTCGGGGGGAGTGCATCGTGACCGAACGAGATGTCTGCCAATTCGAAGATCGCCCTGGCCGTCGCCGGGGGCTACCTGCTGGGGCGCACCAAGAAGCTGCGCCTCGCCGTCTCACTCGCCGGCCTGATGGCCGGGCGAAAACTCGCCACCAACCGGCAGCTGCTGGCCCAGGGGTCGAAGCTCATCGAGAGCAATCCCCAGCTCAAGCAGCTGCAGAACCAGCTCACCGGGCGGCTGATGGACGTCGCCAAGGAGGCCGCGATGGTCGCGGCCGCCGGACGCGTCGAGTCGATCACCGGGCGGTTGCAGGCGAGGGGCGCCGAGGACGAGGACGACGAGACCGACGAGGACTACGACGACGCGCCGGAGGACGAGACGTCCGACGCCGAGGCCGAGCCGGACGACGAGGCCGAGGACGAGGACGAGGACGAGGACGACGCCGAGGCCGAGGCCGAGGAGCCGGCCCCGCGGCGGCGTACCCGACGGAGCGCCGCGAAGCGGGCCCCGGCGAAGAAGACCGCCGCTCAGAAGACCCCGGCGAAGAAGGCCCCGGCGCGCAAGTCCGCGCCTGCGAAGAAGACCGCGGCGAAGAAGACCGCTCCCGCGAAGAAGTCCGCCGCGAAGAAGACGGCGTCGAGCCGATCCTCGGCCCGGAAGTCGACCAGCGGCTCACGCCGTACCGCTGCGAAGACGTCCTCCTCCGGCTCGAGGCGGTGATCGCGATGGCGAGCAGCACGGGTCGCGATCGGCTGAAGTCCGCGGGCGGCGGCTTGGCCCAGGCGCTCACCGAACGGGCGGCGAGCTCGATCGGCGACAAGCTGTCGGGCCTGACCGACCGGCTCGAGGACGTGGTGTCCGGCAACTCGTCGGGGAACGGCGGTGGATCGGGCCTTCTGGGGGGAGGCGTGGTCACCGGCGCGCTCAAGGGCGCGGCCGGCTCCGCTGTCGGGGCGGTGAAGGACAAGATCCCCGGCCTCGGCGGCGGGTCCGGCTCCTCCGGCTCCTCCGACGTGGCCAAGGCCACCAACATCATCGAGGAGATCGACGTCGGCGTCCCGGTCCGGACGGCCTACAACGAGTGGACCGAGTTCGGCCGCTTCCCGACCTTCATGAAGAAGGTCGAGACGGTCGAGGCCGAGGAGGACACCAAGCTCACCTGGCGGGCCCAGATCGTCTGGTCCCACCGAACGTGGGACGCGACCATCATCGAGCAGGTCCCCGACGAACGGATCGTGTGGCGCTCCACCGGCAAGAAGGGCCACGTCGACGGCGCGGTCACCTTCCACGAGCTGGCCCCGAATCTCACCCGGATCCTCGTCGTCCTCGAGTACCACCCGCAGGGCCTCTTCGAGCGCACCGGCAACCTCTGGCGCGCGCAGGGCCGCCGCGTCCGCGCGGAGCTGCGCAACTTCCAGAACCACGTGATGACCTCCGCCGTCCTCGATCTGGACGGCGCCGAGGGCTGGCGCGGCACGATCCAGGACAGCGAGGTCGTGGAGTCCCACGAGGACGCGATGGCCGCTGAGGAGGAGTCGCAGGACGAGTACGACGACCAGTCCGAGGACCAGTCCGACGAGGAGTCCGACGAGGGGCCCGTCGAGGAGCCGGAGGACGAGTACGAGGACGAGGAGTCCGACGAGGAGTCCGACGAGGAGCCCGACGAGGAGTCCGACGAGGAGCCCGAGGACGAGTACGAGGACGAGGAGTCCGACGAGGAGCCCGAGGACGAGTACGAGGACGAGGAGCCCGAGGACGAGTACGAGGACGAGGAGCCCGAGGGCGAGTACGAGGACGAGGAGCCCGAGGGCGCCGACGAGTACGAGGACGAGGACGAGTACGAGGAAGAGGAGCAGCCCGAGCCGGCTCGCTCCCGCTCGCGGCGCCGCGCCAGCTGACGCACCCCGACCCCCACCCGAACCACCTGATCTGGAGGCAAGGCAGTGACCGTGCAGACGACCCAGCGCCGCGGTGGCGGCTATCTCGAACGTCCCGCCCCGAGCGGCCTCGCCGACGTCATCGACGCGATCCTCGACAAGGGCATCGTGATCGACGCGTACGTGCGCGTCTCGCTCGTCGGCATCGAGCTGCTCACGATCGACGCGCGCATCGTGATCGCCAGCGTCGACACCTACCTGCGGTTCGCCGAGGCCACCGGCCGGCTGGACCTCTACGAGAAGGGCGGCAAGGACCTCGGCGAGATGGTCCACGACCTGCAGCAGTCCGGCGCATCCGGCAAGGCCCAGGGCGCGGTCGAGGGCGTCAAGCGCGCGCTCACCGGCGGGGGCAAGAAGGACGATGACGACGAGGAGAAGGAGCGCCGCCCGGCCCGCCGGCCCGCCAGCCGCCGACGCTCCGACGACGACCGATGAGCGCCGAGCTCGCCACGGCCGTCGATCCGGCCGCAGGTCCCCAGCCCCTCCTCGTGTACGGCGTCGTCCGCTCCGCCGACACGGGCGCTGACCGGCTCGACGGCCTCGCCGCCGAGCTGGTCGACGCCGGCGGCCTCGCCGCCGTCGTGGGCGAGGTCGACCCGGGCCGCATGCGGGTCCGCCGGGCGGACCTGCTGGAGTACAACTCCGTCCTCGACACCCTGGCCGGGCGCGGACCCGTGGTCCCCGTCCGCTTCGGCTCGGTGCTCCCGGATCGGGAGGCCGTCGCCGAGTTCCTCACGCAGCAGCGCGACCAGCTCGCGGCGGCCCTCGACCACCTCACCGGCCGTCGGCAGTACAACCTGCGCGTCTCCTACGTCGAGGAGGTCGTGCTCGCCGAGCTGGTGGCCGAGGACCCGGAGATCCGCGAGCTGCGCGCCCGCACGGTCGCGGCGCCCGGGCCGGCGTCGTACGGCGACCGGGTGCGGCTCGGCGAGCTGGTCGCGCGGGCGCTGGAGAACTGGAGCGTCCAGGACGGGCAGGCGCTGCTCGCCCGGATCGCCCCGGACGTGGCGGCGTACCGGGTGCGCAGCACGTCGTCGGCCACGCAGGTCCTCGACGTGGCCCTGCTCATCGACGACGCGCGCGCCGAGGAGGTCGTCGACCGCCTCGAGGATCTCGCCCGCGAGCACCGCGACAGCCTGCGGATGCGCCTGGTCGGCCCGCTCGCGGCGCACGACTTCGCGAAGGACGCCGGATGGGCCTGATCACGGGCATCCTCACCTTCCCGCTCGCTCCCGTGCGCGGGACGGTCGCCGTCGCCGACCAGATCCTGCGCCATGCGGAGGATCGCTACTACGACCCGGCCGCGATCCGCCGTGAGCTGGAGGAGGTCGACCGGCTGCGCCAGGACGGCCGGATCGACGAGGACACCGCGGTCGCCTGGGAGGACGAGCTGGTCGAGCGGCTGATGATCGGCCAGGAGCGGAACCGCCATGGCTGACGCCGAGCGAGCACCCGAGCGAGCACCCGAGCGCACACCCGAGCGGGCCGAGAAGAGGCCGGCCGCGAAGGCGCCTGCGGCCAAGCGCACGCAGCCGCGCCCGTCCCGGATCTCCGGGGCCGAGGCGGCCCTGCGGGGCGCGCAGCAGCTGGCCGCGCTGACCGGGCGGACCTTCGAGGGCATCGTCGGGTTCGCCAAGGACGGCGACGGCTGGTCGGTCGAGGTCGAGCTGCTCGAGATGCGGCGGATCCCCGACACCACCGACGTCCTGGGCGTCTACGAGCTCGACCTCGACCGGACCGGCGACCTGGTCGGCTACCGCCGCGTCGACCGCTACCTGCGCGGCGCTGCCGGGGAGGGTGAGCGATGAGCGAGACGCCGAGCACCCGGTACGCCGACCTGGCCCCCTCCGGCTACCACGGACGCCCCGAGCCGGCGTCCCTCGCCGACATCCTGGAGCGGGTCCTCGACAAGGGCATCATCATCGCCGGCGACATCCGGGTGAACCTGCTGGAGATCGAGCTGCTGACGATCAAGCTGCGGCTGCTCGTCGTCTCGGTCGACAAGGCCGAGGAGATGGGCATCGACTGGTGGCGCCACGACCCGATGCTCACCGTCGGCGAGCGCGGGATGGCCGAGGAGAACCGGCAGCTGCGCGAGCGGGTCGCCGAGCTGGAGGGCCGGTCGGGCCAGGAGGAGCGCGACGATGAGCGAGCCTGAGACCGGCCGCTACCTGTACGCCGTGTGCCGCGGCCTCGACCCGGCCGTCGTGCGCGAGGTCACCGCGCTGTACGCCGCGCCGCTCGAGCTGGTCGCCCACCAGGACCTCGCGGCCGTCGTCTCCACCGTCCCGATGGCGGTGTTCGGCGAGGAGGCGCTGCGCCGCAACCTCGAGGACATGACCTGGCTGGAGGACGTCGTCCGGCTGCACGACGACGTGGTGCGCGCGGTCGCCGTCCGGGCACCGACGGCGCCGATGCGCCTCGCGACGGTCTGCTTCGACGACGCGGCGGTGCGCGCCCGGCTGCGCGCGATGTACATCGACCTCAGCCACGTCCTCGACCGGGTCGAGGGCTGCTCGGAGTGGAGCGTGAAGGTGCTGGCCCCGCCCGACGAGCTCGCCGAGGCGCAGGTCGCGGCCGCGGCCCCGTCGAGCGGCGCGGACTACCTGCGCCGCAAGCAGACCGAGGCGAGGCGGCGCGCCACCCGCGACGACTCCGCGGCCGATGCCGCGGCCCGGATCCACGACGAGCTGGCCCGGCTCTCCCGCGCCAGCCGCCGGCTGCCGCCGCAGGACCCGCGGCTGTCCGGGCTGCGCGGCACGATGGTCCTCAACGCCGCCTTCCTCGTCCCGGACGCCGACCGCGCGAGCTTCGCGACCCTGCTCGACCAGCTGCGGGCCGACGGCGGCGAGGTGGTCGTCGACGCACGCGGGCCGTGGCCGCCGTACTCCTTCGCGATGCTGGACGCGCGGTGACGCCTGAGCGCACCCCGGCCCGCGACCTGGCGCCGGTCGCCCTCGTCGACCTGCTCGACCGGCTGCTCGGCACCGGCGTGGTCGTCGCCGGCGACGTCGTCGTCTCGCTCGCGGGCGTCGACCTGGTGGAGATCCGGCTGCAGCTGCTGATCAGCTCGGTCCGCGCGCGGATGGAGCCGAGCTCGTGACCGGTGCGACCGGGGGCCGCCACCGGGCCGTCGTCCCGCAGCGCCTGGAGACCGACGCCGAGGCGATCGAGCGCGACCTGCTCAAGCTCGTGCTGACGATCATCGAGCTGATCCGCCAACTGATGGAGAAGCAGGCGATCCGGCGGCTCGACGAGGGCGACCTCAGCGACGCGCAGATCGAGGGCCTGGGCAACGGCCTGATGCGGCTGGAGCAGGCGATGAACGACCTCAAGGACCGCTACGGCCTGTCGACCGAGGACCTCAACATCGACCTCGGCCCGCTCGGCACGCTGCTGCCCGAGTGACTCCCTTGCTCAGCCGCGGTCGTCCGCCAGCCCGGCGAGGACCGCGTCCACGTCGGCGGCGGAGGTCAGCGGGTTGACGAAGCACAGCCGGAGCACGGTCTCGCCGGCGAGCGTCGTCGGCGTGACCAGTGCCAGCCCCTGGCCGTGCACCTGCTGCGACCACCGCCGGTAGTCGTCGGGTGCCCAGCCGCGGCGCCGGAAGAGCACCACCGACAGCCCCGGCTCGGTGGCCAGCTCGAGCACCGGGCTCGCCTCGATCCGCCGTACGGCGTCGCGCGCGGTCGCCAGGCAGGTCGCGACCGCGTCCGCATAGGCCTCGACGCCGTTGGCGACGAGCGAGAGCCACAGCGGCAGGCCGCGGGCCCGGCGGGTCAGGTGCACCGCATAGTCGGACGGGTTGTCGTGGTGCTGCTCCGTGACCGGCTCGAGGTAGGCCGCGCGCTGTTCGTGGGCGGCCCGGGCGACGGCCGGCTCACGGTAGAGCACGCCGGCGCAGTCGAAGGGCGTGAACAGCCACTTGTGCGGGTCGATGGTGACCGAGTCGGCCCGCTCGATGCCCGCGAAGAGCGGGCGCAGCTCGGGAACGAGGAGCGCGCCGCCGCCGTACGCCGCGTCGACGTGGAGCCAGATGCCGCGCTCCGCGCACACCGCGGACAGCTCGTCGAGGGCGTCGACCACGCCGTTGTTGGTAGCCCCGGCCGTGGCGACGACCGCGACGACGGCACCCGGGTCGAGGGCGTCGAGCACCGGCGTCAGGTCGGCCGCCCGCAGCGGCACGTCCGGTGAGCCGGCCGACACGACTGAGCAGCCCATGATCCCCGCCGCGGCGGCGATCGACGCGTGGGCGGCGGCGCCCGCGACGATGGTGCCGGGCAGCGCACCGTCCGCCGTACGACGGGCGTGGCGCGCGGCCACCAGCGCGCTCAGGTTGGCGAGCGAGCCCCCGCTCACGAAGACGCCGTGGGCCTGCGGCGGATAGCCGACCAGGTCGCAGAGCCAGCGGGCCGCCGCCCGCTCGGCGGCCACCACCGCGCCCGCCTCGAGCTCGCTGCCGCCGTAGACCGCTGCCGCGGAGAGCGCGGCGTCGGCGAGGACGGCGGCCGCCGTCGGCGCTCCCCCGACGAACGCGAGGTAGCGGGGATGGTCGGCCGGGAAGACCGTCGGCAGCACCTGGTCGCGCAGCACCTCCCAGGCCGCCTCGATCCCGATGCCCGTCGGGCCGACCGCGGGCAGCCGCGGCCGGTCCGCGCCCGCGACCACGCCGCGCCGCCCGGAGCGGCTCAGCCGGCCGGCGATCCAGTCGGCGACGGCAGCGAGGACCCGGCGCTCATCCGGGGCGAGCTCGTGCACGAGGACCGATCGTAGGGCCGCGGCTCCCGGCGCGCTCCGTCCGGGACCGCCGGCTGCCACCGGGCGCGGTAGGCGATGCTGACCGCAGCCAGCTGCGACGTGACGCCGAGCTTGCGCAGGATCGAGCGGACCTGGGTCCGCACGGTGGCCTCGGCGACGACATTCACCTCGGCGATGTCGCTCACGCTGTCGCCGTACATGAGGTGGGCGAGGACCTCGCGCTCACGCTGGGTCAGCGACGCGAGCTGCTCGCGCGACGCCCGCCGCGCGCTGCGCTCGCGCTGGTACAGCTCCATCAGCCGGTGCCGCTCCTCACGCGGCATCAGCTCCTTGCCGGACGCCAGCGCACTGAGCCCGTCGAGCAGCGTGTCGAGCCGCACGGACGTCGCGACGACGCTGTGCGCGCCGAGCCACAGCCACTGCCCCCAGCGGGCCCGGTCGACGTCCTCGGTCAGGACGACGACGAGCACGCCCGAGTTGCTCAGGGTCCGCAGCACGACTGCGGTGTCGCTGCTGTCGGCCTCCGGCTCGACCAGCAGGATCTCGGGCCGCGCGCGCTGCAGCACCTGCAGCATGCGGGCCGGCGGCAGTGTCTGCTCGTACGGCGTGATCCGGTGGACCTCGTGACCGGCGCGCGTGAGCGCCAGCTCCAGGGTCTCCGCGAACAGCTCGTGGCGAGCGAGCACGGTGATGCGGGAAACGCGTGTGGGGCCCATCGGGCCACCCCCTCCGAGTCGGCGTTCCGCGGTTCCAGGGCGGAACCGGGAGCGGGGAGGTGATAGGGCCTCACGAAGAGACAGGCGCACGCCAAGGAGACATCAGAATGGTCATCACTCGGCGGCACGGATCCGGCACCGCTTGTTTGCCACGCCCGGACGCATCCGCAGATGCCCTCGAGCGCCGACTCCCCCGCCGGATCGGTATCCACCCTAGGCGCCGTACCCGGCGGCGTTCACGAAGTCTCACGAAATGTCGACAAGTTCATCCGATCGGACGGCCCCGACCGAGACGAAGTCCCGGCTCGAGGGCGTCTCACGCTGCCACCACTCCCCCGAGCGCGGCTCGTCAGGGAGGTATCCCCGCTCGGCGAGGCGACGCCGCCTCGACCGATCCGCCGCTCCGACCCGAGGGCGAGCCCGCAGACGACGGCGACGGGGCGGCCGGTACCGAGACTCCCCGGCCGGCACGGCATACTGAGCCCCCGGGGGCCCCTAGCTCAATTGGCAGAGCTGAGGACTTTTAATCCTTAGGTTGTGGGTTCGAGTCCCACGGGGCCTACTGCAGTCGGCACCCGCCGGCGTCACTGCGACACGACCGCTCCTCGGCGGCCCCGGCACGCTCGTCGTCCTCACGGCCGACGGCACGCCGTCCGACGAGATCGGCTACGTGCGCGCCGACGACGAGACGGTCAGCGCGATGCGCTTCCACGGTCGGCTCGGGCGGCGCATTCCGCGCACAGCCCCATGAGCTCGACCGTGTGACTGACCTCCGAGAACCCGTGCTCCTCGGCGACTGCGTGCGCCCACCGCTCGACCGCGGACCCGGTGATCTCGACAGTGCGGCCGCACGAGCGGCAGACCAGGTGGTGGTGGTGCGAGTCGCTGCACCGGCGGTACGTCGCCTCGCCCGCCGGGTTGTGCCGGACGTCGACGTCGCCGGTCTCGGCCATCGCCTGCAGCGTGCGGTAGACGGTGGCCAGGCCGACCTTGTCGCCCGCCTGGCGCAGGCTGTCGTGGATCTCCTGGGCGCTCTGGAAGTCGGTCGCCGCGGTCAGCGCATCGGTGATCGCGCGGCGCTGCCGGGTCGGCCGGAGCGCGGGCGAGCGGGACTCGGTCTCGGGCACCTGACCTCCTCGAGGGACTGGGAATCGCTCTCAAATCTACCGGCTCGACCCGCGGACGTCGTAGTCCGTCCGGTCCCGGCCCGCCGGGACCACCGGCACGGCCCGTCCGAACGAGGGACGGCGGCGCTACCGGCCGGTACCCTGAGCGGCGGGAGAGGGAAGGAAGGGACTCCGTCATGGGGAGCAGTGACGAGTTCGGGCCCGACACGGAGACGATCCGTGCCTGGCTGAACAAGCGCGCCACCTATGCGAAGGACGCCCGGGTCACCGGCGCGCCGCGCGGGGGCGCGCCCGCGCCGACTCCTGCGCCGACCCCTGCGCCGACCCCTGCACCGACTCCCGCGCCCGAGCCGCCCGCCGCCCGCGTCGACGGCACCACCGCGGGCCGTTCCGTGCTCGACGCGCTCGGCGTCGAGGCGCCGCCCGAGCCGCCGTCCCGGATCGCCCATGTCGACCTCGACAGCACCGACCTCGGCCGGTCCGTCGTCGACGCGCTGCGCGCCGACGCACCCCGCCGCGCCAAGCCCGAGCCGAAGCCCGAGCCGACACCCGAGCCGAAGCCGGCCCCGCGGACGGCGGTCCGGATGACCACACCGCCACCCGAGCCGATCGTCGCCGCCGACCCGCGCCCCGCTCCCCCGCCGCTGCACACCACGCCGCCCGAGATCCGCCGCGGGCGCTGGACCGAGCCCGCCGACAACCTCACCGCGCTCAACGCCAGCACCGACGCCGACTTCCCGGCCCGGGGCGGCGTACGCCGCACGCTGTCGATCGTCCTGCTGTCGGTGCTCGTCGCGACCGGCGTCGCGTCGTACGCCGCGGCGAAGTCACCCACCACCGCCACCCTCGGCGTCGCCGCGACGCTCGGCTTCCTGCTGCTCGTCGTCTGGGCGGTGCGGGCGGGCAGCACCACCACCCAGCTCTCGATCCGCCGCGGTCAGCTGACCATCCGGCGCAACGGCCAGTCCGAGCTGATCGACGTCGGGGCGGCGTACACCCCGATCGCGATCGTCGGCGAGCCCGGCGAGCGGCGCTGGACCGTGCTCATCGAGCGCGAGGGCCTGCCGCTGGTGGTGATCACCCGGACCATGGTCGACCCGCACTGGTTCACCACCGTGCTCTACCGGCTGCGCCCCGAGCTGCGCCCCTGAGCAGCCGGGATCCTAGGCAGTCGGGATCCAGAACCGCAGCTTGCCGTCCCGTTCGTCCTCGAGCACCCCGCCGCCGGACAGGATGGTCCGCCGCGACGCCTCGTTGTCGGCCTCGCAGGTGACCAGCACCCGGTCGAGGCCGAGCCCCGCCGCCGCCCGCACACCCAGCGCGAGCGCGCGCGACGCGTGTCCCTGACGGCGAGCGGACGGCTTCACGCCGTACCCGATGTGGCCGCCCTGCTCGAGCAGCCACGCGTTGAGCGTGTGCCGCAGGTGCAGGAAGCCGACCAGCTCGTCGTCGGGGCGGCCGTCGTCGGCCGCGATCCAGAAGTACGTCGACGCGACCCGCGTGCCGTCGAGGTCAGCAGTCGACGTCACCTCGGTCATGGTCACGTAGGCGTCGCACCCGGCCTGGGTGGGGACCGGTGGCCCCTCGAGCTGCCAGTAGCCGGAGCCGTGCATCTCCTCGACGCCGTCGAAGTCCTCGATCATCGCGGCCCACTGCTTCCAGCGGGCGGTGTCCGGTGCCACGAGCGCGGTCATGTCCCCATCCCATCATTCCGACGCAACGGCATTTCCCGGAGCCCCGAACGAGAACGTGTTCTACCCTGGCGGACATGACCGTCCACTTCCCCGAAGACGCCGCGTCCGACCCGGGCGCCGCCGAGGACGCCGCGACCTGGCGCCCGCTGGCCGAGGCCGCGCGCGAACTGGTCGACCTGTGCGTGATGTCGGACGTCGACGCCGAGGAGGTCCGCGCAGCCCAGGCAGACATCGAGGCGGCGGTCGCGCGCCTGCGCAAGGTACGGCGCGCCCAGACCATGGGCATGGAGTACCTCGCCGCCGGACGCCGACGCCCCTGGGGCAACCCGGTCATCGGCCTGCGCAACCCGATCGCCCCGCCGCTCGTCGTCCACAGCGACCCCAGCGGGCGGGTGGAGAGCGACTTCCACTGCGGCGCGGCGTACGAGGGCCCGCCGGGACTGGTCCACGGCGGCATGGTCGCGCTCATCCTCGACCAGATCCTCGGCCACGCCGTCGGCGCGGCCGGGCGCCCCGGCATGACCGGGACGCTGACCCTCGTCTACCGGCGCGGGACGCCGCTGGGCGACCTGCGCGCGGAGGCGTGGGTCGACCGCGAGGACGGCGTGAAGACGTGGGCCAAGGCCCGCATGATCGGCCCGCAGGGCGTGACCTGCGAAGCCGAGGGCGTCTTCATCCTGCCGCGCGCGGTGCGCGAGCGGCTCGGACTTCCTGACGGAAACTAGCGCTTCCTGACGGTTGCAACCGTCAGGAAGCGCAGGAATCCCCGCTGAAGCGGGGATTCCTGCAGCCGGGCGACAGCGTCAGCCGCCGACCTTCACCCCACGCTTGTTCTCGTCGGACAGCCGCGCCTCCTCGGCGGCGACCTGCTCGAGCTCGGCCCGGCGCAGCGCCTCGTCGAACTGCCCCGGCTCGGAGACCAGGTCGGTCGCACCGCGCGCGAGCCGCTGCAGCGCCACCCGGGCGAAGATCTGCTGCTCGGTCGAGGTGCGCTCGGAGCGGCCCTTGCCGATGAACGAGACGAACCAGTGCATGACCGCCGTGACGCGGTTCTTGAAGCCGGTGATGTAGAAGAGGTGGACGACCAGCCACATCAGCCAGGCCAGGATGCCGGTGAGCCGCAGCTTGCCGACCATCGCGACCGCGCGGAAGCGGCTGATGATCGCCATCGAGCCCTTGTCGAAGTACTTGAAGGGGCCCTGCGCGGGCTTGCCCTGCAGCCGGCCCTCGATCTCCTTGGCGGCGTACTTCGCGCCCTGGATCGCGACCTGCGCGACCCCCGGGAGGTTGTCGAGCGAGATCATGTCGCCGACCACGAACACCTCGGGGTAGCCCGGCAGGGTGAGGTCGGGGTTGACCGAGATCCGCCCGGCGCGGTCGAGCGGGGCGCCGGTCTGCGCGGAGAGCTGCTTGCCGAGCGGGTTCGCCTGGACGCCGGCGGCCCACACCTTGGCGATCGCGTCGATGCGCTTCTCGCTGCCGTCCTTGTACTTGACGGTCAGGCCGCGCTCGTCGACCTGGGACACCAGCGCGCCGAGCATGACCTCGACGCCGAGCTTCTCGAGCTTCTCCTGGGTCCACTTGCCGAGCTTGTGGCCGAACGGCGGCAGCACCTGCGGCGCCGCGTCGACCAGGATGACGCGCGCGTGGCGGGTCGAGATCGCGCGGAAGTCGCGGGTCAGCGTGCGGTGCGCGAGCTCGGCGATCTGGCCGGCCATCTCGACACCGGTCGGGCCGGCGCCGACGACGACGAAGGTGAGCAGGTGGTCGACGTTCTCACCGCGGGCGGCGCCGAGCTCGGCCATCTCGAAGGCGCCGAAGATCCGGCCGCGCAGCTCGAGGGCGTCGTCGATGCTCTTCATGCCGGGGGCGAACTCGGCGAAGTGGTCGTTGCCGAAGTAGGACTGGCCGGCGCCGGCGGCGACGATCAGCGAGTCGTACGGCGTCACGAGCTCGCGGCCCAGGACGTGGGAGGTGACCAGCCGGTTCTCGAGGTCGATGCCGGTGACCTCGCCGAGCAGCACCTGGGCGTTCTTCTGGCCGGCCAGGACCTCGCGGGTCGGCGGCGCGATCTCGCCCTCGGAGAGGATGCCGGTCGCCACTTGGTAGAGCAGCGGCTGGAAGAGGTGGTGGGTCGTCTTCGCGATCATCGTGACGTCGACGTCGGCATCCTTGAGCTGCTTGGTGCCGAACAGGCCACCGAAGCCGGAGCCGATGACCACGACCTGGTGACGGTCGGAGCGGGGAACGATGACGCGATCGGGCAGGTCCGGCTGGGTGTCGCCTGCTGCCATGGCTTCCTCCTGGGCGCTTCGGTTGGACGACGCTGTGGTGTCCTCTCGGTGCCCATTGTTCCGTGTCGTGTACGGGGCGCCCAATCCGAGGTCGCGGTCTGGTCGATCACACTCCTTGCGAACCCTCTTCTGGGGGCGCGAAAGACGTTGGTTTAGGGCAGGATCGAGCGGGGTATCGCACTCGGGATCGGGACCTCACCCACTCCCTGGAAGGTTCATCAGTGCAGAACCGGCAGACCCTGGACCTGGCCCCCGGGCCACGCATCGTGCACGACGCACGACGCTGGGTGGTCCAGACCTGTCAGCAGATCGGCCGCGACGACGTCGCCGACTGCGCCGAGCTCGCCGTCTCCGAGCTGGTGACCAATGCCGTCCTGCACGGGCTGCCCCCGGTACGCCTCCAGCTGCGCGGCACTGCCGAGCACCCCCGCTTCGAGGTCCACGACGCCTCGACCATCGCGCCGCAGCCGGCCACGCAGGGCGGCGGCTTCGACCTCGACGCCTTCGACCTCGACGCCTTCGACGCCCTCGACGAGGAGCAGCTCGCCGCGCTGACCACGGTCGGGCGCGGCCTCGACATCGTCTCGCGCGCCTCGACCGCGTGGGGCGCGGAGATCGAGGAGGACGGCAAGGCGGTCTGGTTCGAGCCTGCCGCCGAGCTCTCCGAGAGCGCGGGAGCGCCCTACCAGCTGACCCACAGCGCGCCGCCGCTTGCCGAGGACCACACCCGGGTCGGCGAGGTCGCCGTCCAGATCAACGGCGTGCCGGTCGTCGACTTCGGCCGCTTCCAGCGCCACTACCGCGACCTGCGCCGCGAGATCCGCCTGCTCGCGCTGGCCCACGAGGACGACTACCCCCTGGCCAAGGTGCTCTCCGAGCACTTCGACGCGCTCGAGCGTCCGCTGCGCTCCAACATGGGCCGCGAGCAGGTCGACACGGCCTACGACGAGGGGCGCTCCACCGTCGACCTGCGACTGCGCATGCCCCGCGAGGCGGCACGCCAGATCGGCGGCCTGGTCGACCTGCTCGACGCCGCCGACGAGTTCTCCCGCGCGCAGCGGCTGCTCACCGCGCCGCGCTCGCCGGACCAGCGTGCGTTCCAGATCTGGTTCCTCGGCGAGTTCCGCCGACAGTCGGTCGGCGCGCCGCCGGTCGCCTGGCAGGGCAGTGCCGGCTCCGGCGCGCCCTCACGCGCTCTCTAACCTGGCGGCATGACCCCGTCCCCGCGCGTGCTCCTGGCGGTGGCCGCGGGCGGCGCCGTCGGCGGCCTCGCGCGCTACGGGCTGACCCGGCTCGCGGCCGACGGCACCGGCTTCCCGTGGACGACCTTCGCGATCAACCTGTCCGGCTCGATGCTGCTCGCCGCGCTGCTGCTCCTCCCCCTCGCCCGCCAGTCGCCGATCTGGGCGGCGGCGCTCGGCCCCGGCGTCCTCGGCGGCTACACGACCTTCTCCGCCGCCTCCGAGCAGACCCGCGACCTGCTCGACCGCGGCTGCTACGGACTCGCGGCCGGCTATGTGCTCGGCTCGCTCGCCGCCTGCCTGGTCGCGGTCTCCGTCATCGGCCGGCTCGCTCCGCCGCTGCCCGAGGAGGACGAGCTGTGACGGCTCTCCTCGTCGCGCTCGGCGCGGCCGTCGGCGCCGCCCTGCGCTACTACCTCGGCCAGCGCCTCGACGGCCACTGGCACCACGGCACGCTCACCGCGAACACCCTCGCCAGCCTGCTGCTCGGCGCCTGCGTGGGCTGGTCGCTCGACGGCACCGGGCTGGCGCTGCTCGGCACCGGCCTCTGCGGCGGGCTGTCGACGTACTCCTCGCTCGCGGTGCAGACCCGCGACCTCGGCGTGGTGCGCGGCGCGATCTATGCCGGCGCGACGATCGCGCTCGGGCTGGGCGCGGCGGCGCTGGGGTACTGGGCGGCGCGTTGAGCCGGGGTCAGGCGTAGCCGAGGTCGTGCAGCCGGTCGTCGTCGATGCCGAAGTGGTGGGCGACCTCGTGGACGACGGTGATCCGGATCTCCTCGGCGAGCTCGTCGGCGTCGGCACACATGTCGAGCAGCGGGCGGCGGAACAGGAAGATCCGGTCGGGCAGCTGGGGCAGCATCGAGCCGTCGCGCTCGGTGAGCGCCACGCCGTCGTAGAGGCCGAGGAGGTCGTCGGGCTCGTCGTCGGGCGGCTCGTCCTCGACCAGGACCACGACATTGCTGACCAGCCGGGCGAGCTCGTCGGGGATCTCGTCGAGGGCACGGTCGACGAGGGCGTCGAACTCCTCGGGGCTCATCTCGACCGGCACGCTGCCATTGTGCGGGATCGCCCCAGGGGCCAGCGGCTCGGGCCTCGCACCCGAAGGACGTGAGAAAAACACATCAGGCGGCTTGTTCCGCGTTTCCGCAGATCCAAGCCGCCTGATCCTTGCGACCCTGACGAGACTCGAACTCGCGACCTCCGCCGTGACAGGGCGGCGCGCTAACCAACTGCGCTACAGGGCCAGATTTCGCTTTGCACTTGTCGTGCGCAGCGGATGGAACTCTAACCCATGGGCGGTCACAGCACCCAATCGGGAGCGCACCCGTGAAGATCGGGGTGGACCGCGGGGTAAACCGGCGGGGGGACCGCGGGCTGGACCGCAGGGTGGACGCCGGGGTCGACACCGGGGACTTCCGGCCCCACCACCCGGGATCATCGGATGTCTGGTCCAGGACTCCGGCCCGATCCGCTCAGGTCGCCCCGAGGTGCCCCGACCGGTGGGGGAAGCGCCCGCTTGGTTGGTGAGCGGGCTCATCTCGAGGAGATTCACCGATGCCCCTTCCCCCCGACCTGACCATCGACGAGATCCGCGCGACCGCCCGGCGCGATGCCGACCGGATCCTGCACGACCACTGGCCCTCCCGTACGACGTCCGTCGACCCGCGCGCCATCGCGCACGCCCTCGGCGCCCGGGTCCGCACCGCCCCCCTCGGCGAGCACGCCTGGGGAATGCTCGTCGGCCAGGCCGACGGCGTCGACCTCGTCGTCGACGACCACGGCTCCGAGCTGCGCTCGCGCTTCGCCTGCGCCCACAAGATCGGCCACCTCGTCGAGCGCGGCGGGGCCATCTCCCCGCAGGAGGCGCTCACCGACATGCGCTCCGCCCACCATCGCACCCGCGCCGAGGAGACCTACGCCAACGAGTTCGCGGTGGCGCTGCTGCTGCCCGAGTCCCCCTTCCTCGCCGCCCGCGCGAACGGCGACGACGACGTCGCGATCGCCCGGAGGTTTCTCGTGCCGCCGGTCGCCGTGCGGTGGCGGGGCATGCACCTGCGCCGGGAGGGGAAGGCCGCGCGGCCCGCGGCCTGAGCCGGGATCGGGCGGACTCGCTCCGCGCGCCGAAGCCCCCGTGATGCACGAGGCCCTGCTCGTTCGAGCAGGGCCTCTGTCGTACCCCCAACCGGATTCGAACCGGCGTACCCGCCGTGAAAGGGCGGTGTCCTAGGCCGCTAGACGATGGGGGCCCGCCGCGGTGGCACGAGGCCGTCGCGGCGCGGGCCAGCATAGTCCCCCGGCCGCACGGCCCACTCATCGCGCGCGCGGGCGAACACCGGACGACGTCCGGATGTCGCGCCGCTTTCGCCCCTGGGCCCACCCTCCGGTAGGGTTGGCGACTGCTTGGGCAGGTAGCTCAGTTGGTACGAGCGATCGCCTGAAAAGTGATAGGTCGGCGGTTCGACCCCGCCCCTGCCCACCAGCACGACGAAACCCCGCCGGGTGATCCCGGCGGGGTTTCGTGTCTGTCGAGCGAGCTAGAGCCCGAGGAAGCGCTCGGCGTTGCCGAAGCGCAGCGCCGCCCGGTCGGCGTCGCTGAGGAAGTCGGCGTCGTCGACGACCTTGCCGACCGGCCGCTCCCCCAGCGGATAGGGGTAGTCGCTGCCGACCATGACCTGCTCGACGCCGAGCGTGTCGACGAGGGTGCGCAGGGCGCGGGGGTCGAAGACGACGCTGTCGACGCTGAACCGGTTGACGTACGACGACGGCGGCTCCGCCGAGGTCGCGATCAGGTCGGGGCGCCGGTGCCAGGCGTTCTCGAACCGGCCGAGCCAGAACGGGAACGAGCCGCCGCCGTGAGCGAAGCAGATCCGCAGCGTGTCCGGGACCTTGTCGAAGACGCCGCCGAGGATCATCGCCAGCACCGACAGGTGGGTCTCGGCGGGCATGCCGGCCAGCCAGCGCGCCATCCAGCGCTCGAGACGCGGCGAGGACGCCATGTCCCACGGGTGCACGAAGACCGGTACGCCGGCGTCCGCGGCGTGCTGCAGGAAGGTCACGACGCCGCCGTCGTCGAGGTCGCGGTCGCCCACGTGGTTGCCGATCTCGACTCCGTGGTGCCCGGCCGCGACGGCGCGGTCGAGCTCGGCGCAGGCGAGGTCGGGGTCCTGCAGCGGGACCTGGGCGAACGGCAGCAGCCGGTCGCCGCCGGGCTCGCAGATCTCCAGCGCCAGGTCGTTGAAGATCCGGCAGACCGAGGCGGCCTGGGCGCCGGGCAGGTCGTAGGAGAAGAAGACCGGCGTCGGCGAGACGACCTGCCGCGCGACCCCGTCGGCGTCCATGTCGGCGAGGCGTACGCCGGCGTCCCAGCAGTCGCTCTGGATCCGGCGGAACTCGCTGTCGCCGACCAGGATCATCGCGTCCCGCTCGGAGTCGACGCGCAGCCAGGGCTGTCCCTCGCCGAGGTCGGGCCAGCCGCGCGGGACGTAGTGGGTGTGGACGTCGACGGTGCCACGTGGGTCCATCGACTCAGCCCTTGCCGGGGTGCAGGGTGCCGCAGTTGGCGCAGGTCCGCGCCTCCACCGAGCCGTAGAACTGCTCGAAGACGGGCGGCAGGTCGGCGACGATGTCGCGGACCTGGAGCTCGACCTCGTGCACCTGGTGGTGGCAGGACTCGCAGAACCAGACGAACTTCTCGAGCGTGCCCTCCTCGCGGATCCGCTCGATCACGATGCCGATCGAGCCCTCCTGCGGACGCTGCGGCGAGTGGTGGACGTTGCGCGGCAGCATCCACATCTCGCCCTCGCGGATGTCGATGCGCACCGGACCGTCGTCGGTCATCAGGTTGACGTGCATGTCGCCCCTGACCTGGTAGAACCACTCCTCGTACGGGTCGAGGTGGAAGTCGGTGCGCTGGTTGGGTCCGCCGACGACCTGGACGATGAAGTCACCCATCGGCTCCCACATCTGGCGGTTGTTCACCGGCGGCTTGAGCAGGTGCTCGTGCTCGGCGACCCACTTCTTGAAGTCGATGACGGGCGGGATGGTCATGCGTCGTCCTTCCGGTCGTCGGCGCCTGGCAGGCAGGCCACCGCTTGGATCTCGATGAGCAGGTGCGGGTGCGGGAGCTGGTGGACGGCGACCGTCGTCCGGGTCGGGCCGGTGTGGTCGAAGTACTCGCCGTAGACCTCGTTGTAGCCCCCGAAGTCGTTCATGTTGACCAGGTACGTCGTGACCTGGACCAGGTCCTCGAGGCCGGCGCCGGCCGCCTCCAGGAGATCGCGGATGTTCTCGATGACGGCTCGCGTCTGCGCGCGGATGTCGAGGTTCGTCACGCCGAGCTCGTCGACCTCGACGCCCTCGAAGGTGTTGTCGGGACGGCGGCTGCTCGTGCCCGAGACGTAGACGAAGCCGCCCGCGATCTTCACGTGCGGGAAGCGTCCCCGCGGCGTCGCCTTGCCGGCGACCAGGTGCGCCTCAGCCATCGGTGCCCCCGATGGTGACCGACACGCGGCCGAGGCCGGCGACCGAGGCCACCACCTCCGCCCCCGGCCGGTCGGGCAGGGGGACGGCGGCGGTGGCCGCGCCGGCGAGGATGATCGATCCGGCCGGCACGCGAACGCCGTAGCGGGTCGCCATCCGTACGACGGCGGCCACGGCGTGCAGGGGGTCGCCGAGGATGTCGCCGGTGGAGCCGGTGGCGGCGGGCTCGCCGTCCACCGCCAGCTCGACGGCGAGGTCGGCGAGGTCGAGCTCGGCGCGCACGGCGGCGAGCTCGCGCCACGGCCCGATGACGAAGCCGGCGGCGGAGGTGTTGTCGGCGACGACGTCCTCCAGCGCGAACCGGAAGTCGCGGTAGCGGCTGTCGATGATCTCCAGCGCGGGCGCGACCTGCGCGACGGCGGCGAGCTGGTCGTCGGCCGGGGCGTCGGGGTCGAGGTCGGCGCCGAGGAGGAAGGCCACCTCGGGCTCGATCCGCGGGTGGATGAAGCGGCTGCGGTCGACTGCGTCGCCGTCGCCGACCTGCATCTCGTCGGTGATCACGCCGAGGATGACGTCGGAGACGCCCATCTGCTCGGCCTTCGCCTTGCTGGTGAAGCCGAGCTTGACGCCGACGACGGACTCGCCGCGGCCCCGGCGCAGCTCGATGCCCGCGCTCTGCACGTCGTACGACGCGTCGAGGTCGACGGACTCGGCCTCCGCCAGCTGCGGGATCGGCACGCGGTCGAGGCGCGCCCGGTCGATCCGGGCCGCGAGCTCGAGGATGTCGGTCACAGGCTCTCCCTGGAGTCGTGGGTCTGGTGGATGCTCTCGATCATGCCCCCGCGCCGGCTCATGCCGCCTCCCCCGCCACGAAGGTCGCGGTGACCGCGCCGAGGCCGGCGATCCGCGCGTGGAAGGAGCCGGGCCCGCGGACCGGGACGACCGGTCCGACCGCGCCGGAGAGGACGACGTCGCCGGCGCGCAGCATGGTGCCGGCGGCGGCGAGGGTTCGGGCCAGGCAGGTGACCGCGACGACGGGGTTGCCGAGCTGTCCGTAGCCGCAGCTCTCCAGCTCGAGGCCCGCGCCGACCAGCTCGACCTCGCGCAGCGCGCGCGGCGTGCTGCCGAGGACGTACGCGCCGCTGCACGCGTTGTCGGCGATGGTGTCGGCGACGGTGGTGTCCCAGTCGAAGATCCGCGAGTCGATCACCTCGATCGCCGGCAGCACGAACTCGGTCGCCCGGATCACGTCGCTCACCGTCGGCCGCTCCATGGCGAGGTCGCGCCCGAGGACGAACCCGACCTCGGCCTCGACCCGCGGCTGCAGCAGGGTGCCGAGCGCGATCGGCTGGCGGTCGCCGTAGGCCATGTCGTCGAAGAGCGTCCCGAAGCACGATGACGGGCCGATCTTGCGCCCGACGACGCGATGGCCGTTCTCCTGGCGGTGCCGGCTGACCAACGCCTGCACGGCGTACGCCGTGACCAGGTCGTCCTCGTCGATCAGGTCGCGGACCGGGTCGCAGGGCTCGCCCCACTTGGCGGCCGCGACCAGGCGGAAGGCGGCGTCGGTGACGTCGTCCGGGTCGGTCACAGCTGCACGCACACGTTCGTGGGCTCGGTGTAGAAGTGCATCGAGTGGGTGCCGCCCTCGCGGCCGATGCCGGAGAGGCCGACGCCGCCGAACGGCGAGCGCAGGTCGCGCAGGTACCAGGTGTTCACCCACGACATGCCGACCCGCATCTGCTGCGCGACCCGGTGGCCGCGCTCGAGGTCGCTGGTCCAGGTCGCGGCGGCGAGCCCGTAGCGGCTGTCGTTGGCGAGCTTGACCGCCTCGTCCTCGCTGTCGAACGGCATCAGCGCCGCGACCGGCCCGAAGACCTCCTCGCGCAGCACCCGCGAGGAGTGGTCGAGCCCGGCCCACAGGGTCGGCTCGATCCACGCGCCGTCGGCGAGGTCGGCGCCGAGGTCGGGGATCCCGCCGCCGACGAGGACGTCGGCGCCGTCCTCGCGGGCGAGGTCGAGGTAGCCGTGGACCTTGGCGCGGTGCTCGCGGGAGATCAGCGGTCCGGTGGTGGTGCCCTCGGCCTCGGGGCGGCCCAGCCGGAGGCCGCGCGCGTGCTCGACGAGACCGGCGACCACCTCGTCGTACACGGGGCGCTGGATGTAGACCCGCTCGGTGCACAGGCAGACCTGGCCGGTGTTGGTGAAGATCGAGCGGCCGAGTCCGGCGACGGCCTTCTCGAGGTCGGCGTCGGCGAAGACGAGGGCGGCGTTCTTGCCGCCGAGCTCGAACGAGACCGGCCGGACGTACGGCGCCACGCCGCGCATGATCGCCGCGCCGGTCGCGGACTCGCCGGTGAACGTGACGCCGTCGATGTCGGGGTGGGTGGTCAGCATCTCGCCGGCGGAACCGGGCCCGAAGCCGTGCAGCACGTTGTAGATGCCCGCGGGCGCGCCGGCCTCGGCGATCACCTCGGCGAGCAGGGTCGCCGTCGACGGCGTCTCCTCGGACGGCTTCACGATGACCGCATTGCCGCAGGCCAGCGCCGGCGCGACCTTCCAGGTCAGCAGCAGCAGCGGCAGGTTCCACGGGACGACGACCGCGACCACGCCCAGCGGACGGGGCACCGCGTAGTTGAGCGCGCGCCGACCGTCGGCCAGCTCGGTGAGGAAGGAGTCGAGCCCCGTCGCGCTCACCGTGTCGGCGAACGAGCGGAAGTTGACGACCGCCCGGGCCACGTCGAGCTCGCGCGCCTGCTTCAGCGGCTTGCCGGTGTCGCCGATCTCGGCCGCGACGAAGTCGTCGAAGCGGGCCTCGATCCGGTCCGCGATCCGGCGCATGAGGGCGGCACGCTCGGCGACCGAGCTGCGGCCCCACGGCCCCTCGAGCGCGCGCCGGGCCGCGGCGACGGCGGCGTCGACCTGCTCGGCCCCCGCCTCCTCGACGACGGCGACGAGCGAGCCGTCGACGGGACTGCGCTTCTCCCAGCTGGAGACGCCGTCGATGTAGGCGCCGTCGACGAAGCTCTGCAGACGTCGTACTGATTCGTTGACCACCCGCCGAGCGTAAGAACGGCGAGATATGTCCGTCCAATGCCCTTTTGCGGATCAGGCATGCCCGGAAGGACATACTTGGTGGCATGGTCAGCGATCGCCTCCTCGACGGCAGGCTCAAGCTCCGGCACCTGGTGCTCCTGGTGCGGATCGAGGAGGCCGGCAGCCTCGCCGCCGCGGCCGAGGCGCTGCACATCACCCAGCCCGTCGTCACCCGCGGGCTGCGCGAGGTCGAGGACATCCTCGGCGTCAGCCTGTTCGACCGCGGCCGCCGCGGCGTCACCCCGACCCTCTTCGGCGAGGCCTTCCTCGAGCACGCGCGCGCCGTCATCGCGCAGCTGCGCCAGGCCGACCGGCAGATCGAGCAGCTCGCCCAGGCCGACCTCGGCAGCGTCACCGTCGGCACCCACCTGGCCGGCTCGAATGTCGTCCTGCCGCGCGCGATCGTGGCGCTCAAGGAGGCGCACCCGCGGCTCACGGTCGTCGTACGGGAGGCGACGCCGGACGCGCTCCAGGCCGCACTGCTCGCCGGCGAGTGCGACCTGGTGCTCGGGCGACTCACCGGCAGCGCGCCGAGCTCGATCGTGCAGCACATGCTCTACCGCGAGCCGATCCGCGTCGTCGTGCGCGAGGGGCACCCCGTCACCCGGCTGGGGGAGCCGACGCTGGCGCAGCTCGCGCCGTACCCGTGGGTGCTGCCGGTCGACCAGACGACGCTGCGCCAGGAGCTCGAGGACGCCTTCCTGCACGAGGGCGTCGACCTGCCCGCGAACCGGATCGAGTGCACCACGATCCTCACCCTGCGCGAGCTGGTGCTCACCTCGGACGCCGTCGCCGTCCTGCCCGAGCTGATCGCGACGCGCGACCGCGAGCTCGTCGTCCTGGATGCGCCGCTCGGGTCGATCCGGCGCGCGGTCGGCGTGTCGCGTGCCAAGAACCGGCCGCTCTCGCCGGCCGCGCATGCGCTGTTGGAGCACCTGCGGACGCAGGCGTCGGCGCTGCCGCGGGAGCGCTGAGGCCGGACTTCCTGACGAAAACTGGCACTTCCTGGCCGTTGCATCGGCCAGGAAGTGCAGGAATCCCCGCTGAAGCGGGGATTCCTGCACCCGCGTCAGCGGCGCCGCAGCACCTTCACCGCGGCGCCGACCACACCCACCACACCGGCAGCCGCCGCGCCGGACAGCACCCGACTCTGCAGCCGGCTCCGCCGCAGCACCTCCGCATACGGCACCGTCGAGAACGACACCAGCTCGTATCGCGACACCACCAGCGACGGCAGCCACCGCTCCAGTGCGTGCACGATCGTGTTCTTCGTGCGGTGCACCCGCGAGTTGACCAGGTCCCGCATCTCGACGAAGTTCTGCAGCGCCATCTCGGCGATCGCGTCGGTGTTGGGCTTGCGCGCGGCCTCGTACGCCGGGAGCACGCGCGACCAGTCGCCGTCGTGCTTCTCGAGGAGCGCGTCGATCTCGATGGCGTCCTCGAAGGCGCAGTTGGCGCCCTGCCCGTAGAAGGGCACGATCGCGTGCGCCGCGTCGCCGACCAGGGCGACGGATGCCCGGGCGCCGTGGGCGGTCCAAGGCCAGGCGCGGACGGTGACGAGCGAGCCGACCGGGTTGATGAGGTAGTCCTCGACGAGGGTCGGCATCAGGTCGACGACGTCGGGATACTCGCGCTGGAAGTGGGCGCGCACCGCCTCGGGCGTGGTGAGCGAGGCGAGGCCGCCGGGGCCCTCCTTGGGCCAGAAGAGCGTGCAGGTGAACGACTTGTCGAGGTTCGGCAGGGCGATCATCATCGAGCCGCCGCGCGCCCAGATGTGCAGCGCGCCGGGGTCGACGGCGAAGTCGCCGTCGCGCGCGGGGATGGTGAGCTCCTTGTAGCCGTGCTCGAGGAAGTCCTGCGCATAGTTCGCGCCCTCACGGAACTGCACCGCGCGCCGGGTGGCGCTGTAGGCGCCGTCGCAGGCGAGCACGATCGACGCGGCCCGCTCCTGGACGCCGTCCGGCCGGGCGACCGTGACGATGCCCCGGTCGAGGTCGACCGCCTCGACGCGCGACTCGAAGAGCACCGTGACGCCCGGGGTCTTCTCGGCGGTCTCGAGCAGTGCCTCGTTGAGACCGGAGCGGCTGATCGAGTTGATCGCCCGCGTGCCGTCGGCGCTGTAGGACTGGAAGTTCGGGCTCGCGCCGAGCGGGTGGACCATCCGGCCGCGCATCGGCAGCGCGGCGGCGAGGGCGTCCTCGCGCAGCCCGACCCGCTCCAGCGCGTCGAGGCCGCGGGCCGAGAGCGCGAGGTTGATCGAGCGGCCGCGCTCGGCGCCCGCGAGCCGCGGGTCGGAGCGGCGCTCGAGCACCGTCACCTGGTAGCCGCGGCGCCCGAGCAGGGTGGCGAGCAGGCAGCCCGCCAGGCCGGCGCCGACGAGGGTGACGTCCTTCTCGGTGGACTTGTCGGTGGTCACGCGGACTCCTGGATCCGGCGCAGCGCGTCGTACGCGCGCCAGCAGTCGTGGTAGGTCGAGTAGAGCGGCACCGGCGCCAGCCGGATCACGTCGGGACGACGCGCGTCGGCGACGACGCCGTACTGGTGGCGCAGGGTGTCGGCGAGCTCGGTCACGTCGATGTGGTGCGAGCGCAGCGACAGCTGGCAGCCGCGGCGGGCGGGGTCACGCGGGGTGATCACCTCGAAGTGCTCGGTGCCGAGCGTGTCGAGGAGGCTCTCGAGATAGCCGGTCAGCCGCAGGCTGCGCTCGCGCAGCGCCGGCATCCCGACCCGGTCGAAGAGCTCGAGGCTGAGCAGCACCGGCGCCATCGCCAGGATCGGCGGGTTCGACATCGACCACGCGTCGGCGCTCGGCTGCGGGGTGACCTCGGGCGCCATCTGGAAGCGGACGGCGGGGTCGGTGCTCCACCAGCCCTCGAGCCGGGGCAGCGACCGGTCCTGCAGGTGCCGCTCGTGCACGAACGCGCCGGCCACCGCCCCAGGCGCGCTGTTGAGGTACTTGTAGGTGCACCAGGCCGCCCAGTCGACGCCCCACTCGTGCAGCTTGAGCTCGACGTTGCCGGCCGCGTGGGCCAGGTCGAAGGCGACGATCGCGCCGGCGGCGTGGCCGGCCCGGGTGATCAGCTCGAGGTCGAGGTGCTCGCCCGAGTAGTAGTTGACCGCGCCGAGCAGCACCAGCGCCACGGTGCTCCCCTCCTCCTCGAGGAAGGCGACGACGTCCTCGCTGCGCAGGTTGTTCTCGCCCTCGCGCGGCTTGAGGCGGACGACGGTCTTGTCCGGGTCGAGCCCGTGCCAGGCGGCCTGGCTGCGGACGGCGTAGCTGTCGCTGGGGAAGGTGGTGTCCTCGATGACGATCCGCGTGCGGTCGCCCTCCGGCCGGTAGAAGGAGGCCATCAGCAGGTGCAGGTTGACCGTCAGCGAGTTCATCATCACGACCTCCTCGGGTCGTGCGCCCACCAGCCGGGCCGCGGGCTCGCGGAGCAGCTCGTGGTAGGAGACCCACGGGCGGCGGGCCTCGATGTGTCCCTCGACGCCGAGGTTCGCCCAGTCGGTCAGCTCCTCGGTGAGCCGCTCGGCCAGTGCCGCCGGCTGCAGGCCGAGGGAGTTGCCGGCGAAGTACGCGATCCGGTCGTCGCCGTGCGGCGGCACCAGGAACTCGCCGCGCAGCGAGCCCTCGGTGTCCGAAGCGTCCAGCGCGAGGGCGTCCCGCTCAGTCGGTGCGGGGTAGGAATCCATGACTCTCCCAAACTCGTCTCTTGTCCACCTGGGCCGAGCGTAGGAACGGTCTGCTATGTCCGTCCAATGCCCTTTTCCAGGTCAGGCATGCCCAGACGGACATGCCTGCTCCCGTTCGTACGGCGCTCAGCGCACCCGTCGCAGGAAGCTCGCCGTGCGCTCGTGCCGGGGGTCGTCCAGCACCTCGCTCGCCGTACCCTCCTCGACGACCACGCCCTGGTCCATGAAGACCACGCGGTCGGCCACCTCGCGGGCGAAGCCGATCTCGTGGGTCACCACGACCATCGTCATGCCACCCTCGGCCACCCGCTTCATGACCGCAAGCACCTCGCCGACGAGCTCGGGGTCGAGCGCGCTCGTGGGCTCGTCGAACATCATCAGCTGCGGCCGCATGGCCAGCGCCCGGGCGATCGCCACCCGCTGCTGCTGACCGCCGGACAGCTCGGAGGGATAGGAGTCCTCCTTCTGCCCGAGCCCGACGCTGGCGAGCAGCTCGCGCCCGTGGGCGACGGCCTCGGCCCGTGGCCGCCTGAGGACCTTGACCGGGCCGTAGGTGACGTTCTCCAGCGCGGTCAGGTGCTGGAAGAGGTTGAAGTGCTGGAACACCATGCCGATCCTGCGCCGGGCCCTGGCGACGTCCCGCTCGGACTGCTCGTAGAGCGTGCCGCGCCTGGTCTCGTAGCCGATGCGCTCCGACTCCACCTCGACCACGCCACCGTCGACGGGGTCGAGGTGGTTGATGCAGCGCAGCAGCGTGGACTTGCCGGACCCGGAGGGCCCGAGGATGCAGACGATCTCGCCCTGGCGCACCTCGAGGTCGACGCCGCGGAGCACGTGGTTGTGCCCCATCCACTTGTGCACGCCCTCGACCCGGAGCATGGTCGGGGCTTCGGTCAGGGTGCTCATGACGTTGCCTTTCGGGTACGGCGACCGCGGCTGCCTGCGGCCTTGCGGTGCCCGGCCGACGCGCTGAAGTGGCGCTCGAGGAAGTGCTGGCCCACGGAGGCGATGCTCACCAGCGCGAGGTACCAGATCGTGGCGACCGCGAGCAGCGGGAGGATCTTGAAGTTCTGCCCGTAGATCAGCTGGGTCTTGGTGAGCAGGTCGCTGCCGCCGATGACCGAGACCAGAGCGCTGGCCTTGAGCAGGCCGATGAACTGGTTGCCGGTCGGCGGGATGATGACGCGGATGGTCTGCGGCAGCACGATCCGGCGCAATGCCTGCGGCCGGGTGAGGCCGATGCTGACCGCGGCGTCGGTCTGGCCCGGCGGCACCGACAGGATGCCGCCGCGGATGATCTCGGCCATGTAGCCGGACTCGGCGAGCGAGAGCGCGCAGAGACCGGCGGTGAAGCCGGAGATCAAGGTGTTGGTGTCCTGTCCGAGGATCCGCGGGAAGAGGACCGCCATGTTGAACCAGAGCAGCACCTGGACGAGCATCGGCACGCCCCGGAAAAACCACACGTAGGCCCGTCCGATCAGCGAGGCGACCTTGTTCTGGCTCTGGGTCATCAGCGCGACGACGAACGCCATCACGATCGAGATCAGCATGCTCAGCACCGAGAGCAGCAGCGTGATCTTGATGCCGTCGAGGATCATCGGGTGGAAGAGGTACTGACCGGTGACGGCCCAGTCCAGGTTGGGGTTCGTGGCCTGGCTGCGCACCAGGGCTGCGAACGCCGCGAGGGCGAGGACGGCGGTCAGCCACTGGCCGTAGCGCGGGCGACGGCGGGCCTTGACGGCGACCGACCGCCGGTCCACCTCCCCCTGCTCGGGGAGGCGACCGGCGACCGGCGCGGCGACGCGTTCGAGATTCATCGCGGCGCTCATCGTCAGGAGGTGGCCAGGTTGATGCCGGGCGTGGGAAGGTCGATGACCTCGACGTCCCACTTCTTCAGGATCTTGGCGTAGGTGCCGTCCTCGTGGATCGCCTTGAGGGCGGCGAAGAAGGCGTCCCGAAGCTGCGTGTCGTCCTTGCTGAACGTCGCGCCGAGGTAGACCTTCGGCTCGAAGTTCACCGGCAGCGACTCCAGCTTGTTGTCCGTCTCGCGGTTGATGACGGAGACGGCCATGTCGGGCCAGAACATCGCGTCGACCCGGCCAGAGACGAGCGCCAGGTTCTTGTCGCTGCTGCTCGGGAAGGAGATGAGCTGCGTCGGCGCCTTGCCCTCCTTGACGCAGGCGGCGGCCATCATGTCGACCAGGCGCTTGGCGTCGCTGCCCTTGACGTCGCCGATCTTGATGCCGCAGCCGCCGTCGACCTCGCTGGTGATCTTCTTCGGGTTGCCCTTCTGCACCATGAAGACGGTGCCGGCGACCTGGTAGTCGATGAAGTCGACCTGCGCCTGGCGCTCCTTGCGGTCGGTCATGCCGGCGATGGTGGCGTCGAACTTGTGGCTCTGCATGCCGATCAGCAGCTGGTCGAAGGGCACCTTCTGCCAGTCGACCTTGAGGCCGAGCTTGGCGGCCATCGCGTCCATCAGGTCGATGTTGAAGCCCTTGATCTGCGACTCGCCGACCGGCGTGAAGTTGGCCGGCTCGAAGTCGGGCTGGGTGCCGACGACGATGGTGCCCTTCTTGGCGAGCGCCGACGGGACCAGCTTGGTCAGCGCCGGGTCGCCCTTGGGCTGCGCCTGGTCCGTGCTGGCCCCGCTGGTGCCACACGCGGCGACAGACAGCAGGACGGCGCCGAGGGTGGCGCCGGCGATGCCCCGGCGGACGAGGGTCCGGCGGTTCGGGGTGTGGATGTTCATCTGGGTGACTCCTCCGTGGGTGCTGACCGGGATGGGCAGCAGCGGGTGTGGGTTGGGTCCGAGAGGGGTGGTGGTCAGCAGCAGGCGGGGACGACGTCGTGGTCGGGCTGGTCGACGAAGACGTCGTGGCGCTCCATGTCGTCCCACATGGCCTGCACGATGCGGCCGGACTCCGCGAGCACCTTGTTCTCGTCGAGGCCGAGGACGTGGCCGTCGCGGATCTGCCAGTTGCCGTCGGTCATCACATTCCGTACGGCGAGCCCGTTCGCGTAGAACAGGTGGTTGAGCGGCTCGCGCGGCACCGTGCCGACGCCGACGAGCAGGCTGGTGACGTCGATGCTGGTGAGGTCGGCCTTGGCGCCGGCCTCGATCCGGCCGAGATCGTCCCGGCCGAGACCTCGGGCGGCAGAGACGGTGGCCGCCTCGAGGCCGGTCCACATCGACGGGCGGACCATCGGCACGGGCGTGCTGTCGCCGAGGAAGTCGGCGCGGATCCGGCCGTAGATCACGGCCATCTTGAGGTTCTCGATGTAGTCGTTGGAGTGCGTGTCGAGGCCGATGCCCGAGTTGACGCCCGCGCCGAGCGCCTCGGGCCACGGCCACTGGGCCGGCGTCACGCCGGCGCCGGTACCGGACGGGCAGTTGGCGAAGGTGAACGAGTCGTTGGCCAGGATCGGCAGGTCGCGGACGAAGTCGATGCCGAGCAGGTGGGCGCCGAAGACGCGGACCGAGCCGTCGAAGATCCCGAGGCTCTCCAGCCACGGCACCTCGCCGTGGCCCCACAGTCGCTGCAGCGCGACGGTGTCGGGCTGGGGCGCACGGCCGTAGCCGGACTGCAGGTGGATGTGCAGGCCGTTGAGCTCCCGCGCGGCCGCCTTCATCGCGAGGTAGGTCTCGGGCGTGTGGACGGCGTTGGTCGCCGGGGCCATCATCGGCAGGATCCGGCCGTCGTCGGCCCCGTTGATGCTGCGCGCGTAGACCAGGTTCTCCTCGATCTCGTCGAGGGTGCCGGCGATCGAGTCGAACAGCGGGCCGTCGTCCTCGCCGCGCTTCCAGATCGGCAGGATCCGCTTCATGCCCGGGACGGCGCCCGAGGGGTAGCCGCGGATGCCGAGCTCGCGGGCGACGCGGACGTAGCTCTGCATCTGCCGCAGGCTCTTCGACATCTCGACCTGGGTCGTGCAGCCGCCGCGCAGGATCTCGACCAGGTTGAGCGCGGTCATCAAGTCGAGGTCCTCGTCGCTGAGGTCGTCGAGCATGACCATCGCGTGCAGGAACTGCCGGCCCTGGCGCAGCTCGACGCCCTTGGCCATCGGGGTCAGGTTGCCCTCGACGTAGCCGCGGGTGGCGGCGCCGCCGGCGACGTGGCTGTGCATCGAGATCAGGCCGGGCACGAGCACCTGGCCGTGCATCTCGACCCGCTCGTCGGTCGACCCGCGCTGCGGGCGGACCTCGACGATGCGGTCACCCTCGACGACCACCTCGTGGTCGCGCAGCAGGGTCATCTGCTCGTCCTGCCAGGCGAGCACCCAGCTCGGCGCCAGCACCACGGGGCCGGTCGTGCGGACGGTGGTCCGCTCGCCCCGCACCTTGTCCAGCAGGGCGCCCCGCGCCTCCAGGCTCGCCTCGAGCCCCTCGCGTCGCGTGCTCTCCACGGTCACCGCGGCCTCCACTCTCGTCGTCGTCTTCGGTTGATGGACTATGGTCTACCATTTACCGAAACGACGTGGCAAGGCTCACATCCTGAAATTCTCGCCCCGCGAACGCCGTCCACCGACGGCCTTCAGATGGTCTTCGGATGGCTTTCCAGCGGCACCGGAAAGGCGTCCGGGCAGGCCGGAGACCGCCCTCGGGCGAGGCCCGGGGCGGTGGGTCAGCGGTGGGTCAGCCAGGCGCTGGGATCAGAGCGTGAGCAGCTTCAGGGTCGCCGCCGCGGTCTCCTGGATGTGCTCGCGGGCGAGCTGCTCGGCGAGCTCGGCCTGACGGGTCAAGATCGCCTCCAACAGCCGCGCGTGCTCGTCGACGTGGTGGGTCTGGTGCTCGCGGGTGAGCCAGAACAGCCGGCGCAGGTGGCCCTGCAGGCTGGCCATGTGGGTCTCGAGCAGCATGTTGCCGGTGCAGCGCCCGATCTCCTCGTGGAACTGCACGCTGGCAGCCGCGGCCGCCTGCAGGCTCCCCCGCTCCAGGGCGTTGCGCGACTCCGCGTGCACCGCCTGGAGCCGCTTGGCGCCGGCGTTGTCGTGCCGCTCGGCGGCGAGCCGGGCGGTGAGCACCTCCAGCGGCTCGCGCAGCTCGAGCAGGTTGCGGATCTCGACGATCCCGAACTCGGTGACGACCGAGCCGCGCCGGGGCAGCTGGATGACCAGGCCCTCGGCGGTCAGCTGCTGCAGCCCCTCGCGGATGGTGATCCGGGAGACCTCGAGCTCGTCGGAGAGATCGCGCTCGACGAGCCGGTGTCCGCCGGGCAGCTCGCCCTCGACGATCCGGTCACGGAGGTTGTCGACGACCTGGTCCCGCAGCGAGCGGAACTGCGAGCCGAGCGTGACCTGGGACGAAACCATGGTCCGATCCTTCCAGGGGGTGAGCCGATGATGCTTGGTCTACCATAGTCCGGAGCAAAGGAGCCTGACCAGTGATCGCCTCGACAATCCTGCAGAACGTCCGCGTCGCCGACGGCGCGGAGCCCGTCGACCTGGCCCTCGCCGCGGGCCGGATCGCCGAGCTCGGCCCCGCGCTCGCCGTACCGGACGACGCCGTGGTGGTCGACGGCCGCGGCGGCGTGGTGATCCCCGGGCTGGTCGACGCGCACTGCCACCTCGACAAGACCCTGTGGGGCCAGCCCTGGGAGCCGCACGGGGCCGGCGCCCCCATCGAGGACCGGATCCGCCAGGGCGAGGCGCGCCGGGCCGAGTTCGGCCTCCCCCACCACGACGGCATCCACGCCCTGCTCGCCCGGATGGTCGGCCTCGGCACCACCCTGGTCCGCACCCACACCGACGTCGACCCCAGCTGCCGCCTCGACGGCATCGCGATGGTCGCCAAGGTCGCCGCCGAGTTCGCCGGCGCCGTGGACGTCGAGCAGGTCGCCTTCCCGCAGGGCGGCCTGCTCACCCGCCCCGGCACCGCCGAGCTGCTCGCCGCGGCCGTCGACGCGGGCGCCACGGTCGTCGGCGGCATCGACCCCTCGGCGCTCGAGCGCAACCCGGTGCAGCATCTCGAGACGGTGTTCACCATCGCCGCCGAGAAGGGCGCCGGCGTCGACATCCACCTGCATGAGCGCGGGACGCTCGGCGCCTTCGCGATGGAGCTGACCGTCGAGCTGACCGAGCACTTCGGCCTGCAGGGCAGGGTCACGCTCTCCCACGCACCCGCCATCGCCGAGATCGAGCCCGACCGCGCCCGCGCTCTCGCCGACCGCCTGGCGGCCGCCCGGGTGTCGCTGGCCACCGCGACGCCGTACAACACGCCGGTGCTGCCGATCGCCATGCTCGCCGAGGCCGGCGTGGTGGTCGCCTCCGGCAACGACGGCATCCGCGACCTGTGGGGGCCCTGGGGCACCGGCTCGATGCTCGAACGCGTCCACCAGCTGGCCATTCGCAGCAACGCCCGCCGCGACGACCAGATCCACCAGGCCCTGGCCACCGCGACCGACGGCGGCCGCCGGCTGACCGGCCGCGAGCTCGTCGCGATCGCGCCGGGATCTCCGGCCGACCTCGTCGTGCTGCCCACCGCCTGCGTGCCCGAGGCGGTGGCGATGCGCCCCGCGCCGTCGTACGTCGTCAAGGGCGGTGTGGTCGTCGCGCGGGACGGCGTCCTGGTCTGACCGCCCCGCGGACACCGCCGGGGACTACGAGCGTCCGCGAGGTCGGGGACGTGCTTCTCCGAGCACGTCCGCCCGGTCCTCCGGTACGACGAACCCGGCGGCGATCGCCGCGTCCGTGGCCCGCTCGTAGGCGGCGAGGTAGTCGTCGTGGCTCGGCCAGAGCCGGTCCCACGCGCCCGCGGGCAGCGGGGTGGTGCGCCCGAACAGGCCGCAGATGACCGAGGCGCCGGGGCCCGCCGTACCGGACACGACGTCGGCGGGCGCGTCGACGACGGGCGTCCGGACACCGCCGCGCACGATGCCGAGATCGTCGCGGACGAACGCACCGTCGACGATCTCGAGCGGCGGCGCGCTCGGGGGCGCGTCCCCGCCGCGGGCCCAGGCGTCGAGGTGACGCAGCGCGGCGCGGGCGACGTAGGCCTGCTGGCCGCGGTTGACCGGGTCGGGACAGCCGAGGAAGGCCTCGAACTCGCCGATCTGGAAGATGTCGGCGTGCGCGGCGCCGGCCACCTCCCAGACGCGGAGCAGCGGGCCGTCGGGCTGGCGCGCCGGCAGGAAGTTGAGCCGACCGAGCAGGTCGCCCTCGGTCTGCAGCACGATCACCGGGACGCCGACGTCCTCGCGGATCGTCGTCGCCGTGCCCGCCCGCGCCTCGATCAGGTCGATGCCGCGGCCCGCCTCCCCCAGGGGCGCGGCGACGTCGCCGCGGCTGTGGATCAGGAAGCCGTCGAAGAGCCGCTCGCGGGCGTGCACCTCGTTGACGTACGTCGTGAGCAGGTACGCCGACTGCGACTCCCCCATCGCCAGCACCCGGTCGGCACCGGTCAGCGCCGCCAGCTCGCGGGCGATCTCGGTGAAGATGCCGTAGGCATACGCGTCGCCGGGGTGGTGGAGGTCGCCGTACCGGACCGGGTCGACGCCGGTCAGCCCCTGCAGCGCGACGCCCTCGACGGCGACCGTGGCGGCGCCGCTGGCGACGCCGTTGTACTGCGCCGACACCCCCGCCCACGCGTGGCCGCGGCGCACGAGCTCGTCGGCCACGAACGTCCAGTCCGGCGCCGCGTCCGCGCCCGAGCTGACGTTGAGCCACTCCACGACCAGCGTGCCGCTCGCCGGTGCCGACTCCGGCCCCCGGACGACGACCCGCGTCGTGAACTCCGCCGACCCGAGCGCCGGGTCGGCGGCCGCGGCGACCCCGGAGGCGGCGTACTCGGTCTCGGACCAGCCGGCGGCCGCGAGGTCGGGACCGGGGCGGGCGGAGGTGAGGGCGATGCCGTTGCCGCCGGTGAGGGGCGTCAGGAGGACAGAGGCCATGCGCCGGAAGGTACCGCTCCGTGGCGCTCGGCGTGGGCGACGACCGCGTCGAGGAAGGCGCGCAGCCGCGGGGCCGCCGCGGGCGCGGGGCAGCCGTCGTCGTCGACGAGGTCGTCGGTCCAGGCCAGGCAGAGCTCCGGCCCGCCGAGGACGTGGGCGCCGCAGGCGCCGAGCACCGCGCGCAGATGGGCCTGCGCGACCGCCGTACCGGCGCCGTTGAGGCCGACGCCCGCGATGGCCACCGGCCGGTCCTGCCAGGTGTTCTCGCCCCACGGTCGCGACGCGTAGTCGACGGCGTTCTTGAGCACCGGCGGCAGCGAGCGGTTGTACTCCGGCGTCAGCACCACGACGGCGTCGACCGACGCGAGGTCGTCCTTGAGCCGACGTGCGGCCGGGGCGAAGGAGCCGTCGTGGTCGGGGTTGTAGAGCGGCAGGTCGTCGATCCGCAGCTCGCGCAGGACGACGCCCGCGGGCGCGACGCGGCACAGCGCCATCGCCAGCCTGCGGTTGATCGAGGCCTGCGACAGGCTCCCGACGAGATAGCCGATCTCGGTCATCGTTGTTCCTCTCGTGGATGCCGCCCGCCCTGGACGGCAGCTCCATCCAAGGCCCGCCCGCGGCGGCGCAGAAGAGCCGTCGATGCGCCAGACCCATACGCTGTGCGCATGGACGACGTCGAGGTGCGCGAGCTGCGGACCTTCCTGGCCGCCGTCGACCACGGCAGCTTCAGCGCCGCCGCCCGCGTGCTCGGCACGACGCAGCCCACGGTCTCGCGCACGGTCGCGCGGCTCGAGGAGGTGGTCGGCGCGCGGCTGGTCGAGCGCAGCACGCGGGCGCTCACGCTCACCGCGTCCGGCTCCGCCCTCGTCGCGCACGCCCGGCGGGCGCTCGACCAGGTCAGCGCCGCGGTCGAGCTGGCCCGTCGGGCGGCCCACGAGCCGGGCCGCCTGGTCGTCGCGGTGAAGCCGGACGGCGACGCCGGCCTGCTCGACGCGGCGGTGGCGACCTTCGAGACTCCCGACCGGACGGTCAGCCTGATCCTCGGCGAGACCGAGACCCTGGCCGACGCCGTCCGCACCGGACGGGCCGACGTCTGCCTGGTCGCCGGGCCGGTCGACCTCGCCGACCTCGACACCGACCTGGTGCTGAGCGAGCCGCGGTACGCCGTCGTGCCCGCGGACCATCCGCTCGCGGGGCGGGACTCGATCCGGCGCGACGACCTCGCCGACGTGCCGGTGCTGACCTGGCCGGACGTCTCGCCCGCGCTCGACCGCCACTACCAGGGGCTGCTGGCGTCCGAGCCGGCCCGCACGGTCGCGGCGCCGGGTGCGGCGACCCTCGCCGACGCGATCCGGCTGGTCGAGCTGAGCCGCGGCGTCACCCTGCTGCCGGCGAGCGTGTGCGCGCGCTTCGCGGGGCGTCGGGTCGCCGTCGTACCGGTCGACGACCTGGCGCCGAGCGAGCTGCGCATCGCCTGGCGGCCGTCGAGCCGCGACCTCACCGTGGCCGCCTTCGTGCGCCACGTTCATGCCCGCGCGGCCGGTCGGTAGCCTGCGCGAGTGCTGCCGCCGTTCGAGATCGTCGCCCGGCGTCGTCCGATCGCGCTGGTCGGCACCCCCGACGCTCCCCTGCTCGCGCCCTATGCGGCGATCGACGCGCGCCTCGACGGCGGTCGCGCCGAGCTCGCGCTGACGCATCCGGACGGCACCCGGCTCGCCGTCGCGTTGGACGACGGCCGCGCCTCCCTCACCGTCGGCGATCGCGTCGTGCGCAGCCGCCGGCACGGCCGGGTGAAGGTCGCGCCGGAGCGGCTCGGGCTGACCCTGACCGGCAGCCACCTCGCCGTCCTCACCCACGAGACCGACCGGTGGGTGGTCCGCGGGCGGGTCGACCTGCGCGAGGCCGGCGGCCCCGACACCCGCGCCGCCGGCTGGGCCGCGGGCCTGACCGCCGCCGCCGAGGGCGACATCGCGGACCTGCGGGCCGGAGGCTTCGGGCAGCTCGGCCTGCGCGACATCCGGCTGGTGTCGCACGCCGACGGAACGCCGTACCGGGTCGGGGGCGCGGTGCTCTTCACCGCGACCAGCGCCGGGCCGGGCTTCTTCGACACCGCGCACACCTCGGTGTGGGCGCTCACGCGCGACGACGAGATCGAGCACCGCGCCGACTTGTGGTTCGGGCGGCCCGACGCCCCCGGCGTGTACGGCGACCACGCCACCCACCTGCTGCGCGACGACGCGCACGACCGCTGGCTGGTCACGACCAGCACCTGGTCGGACTTCCCCGCCGACAAGCGCGAGCGGGTCGCCGGCCGGCTGCGGATCACCCTCGCCGAGTCGCGCGACGACCTCACGTCCGGGCAGCACCTGCTGCCCACCCGCGAGCTGCCGCTGCCCACGCCGGACGGCGTACCGAGCGTCGGGGTCTGGGACCCCCACCTCGCCTTCGACGCGGCCACCGGCGCGTGGCTGGTCGGCTACGTCAGCGCACGGCGGTTCTTCGACTTCCACCCCGTGCTGGCGTCCGGCCCCACGCTCGACGACCTCACGCTGCGGGGCGCGGCGACCGAGCGACGCGCCACCGAGGGCACCACGCTGGTGCGGCTCGGCGACACCTGGCGGGTCCTCGCCAGCGACGGCAGGGACAACCGCCGGGCGATCCGCGCCCGCTTCCCGATCTTCGACACCTCACTGCGCGAGATCGGCGCGCTCGCGGCGCCGTACCCCATCAACATCCCGTGGCCGACCGTCGTACCGCCCGACCCGGACGTGCCGGGCGACGAGTGGCGGCTGGTGACGTTCAACGGCCGACCGGCGGGTGGAGCCCTGGCCGGTTACGGCACGCACGGAGACGTGGTGATCATGCGGAGCGACTCATGAGACGCGGTCGGAGACCACCGAACAGCGTCACGCGCTCCCGCGGGAGCGCGTGCGACTCAGCTCAGTCTCGGCGGTCGACGTAGTCCGACCACTTGTCGTCGACATCGACCTCATCGGTGGTCGTGTCGACCTCGTCGGACTCACCATGGAGCTCACGCGCAAGAGCGCCGAGGTCCGTGTCGTGAGTGCGGTACTTCAGGTCGCGAGCGACCTTCGTCTGCTTGGCTTTCGCACGGCCGCGGCCCATAGGGTCCAGCCCCCTCGCACACTTGGCCGGGAACCCTCCGGGCCCCGGACTGCTGAATCAGAGTCTCGTGGGTCCAACGGTACATGGCCGATGGCTGTTCCCGCACGTCGGGTGACCCTTTCGGGCCAGGCGTGAGGCGGAGGTCACCAGGAAGGTCACCAGGAAGGTCACCAGGAAGGTCACCAGGAAGGTCACCAGGAAGGTCACCAGGAAGGTCACCAGGAAGGTCACCAGGAAGGTCACCAGGAAGGTCACCAGGAAGGTCACCAGGACGGCGACCAGGCGGGTCACCAGCCGGGGTGCTGACCGACCAGCTCGACGGTGCCCTTCTGCTCCGGGTCGACCGCGACCTCGCCGGCGACCCAGGAGTCGATGCCGAAGTCGGCGAGACGCGCCAGGGCGCCGTCGACGGCGTCGGGTGCCACGAGGGCGACCATGCCGACGCCACAGTTGAGCGTGGCCTCCAGGTCGGGCTGAGCGACCTCGCCGAGGGTGCGGACGACGTCGAAGACGGGGGCCGGCGTCCAGGTGGCGCGGTCGAGGGTCGCCTTCAGCTCCGGCGGCATGACCCGCGCGAGGTTGTTGGCGAGGCCGCCGCCGGTGATGTGGGCCATCGCGTGGGTCTCGGTCTCACGGGCGATGGCCAGGGCCGGCTTGGTGTAGATCCGGGTCGGCTCGAGGAGCTCCTCGCCGAGCGTGCGGCCGAACTCCTCGACGTGGCGGTCGACGGTCCAGCCGGCCTGCGTGAAGAAGACGTGGCGGGCCAGGGAGTAGCCGTTGGAGTGCAGGCCGCTGGCGGCCATCGCGATGACGACGTCGCCCTCGCGGACCAGCGCGGGGCCGAGCAGCGCGTCGGCCTCGACGACGCCGGTGGTGGCGCCCGCGACGTCGTACTCGTCGGGGGCGAGCAGGCCCGGGTGCTCCGCGGTCTCGCCGCCGACCAGCGCGCAGCCCGCCTCGACGCACGCCTCGGCGATGCCCTTGACGATCGCAGCGATCCGCTCGGGGACGACCTTGCCGGTGGCGATGTAGTCGGTGACGAACAGCGGCTCGGCGCCGCAGACGACGAGGTCGTCGACGACCATGCCGATGAGGTCGAAGCCGATCGTGTCGTGCTTGTCCATCATCTGCGCGACGGCGACCTTGGTGCCGACGCCGTCGGTCGAGGTGGCCAGCAGCGGGCGCTTGTAGGACAGCAGCGCGGAGGCGTCGAAGAGGCCGGCGAAGCCGCCGAGGCCGCCGAGCATCTCGGGGCGGCGGGCCTTCTCGACCCACTCCTTCATCAGGTCGACGGCGCGGTCCGCGGCCTCGATGTCGACGCCGGCGCGGGCATAGGCGTTGTCGGCCACGATTCCCTCGGTCTCCTTGCTTCGTTCGGTACGACGGTGGGGGCTCAGGGGTTGTTGAAGACGGGCAGTGCCTCGCCGTGGGTGCTCGGGCGGAGCGTCGCCTCGAGCAGGTGCTTGCCGAGCAGGCTCTCGTCGGGCAGCTCGATCGGGTACTCGCCGGTGAAGCACGCGGTGCACAGCGTGCTCTGCGGCTGACCGGTCGCCTCGACCATGCCCTCGAGCGAGATGTAGCCGAGGCTGTCGGCGCCCACCGACGCCGCGATCTCGTCGACGTCGAGGCCGTTGGCGATCAGCTCGGCGCGGGTCGCGAAGTCGATGCCGTAGAAGCAGGGCCACTTCACCGGCGGGCTGGAGATCCGGACGTGGACCTCGGTCGCCCCCGCCTCGCGGAGCATCCGCACCTGGGCGCGCTGGGTGTTGCCGCGCACGATCGAGTCGTCGACGACGACGATCCGCTTGCCGCGGATCATGTGCTCGAGCGCGTTGAGCTTGAGCCGGATGCCGAGCTGGCGCAGGGTCTGGCTGGGCTGGATGAAGGTGCGGCCGACGTAGGCGTTCTTGACGAAGCCCTGGCCGAACGGGATGCCGCTCTCGAGTGCATAGCCGGACGCCGCCGGCGTCCCGGACTCGGGCACGGGGATCACCAGGTCGGCGTCGACGGGGAACTCGCGCGCCAGCTGTCGGCCCATCTCGACGCGCGCCTCGTGGACGCTGCGGCCGGCGATCGTGGCGTCGGGGCGGGCGAGGTAGACGTACTCGAACACGCAGCCCTTGCGCTGCGGCTCGGCGAACTTGTGGGAGCGCAGGCCGTCCTCGTCGATGACGATGAGCTCGCCCGGCTCGACCTCGCGCACGACGCTCGCGCCGGTGGTGGCGAGCGCGGCGTCCTCGCTGGCGACGACCCAGCCCCGCTCGAGCCGGCCGAGGACGAGCGGCCGGATGCCCTCGGGGTCGCGGGCGGCGTAGAGGGTGTTCTCGTTCATGAAGACGAAGGAGAAGGCGCCCTTGACCTGGGGCAGCAGCTCCATCGCGCGGGCCTCGAGCGACTGGTCGGGGTGGTGCGCGAGCAGCGCGGTGACCAGGCTCGTGTCGTTGGTGGAGGCCTCGAGGTCGCGGGCGTGGATGTCGAGCTCGCCGCCCTCGGCGGGCAGCTCGGCGACCATCTGCGCGAGCTGCGCGGTGTTGATCAGGTTGCCGTTGTGGCCGAGCGCGATCGAGCCGTCCTCGGTGGGCCGGAAGGTCGGCTGCGCGTTCTGCCAGGTGCTCGCACCGGTGGTGGAGTAGCGGCAGTGGCCGACCGCGAGGTGGCCGGTGAACGACTCGAGAGTGTTCTCGTCGAAGACCTGGGAGACGAGCCCCATGTCCTTGTAGACGAGGATCTGTCGCCCGTTGCTGACCGAGATGCCGGCTGACTCCTGGCCGCGGTGCTGCAGCGAGTAGAGGCCGAAGTAGGTCAGCTTGGCGACGTCCTCGCCCGGGGCCCATACGCCGAACACACCGCACACGTGCTTCAGCGTACCGGCCGAGGGGCCATAGCCCTCAGTTCGCGACGACCGCGCGAGACGTGCGCTCCACCACCAGGCGCGCGACCTGCGCCGCCTGGGCCCGGATCTCGGGGATCGCCGTCGACTCCCACAGCGTCCCCTTGCGCGGCGGACCGACCACGAACAGCCCCTCGACGACCCGTCCGCCGGCCCCGATCAGGCGGCCGTCGACGGTGGAGTCGAGGCCGAGCGCGAGCGGGTCAGGGGCGGCGGTGCCGCGGGCGACGAGGGCGCGGAGCAGCGGGTCGTCGCTGAGGCGTACGTCGGCGAGCGGGCCGGTGCAGTTGACGATCGCGTCGGCGACGACCGAGTCGGGGTGGGCCGAGGTGCGCACCTCGGCCCGGCTGCCGAGGTCGGTAACCTGCTGCAGCGTGCCGGCGCGGACGGCGAGCCGGCCGTCGTAGCGGTAGGACTGCAGGCGCAGCGCGACCGCGGGCGCCATCCGGTGCCGGCGCACCTCCCAGCCGCGGGCGTGGACGTCGAGGAAGCGGCGGCGCTCGGCGTACGGGAGGCGGAGCCAGAGCCCCTGGGTGAGCGGCCGCAGCCCGTCGACCACGGCCCGCCAGCCGACCCCGCGCTCGGCGGCGGCGCGACACTCGTCGGCCACCGCGGCCGCGACCTGGTCGGCGGTGACCGCGTCGGCCGGGACCTTGGTGACCCACGCGGTGTGCGCCTGGCCGACGTGCGGCTTGGGCAGCACGCCGCCGCGGCTGAGCATGGTGACGTGACGGTCGGGGCCGTCCTCGAGCAGGGTGATGACGGTGTCGACGGCGGTGAGCCCGGTGCCGACGACGATGACGCGGGCGTCGGCGGGCAGCGCGCGGAGGCGGGCGAGCTCCCACGGGTTGGCGACGTGCCAGGGCGCCTCGGGGAGACCTTCCAGCGCACGCGGCGGCTGGTTGCCGTGACAGAGCACCACCGCGTCGGCGTACGACGTCGAGCGCTCGGTCACGACCTCGAAGCCGACCTCGGCGGGCACGACGTCGAGCACCCGGCCGGCGCGGATCCGGAGCCGGTCGTCGGCGACGTCGGCGAGCCGGTCCTGCAGGTAGGTGGCGTAGTCGGCACGCGGCAGGAACGCCTGCGGGTCGCTGCTGCGGCCGGTGCGCCGCGCCCAGTCGAGCAGGTCGGACGGCGCGTCGGGGAAGGCGCTCATGTGCCGGGCCCGGACGTTGAGCAGGTGGCGCTGGTCGTTGGTGCCGTAGGCGATGCCGCGGCCGACGATGCCGCTCGCCTCGTGGATGACGACCTCGAGGCCCGGATCGTCCGAGCGGACGAGCAGGTTGATCGCGGTCAGGACGCCGCTCGCACCGCCGCCGATCACCGCCACCCGGGTCCGCGTCCGTGGGGCCGTCGTCGCGCTCGTCGCCGTCATGCCAGCAAGTCTAGCGAATCACTGGACTTAAAAGGGAAAGCCGACGCCCCGGGCCGTCGGGCCGCGGGGCGTCGGTGTCGCGCGGTGGGAGGGGTCAGGCGCCGAGGTTGCGGAGCAGCAGCGCCTCCGCGAGCAGCACCTTCTCGAACTCGGCGAGGTGGAGACCCTCGTTCGGGCCGTGCGCGCGGGTGTCGGGGTCCTCGACACCGGTCACCAGCACCGAGGCGTCCGGGAAGGACTCGAGGAACTCCGCGATGAACGGGATCGAGCCGCCGACGCCCATGTCGACGGGGGCGGTGCCGTCCCAGGCCTCGGTGAACGCGGCGCGGGCGGCGTCGTAGGCCGGGCCGGTGACCTCGAGCTCGATCGGCTCGCCGGTGTCGACGATCTCGATGCCGAGCTGCGCGCCCCACGGGACGTGCTTCTCCAGGTGCGCGCGCAGGCAGGCGACCGCGTTCTCGGACGTCTCGCCGGGGGCGGTGCGCAGCGCGAGGCGGGCGCGGGCCGAGGGGATGAGCGTGTTCGAGGAGCCGTCGACCTTGGGCGCGTCGAGGCCGATGACCGACAGCGCGGGCTGGGTCCAGAGCCGCTCGACGGCCGGGCCGGAGCCGACCCACTCGACCCCCGGGGCGACGCCGGACTCGGCGCGCAGCCGCTCCTCCGGGTACTCCACGTCGGCGGCCGGGCCGCGGTGCAGGCCCTCGACGAGCAGGTTGCCGTCGTCGTCGTGCAGGCTGGCGATGAGCCGGGAGAGCGTGATCAGGGCGTCGGGCACGAGGCCGCCCCACATGCCCTGGTGGACGGCGTGGGTCAGCGTGCGGACCTCGACGTTGAGCCGGACCAGGCCGCGCAGGCTGGTGGTCAGGGCGGGAACGCCGATGTCCCAGTTGCCCGAGTCGGCGATGACGATGACGTCGGAGCGGAGCTCGTCGACGTACTTCTCCAGCAGCTGCGGGAGGGTCGCGCTGGCAACCTCCTCCTCACCCTCGATGAACAGGCGGACCGTGACCGGCAGGTCGTCGCCCAGCAGCCGCAGCGCGGCGATGTGGGTCATGATGCCGGCCTTGTCGTCGGCCGCACCGCGGCCGTAGAGGCGGCCGTTGCGCTCGGTCGGCTCGTACGGCGGGCTGTCCCACTCGGCGTGGTCGTTCTCGGGCTGCACGTCGTGGTGGGCGTAGAGGAGCACCGTGGGCGCACCCTCGGGCCCCAACTTCTCGCCGATCACGGCCGGCGGCGCGCCGTCGAACGCGCGCACGATCTGGACGTCGACGCCCTCGGCGGCGAACAGGTCGGCCGTCGCCCGCGCGCTCACCTCGACCTGGTCGAGGCGGGCGGGATCGGCGCTGACGGACTGGATGCGGACGAGCGCCTCGAGGTCCGATCGGACACCCGGGAGGATCTCGGCGAGACGCGTACGCAGGTCGGTGGTGGAGACGGATCCGGTCATGCACCCCAACCTAGAACGTGGGGGCCGGTCGGGCATGATCGAGGGCATGGCAGTTTCTCGGTTGCTCCAGGCCATGACCGTCTCCACCACCCTCACCCTCGCCCTCACCGCGTGCGGGAGCGGCGACTCCGCCAAGCCCACCGACGCCGGCAAGCGGCCGGTGCCGTCGTCCGACGCGCCGTCGAGCGAGGCCACGGCCACGCCGTCCGGCAAGGCGTCCGCCGCGCCCGGCGGCCCGCTGCAGGTACGCCGGGTGCTCGAGGCGACCGGCATCCCGGCGGCCACCGAGGCCGCCTCTCCCCTGCCGACCGACTGCGACGACCAGCCCGCGGGCCAGCCGAAGGCGAACGCCGCGGCGATCGCGTGCGACGACGCGGGCGTGGTCTACCGGCTCGCGCCGGCCGAGGTGGTCGGGGGCGTGACGTCCGCGAAGGCCGAGCGCCCGCAGGGGCTCACCGACTGGGTGGTCTCGCTCGAGCTCGACCCGGCGGCGACCCCGAAGTTCGCCGCGCTCACCCAGGACGTGACCGGCACCGACAAGCTGATCGCCTTCGTCCTCGACGGCGAGGTGATCAGCGCGCTCACCGTGCAGACGCCGATCGATGACGGCAAGCTGCAGATCGGCGGCACGTTCACCGAGAAGCAGGCACAGGCCTTCGCCGCGCAGCTCGGCTCGTAGCCCGGCTCATAGCTCGGCCCGCAGCGACCGGCCTCAGAGCGGCAGGTACGGCGCCAGGTCGGTCCGCTCGCCGCTCGCGACCACCCGCCCGTCGCCGACGGCCGTCGCCCACTCGAGCTGGCCGGTGGCGAGCGCGATCCAGGTCGCCGCGTCGGTCTCGATGACCGCCGGCGGGGTGCCGCGGGTGTGCCGCACGCCCTCGACCACCTGCACCGCCGCGAACGGCGGCACGCGGACCTCGACCGAGCGGCCGGGCGCACGCTCCTCGAGCAGCGCCAGGTAGTGCTTGGTGAGCAGCTTGAGGTCGGCCCGCTCGGCGGTGTCGGCGGCCACCCGGGCGAGCGCCTCAGCGACCTCGCCGGCGGAGGCGGGGCGCAGCCGGGCGGGCATCAGGCGCCCCCGTCCACGTCGGCGTCGGCGTCGGCGTCGGCGTCGGCGTCGGCGTCACCCTGGTCCGCGGACGCCGGCAGGTCGGGATAGGGCTGGATGAGCTGGAAGATCGAGTAGGTCTCGCGGCCCTCGCCCTCGGGCGCGCGCTGGCCGGCGAGCCGGCGCTCGTTGATCAGGGCCGACAGCTCCTCCATCAGCGCGATCGCCTCGTCGGAGGTGAGCTGCAGCGACCACTCCGAGATGCTGCGGCCGGGGTGGTCCTCGCCGTCGGGCTGGTAGGCCCGCTCGACCAGGTGGCGGCCCCACTCGACGGCATTGCGCTGGAAGACGGCGTACGCCGCGCGGCCGCCGGGCTGGGCGAGCATGTCGGACGCGCGGAACTGGATGCCGTCGGGCTCGGTCAGCCGCCAGACCCGGTCGCGCCGGTCGTTGGCGGCGTCCGGGTCCTCCTCGACCAGGCCGTACTTGGCGAGCTGGCGCAGGTGGAAGCTCGCCTGGTTGGCCGGGATGTCGATGCGCCGCGCGATGTCGGCAGCGCGCAGCGAGCCCGCCGCGGACAGCTCGTGGAGCACCCGGTTGCGCGTGGGGTGGGCGATCGCGCGGAGGATCCGCGGGTCGTCGTACATCACCATGACGCCAGCCTACCGATCGCGCATCACCCATTGCGCAATATAAGTTGCGCACTTGTCATTGCGCAACTTATATTGCGAAACATGCCCAGCTTTCGCACCCTCGCCCGGAACCACGACTTCACCGCGCTCTGGGTCGGCGCCACCACCGCCGAGCTCGGCACCCGGGTGACGACCTTCGCGGCGCCGCTCGTCGCCTATGCGCTCACCCGCTCCGCGCTCTGGGCGGCCGCCGCCGAGGCCGCCTGGCTGCTCGGCCTCGTCGTCACCCTGCTGCCGGCGGGTGTGCTCGCCGACCGGCGGCACCGGCTGCGGATCATGCGACTCTCGCTCGGCGCCGGCGTGCTGCTCTACGCCTCGCTCGCGGTCGCCGGGGCGCTCGGCGCGCTCACCATCGGCCACCTGCTCGTCGTCCTGCTGGCGACCGGCGTCGTCACCGGCCTGTTCGGACCGGCGGAGTACTCCTCGATCCGCGCCATCGTCAGCGACGACGAGCTGCCCACCGCGCTCAGTCAGCAGCAGGCGCGCCAGCACGTCGCCGCGCTGCTCGGCGGACCGCTCGGCGGCGCGCTCTACGGCCTGGCCCGGTGGGCGCCGTTCGCGACCAACGCCGTCATGTACGCCGTCGGGTGGCTGCTGCTCGGCCGGGTGCGCGCCGACCTCGCGGCCCGCCCCGCCACGCCCGGCGCGCCCGCCGCCCGGCCGCTGCAGGACATCGCCGAGGGCGCCCGGTTCATCTGGGGCCGGCCGTTCCTGCGGGTGCTGCTGTTCTGGTCACCGGCGGTCAACCTGACCACCAACGCCCTCTTCTTCGTCGCCCTGCTGCGCCTCATCGACGCCGGCTTCCCCGCCGGGCAGATCGGCCTGGTCGAGGCGGCGATGGGCGCCTTCGGCGTCCTCGGCGCGATCGCGGCGCCCACCCTGGTCGAGCGGTTCGCGACCGGACGGCTGACCGTCCTGGTGGCGTGGAGCTTCGTGCCGCTGGCGATCCCGCTCGCCTTCTGGAACCACCCGCTGAGCCTGGCGACCGCCGCATCGGTCGGCGTCTTCCTCAACCCGGCGGGCAATGCGGGCGTCGGCGCCTACCGGATGGCCATCACGCCGCGGCAGATGATCGGGCGGGTGCAGTCGACGACCCAGTTCGTCTCCATGGTGACGATGCCGCTCGCCCCCGCGCTCGCCGGCGCGCTGCTCACCGGCCTCGGCGGCCGCGACGCCGTCCTCGCCTGCGTCGGCGCGACCGCCGCGCTGGCCCTGGTGCCGACGCTGGCCCACTCGGTGCGCAGCGTGCCGCGGCCCGCGGCCTGGCCGCGGCTGGAGGAGCCGGCGCCCCAGCCCGTCGCGGTCTGACCGGGTCGGACGGCACCGGCGGCGGGGCAGTTTCCGCGCGTCGATGCGGACGTACCCGCATCTGGCGAGGGGCCACCCACCACAATGAGCCCATGCGTCTTCGTCGTTGCTCCGCGACCTTGCTCGGTCTACTGACCCTGACCGCCACCCTCGCCGCCTGCGGCAGCGACCCGGGGGTCGCGACCGGCGACGTCGTACCGGCGCGCGACGACACGCAGTTCGCCGACTCCGGCAACGAGTCGGTGGTCGCCCTGCCGATCGGCCGACTGGAGATCTCGCTCGGCACGCCCACCCGCAAGCTCGCCGCGGACGACACCAGCCAGCTCGAGGAGCTGACCGCGCCGGCCGGGTCGGCGTTCGTGCCGATCACCTGGCAGTACGACGCGAAGACGTTCGGCGACTACGCCCAGTACCTCGACACCGACGCCTCCCCCGTGATCGATCTGGTCGCGAGTGGCGCGTCGTACCGACTGCCGGCGCCGCAGACCAGTGGCCAGGGCGCGGAGTCCTTCTACGTCCTGGTCACCGGCGACGGACAGAAGCCCAGCCTCAAGGTCGGCTACGACGGCGTCGTCCAGACCGTCGACCTCACCACCGGCGACCACGAGGCGGGCCCCGCCGCGCCGCTCTACGACCTCGGCTCACCCAAGGACAAGCTCAGCCCGTGCGGCGGCCCGGTCGACTACGGCCGCAAGCTGGTCGGCAACGGCACCTTCTCGTGCACCGTCGGCCAGCCGGTCCGACTGCCGTACGCCGGCGACAGCTGGGCGCCCGAGGGCAAGAGCTGGCTCGCCGTCACGGTCCGCACCGCGCAGGGCAGCTGGAACGAGACCACATCCGACCTGGCGTCGGGCGGCATCTACTACCCCGACAAGGTCGAGGGGAAGTTCGGCCTCGGCGACATCGCGCCCACCAAGATCATCCGGCCGCCGGCCGAGAGCAACTGCCCCAACAAGACCGACGGCATCTGCACCGTCCAGTGGGAGCTGCTCTTCCTGGTGCCCGACAAGGCCCCCCAGGAGCTCGTCATCGAGCAGGACTACCACCTGATCCTGACGTCCAACTGGGGCTCCACCGACAGCAAGGACTCCCTCGCGATGTCGGTCACGACCTCCACCAAGCTCGGCTGAGGGTCGGTCTTATCCGTCGTACCGGACGTTTCGGTCGCTCTTTCGGCAGAAAGGCGACCGAAACGTCCGGTACGACGCGGAAGAGTCAGCCGAGGGCGGCCGGCAGGGTCGCGGTCCAGGCCTCGCGCAGCTCGGCGAGCGGCACCGTGAACTGACCCTCGACGACGAGCGCGTCGCCGCCAGTGACGCCGAGCTCGGCCATCGGGACGTCGTGGCGGGCGCAGAGGGCGCGCAGCTCCTCGACGTCCTCGGCGGCGACGGTGACGATCGCGCGGGCGGCCGACTCGGAGAACAGGCCGACGAAGGCGTCGTCCTCGAGAGTCACCGTGGCGCCGATGCCGCTGACCATGGCCGACTCGGCCAGCGCCTGGGCGAGGCCTCCGTCGGAGAGGTCGTGGGCGCTGGTGGCGATGCCGACCAGGTCCTTGAGCAGGCGAGCCAGGTTGCGCTCGGCGCGGAGGCTGACCTTCGGCGGGAGGCCGCCGAGGTGAGCGTGGACGACGTGCGCCCACTCCGAGCCGGAGAGCTCCTCGCGGGTGCGGCCGAGCAGGACGACCTGCTCGCCCTCGGCCTGGAAGGACGACGGCGTCCGGCGCCGGACGTCGTCGATCACGCCGAGCACCGCGACGACCGGGGTCGGCAGGATCGCCGTCTCGCCGGTCTGGTTGTAGAGGCTGACGTTGCCGCCGGTGACCGGGATGCCGAGCTCGAGGCAGGCCTCCTTGAGTCCACGGCAGGCCTCGGCGAACTGCCACATCACGTCGGTGTCCTCGGGCGAGCCGAAGTTGAGGCAGTCGCTGACCGCGAGCGGCACCGCGCCGCCGGTGGCAACATTGCGGTAGGCCTCGGCGAGCGCGAGCTGCGCACCAGTGAAGGGGTCGAGCTTGGCGAAGCGGCCGTTGCAGTCGGTGGCGACGGAGACGCCGAGGTGGGTCTCCTCGTCGACGCGGACCATGCCCGAGTCGGCCGGCTGCGCGAGGACGGTGTTGCCCTGGACGTAGCGGTCGTACTGGTCGGTGATCCACGACTTGTCGCACAGGTTGGGGCTCGCCACGAGCCGCAGCAGGGTCGCGCGCAGCTCGTCGCCGGTGGTCGGGCGGGCCAGCGCCTCGGCGCCGTCGGCCTGGAGCGCGTCCTGCCACGCGGGGCGGGCGAACGGGCGCTCGTAGACCGGGCCGTCGTGGGCGACCGTGCGCGGCGGGACGTCGACGACGGTCTCGCCGTGCCAGTCGATGACCAGCCGGCCGGTCTCGGTGACCTCGCCGATGACCGCGGCCTCGACGTCCCACTTGGTGGTGATCGCAAGGAAGGCGGCGATGTCGCCGGGCTCGACGATCGCCATCATCCGCTCCTGGCTCTCGCTCATGAGGATCTCCTCGGGCGAGAGCGTGGAGTCGCGCAGCGGCACCTTGTCGAGGTGGACAAACATGCCGCCGTCACCGGCGGAGGCGAGCTCGGACGTCGCACAGGACAGTCCCGCGCCGCCGAGGTCCTGGATGCCGGCGACGACGCCGGCCCGGAAGAGCTCGAGGGTGCACTCGATGAGCAGCTTCTCCATGAACGGGTCGCCGACCTGGACGCTGGGACGCTTAGCCGGGCCGTCGGCGTCGAAGGTCTCGGAGGCGAGCACCGAGACGCCGCCGATGCCGTCGCCGCCGGTGCGGGCGCCGTACAGGACGACGAGGTTGCCCTCACCGGACGCCTTGGCGAGGTGGAGGTCCTCGTGGCGCAGGACGCCGACGCAGAGCGCGTTGACGAGCGGGTTGCCGAGGTAGGTCTCGTCGAAGACCGCCTCGCCGCCGATGTTGGGGAGGCCGAGGCAGTTGCCGTAGCCGCCGACGCCCGCGACGATGCCCGGCAGCACCCGGTGGGTGTCGTCGGCGTCGAGCGGGCCGAAGCGCAGCGGGTCCATGACGGCGACCGGGCGCGCGCCCATCGCGATGATGTCGCGGACGATGCCGCCGACGCCGGTCGCGGCGCCCTGGTAGGGCTCGACGTACGACGGGTGGTTGTGGCTCTCGACCTTGAAGCTGACCGCGTAGCCCTGGCCGATGTCGATGACGCCGGCGTTCTCGCCGATGCCCGCGAGCATCGGGCCGATCGGGGTCTCCTGGGGAATCTCACCGAACTGCTTGAGGTGGACCTTGGAGGACTTGTAGGAGCAGTGCTCGCTCCACATGACCGAGTACATCGCGAGCTCGGAGCTGGTGGGACGGCGACCGAGGATCTCCTTGATCCGGTCGTACTCGTCGGCCTTGAGGCCGAGCTCGGCCCAGGGCTGCTCGCGGTCCGGGTCACCGGCCGCCACGGCCACGGTGTCGAGGGTGGAACGGGCGGGTGCGGAAGCGGTGTCGGCCACGGCCCCAAATCTATCGGTCCCGGCTCCGAACCCTCGACTCCGCGTCCCTGTGAGACGCACCCGAGGCCGTCGCGGCCACCGGCCGGGACCTCGCCCCGGACGCCCGGTGAAGAATTTCCCGCTTGGTGCACCTTTGTCGAAGATCCTTCGGCCAAGGGTGAATTACACGGCTGTAGTTCAAGCGAAGCTCTGTTACGCCTGTGAAAGTTGTGGTTATCGTGACTCGGCTTCCTCCACCGGACCCGCCCACCTTCCCCTGGAGTCTCCGATGCCCGCCCGGCCTGTGCTCACCCGTCTCGACCGCCTCGACCGCGTCCGGCTGCGGCTGCTCGCCGCCGCGAGCGGCGCGCTCGTCGTCCTGCTCGCGCTCGCGCTGCTCGGCCCCAACCGGTCGACGCCCGACACGAGCTCGCCGGTCGACCTGCGCGCGAAGAGCACCAACCCGGTGACGCCCGGCAACTTCACCGGCTACGGCTTCGACCAGTGCCTGGCGCCGAGCCAGAAGGCGATGGACGCCTGGCTCGAGAACTCGCCCTTCCTGGCGGTCGGCATCTACATCTCCGGCAACTCCCGCGCCTGCCGCAACCAGCCCAACCTCACGCCGACCTGGGTGAGCACCCAGCTGGCGAAGGGTTGGCGGCTGCTGCCGATCACGCTCGGCCCGCAGTCGAGCTGCGTCGGTCGCTACCCGCGCTACGGCGCCAAGATCGACCCGACGATCAGCAACGTGAGCACCGACAGCTACGCCGCCGCGCGCGCCCAGGCCAAGGCCGAGGTCGACAAGGCCGTCGCCGCCGCCGGCGCGCTGGGCATCGTGCCCGGCAGCACCCTCTGGTACGACCTCGAGGGCTGGTCGAACGTCAACAACGCCACCTGCCGCGAGTCCGCGCTGGCGTTCCTGTCGACCTGGACCAAGCGGATCCGCAACCGCGGCTACGTCTCCGGCGTCTACTCCAGCGCCGGCTCCGGCATGAAGATCCTCGACGACGCCCGCCACGCCGGCCGCGCCGACGTGATCATCCCCGACCACATCTGGGTCGCGCGCTGGGACGGCGCGGCGAACACGTCGACGTCGTACCTGCGGACCGACGGCTGGATGCCCGGGCGCCGGATGAAGCAGTACCAGGGCGGCCACAACGAGACGTGGGGCGGCGTGACGATCAACATCGACCGCAACTACCTCGATCTCGGCAGCTACTACCCGGCCGCCGAGACCCACTGCGGCAACGTCCCGGTCGACCTGCCGGTCTATCGCAAGATCATGCCGCGCACGAAGACCTACCGGCCCGACCCGACGCAGGTGCGGGCACTGCAGTGCCTGCTCCGCGAGCAGAACGCCTATCCCGGCAACCTGACCGGCACCTTCAACACCCGCACCCGCGCCGCCGCCCTCGCGTGGCAGCAGCGGTCCGGCCTCGGCACCAGCACCTCCTGGCGCAAGAAGGACTGGATGAACCTGCTCACCGCCGGCGCCCGGCCGGTGCTGAAGGTGGGCTCGCGCGGCGCCGACGTACGACGGGTCCAGCGCGCGCTGCGCATCGCGATCCCGTCGGCGAACGTCGCGGTCAACGGCATCTACGACGCTCCGATGGCGAACGCCGTCACGGCGTACCGCAAGCAGGTCGGGCTGCCGGCGTACGGGATCGTGCAGGGCACGACCTGGGCCTACCTCGCCGGCGCCCGGCGCTAGCCCGAGCCGGCCTCAGCCGCCGAAGCCGACCTGCGGGTCGAGCCCGGTGCGCATCCGCCAGCCGAGCAGCGCGAGGTCGAGACCGGTGCGGTGGTCGGGCTCGTCGAGGGAGACGCCGAGCAGGCGCTCGATCCGGGCCAGCCGGTCGTAGAGCGACTGCCGCCGCAGCCCGAGCAGCTCGGCGGTGCGTGCCTTCGACAGTGAGCAGGCGAGGTAGGCGTCGAGGGTCCGCAGCAGCTCGCTGCGGTGCTCGCGGTCGTGGTCGATGAGCGGCCCGATCTGCTCCCGCACGAAGCCGCGCATCACGTCGGGGTCGATCGCGGAGGTGACCAGCCGGTGCGCGGCGACGTCCCGCTCCATGACGACGCCCTCGCGGCGGCCGTAGCGACGCGCGGTCCGCAGCACCTGCCGGGCGCGCGCGATCGCGGCGGCCAGGTCCCCGGGGTCGGCGACCGGGGTCGTGGCGCCGAGGAGCAGCCGGCCGGGCAGCCGCTGGGCCAGGCGGTCGCGGGCGGCCGTGAGCTCGTCGCGGACCTGTGCCGGCACGGCGCGCCGCCCGCCGCGGTGGACCACGACCACCTGCCCGCCGCTCACCCCGACGAGGACCGCCGGGTCGCCGCGGCCGTCGTCCAGGAGGACCTGCTCGGCGGCGGCGACCGCGTCGGTCAGCGGTACGGCGGCGTCGACCTCGAGCGCCGCGACCACCATGTGCCGTCCCTCCTGGGGCGGCCAGCCGAGCGCCGCCAGCCGGCGCAGCACGTCGGCGCGCGACACCACGACTCCCGCGGCCAGGTCGGAGACCAGCGACTGCGCGGGCCCGGGGCGGTGACCGGCCCCGCTCCCCCGCCCGAGCTCGAGCGAGACCGCGTGGCCCGCGACCTCGGCGAGCCGCAGCCGGTCGGCGTTCTCGGCGCCCAGCAGTCGCAGGGTGCCGAGCGGCCCGGCCGGCCCGCGGACCGGCACGCTCACCTGGCCCTCGTCGGCGACCGACGCGATCCGGCTCCGCTCGACCGTCTGCCCCTCCGGGTCGCGCAGCTCGACCGGGCAGCCGGCCAGCCGGGAGACCTCGTCGAGCAGCGCACGCAGGCCGTGGCCCTCGATGACCACCTGGGTCAGCGCCCGCCAGCCGGCATCGCCGCCGTCGCCCGCGCCGGAGCCCGCGGCGACCTTGCGGCGCACGAGCAGCTCGTGGAAGTCCTCGACCATCCGCTCGAAGGGCACCACCTTGTGGAACACCAGCACCGGCAGGCCGCGGCGGCGGGCGACCTCGAGCATCGACTCGGGAACCGCGAAGAAGGTGCGGCCGAGCTCCATGGCGAGCGCGGCGATGCCGACGTCCGCGAGCTGCTCGACGTACGACGCGAGGTGGTCGGCGGTGCGTCCGTGCAGACCGAGACCCGAGGTCAGCAGCACCTCGCCGCCCGCGAGCAGGGCGCCCATCTCGAAGACCTCCGAGGAGTGCACCCAGCGCACCTGGACCCGGTCGACGTCGCCGACCAGGACCTCGGTGTTGGCAGCCCGGAACGACGGCAGCGCCAGCACTTCGGCGAGACTTGCCCCCATCAGGACGTTCCGTCCAGACGATCGCGACTCATGCCGGACAGTATGTCCCTTGTCGGTCCGGATCGGCTCTGGTGGTGTGAGCGCCGACACACCCCGACCCACCGGAGGCGCCCCATGATCACCGACGACGACCGCAGGTTCCTCGATCTCGCGATCGAGCAGGCCCGGATCGGCTGGGAGGAGGGCGGCATCCCGATCGGCGCCGCGCTCGTGCACGAGGGCGAGGTGCTCGCCGTCGGCCGCAACCGGCGGGTCCAGCTCGGCTCCGCGATCCGGCACGGCGAGACCGACTGCATCGAGAACGCCGGCCGCCTGCCCGCGAAGGTCTACCGCGCGAGCACCCTCTACACGACCCTCTCCCCCTGCTTCATGTGCGCCGGGACGTCGGTGCTCTACGACATCCCGCGGATCGTGGTCGGCGAGAACGTCAGCTTCCAGGCCTCCGAGGAGTGGCTGCGCTCGCGCGGCGTGGTCGTCGACGTCGTCGACGACCCGACCTGCCGCGAGCTGATGGTCACGATGATGCACGAGAAGCCCGAGCTGTGGGCCGAGGACATCGGGGAGGAGGCATGACCGCACCCGTCACCGCCCCCGCGGGCGAGGCCGTCGTCGACCCGGACTACCCGGTCACGCCCGTCCCCGCGCACGCGCGCAAGTCGTTCCTCTCCCTGGCCGTCGTCCTGCTCGGCTTCACGGTCTTCACCCCGACCATGCTCGCCGGCGCCCAGCTCGGCTCGGCGTTCGCGCTCGGCGAGCTGCTCCGGGTGATCCTGCTCGGGTCGCTGATCCTCGGCACCTACGTCGCCGTCCTGGGCTGGATCGGCGCCAACACCGGCCTGACCACGGTCGTGATGGCCCGCTACGTGCTCGGCAACCGCGGCAGCAAGCTGGGCTCGATCCTGCTCGGCGGCACCCAGATCGGGTGGTACGGCGTCGTCATCGGCACCATCGGCGACCTCACCGCGCAGGCGTTCTCGTGGGAGTCGGGCGCCGCGAAGGCCGCGGTCATGATCCTGACCAGCATCCTGATGTGCCTGACCGCCTGCTACGGCTACCGCGGCATGTACTGGGTGTCGGCGATCTCGACCCCGCTGATCCTGATCCTCGCGTTCTGGGTGCTGCTCCGCTCGCTCGACGAGGTCGGCGGCTGGAGCGGGCTGGCCGACGTACGGCCGGACGGTTCGATGACGATGGCCGTCGCCATCACCACCGTCGTCGGCACCTTCGTCTCCGCCGGCACCCAGGCCCCGAACTGGACGCGCTTCGCGCGCTCGGGCAGCCAGGCACTGGTGGCCTGCGTGATCGGGTTCCTCATCGGCAACGGGCTGATGATCTTCTTCGGCGCCACCGGCGCGATGACCTTCGGCCAGGGCGACTTCGTGCTCGTGCTCTACGACCTCGGCCTGGTGGTGTGGGGACTCGTGCTGCTCTTCGGCAACCTCTGGAAGTCGAACGCCGACACGGCGTACGCCTTCGGGGTGGCGGGCGCCGAGCTGTTCGAGAAGCCCCGGAAGACGCCCTTCGTGGTCGGCGGCTCGGTCATCGGCACGGTGCTCGCGCTGGTCGGCGTCCAGAACCACCTGGTCGACTACCTGGTGCTGCTCGGCGTCTTCATCCCGCCGCTCGGCGGCGTCATCATCGGCGACTACTTCGCCCGCTGGCGCGGCGGGATGCCGGAGGGCGAGCGCCTCCCGGCGCTGAACGTGCCCAATATCGCGGTGTACGCCGTGGCCTCGGGGCTCGCGTGGATCGCCAAGGAGACCGAGTTCGGCGTGCCGCCTGTCAACGGCGTCGTCGTGGCCGCGATCGGCGCGTACGCCGTCGGGCGCGCCGGACTCAACCGCCGGCTCACCTGAGCCGGCCGGTCCGACCCCGGGCCCGCTTGTAACTCGGTGTTCGTGCAACTACCACGGTGCTGTGACGTGTCATGACCCTGTGGTGGATGCACGGACACCGAGTTACAGCTGCGTTACAGCTGCGTCAGGCGAACGCGCCCTCGACCAGCGACGTGAAGAACCCCAGCCCGTCGACCCCGCTGCCGGTCAGCGCCTCGACCGCGTGCTCGGGGTGCGGCATCAGGCCGACCACGTTGCCGCGGGCGTTGGTCACGCCAGCGATGTCGTTGAGCGAGCCGTTCGGGTTGACCTCGAGGTAGCGGGCCACGACCTGACCCTCGCCCTCGAGGCGCGCGAGGGCGTCGGCGTCGGCGACGAAGCCGCCCTCGCCGTTCTTGAGCACGATCCGGATCTCCTGGCCCTGCGTGTAGGCGGAGGTCCAGGGGGTGCGGTTGTTCTCGATGCGGAGCAGCTGGTCGCGGCAGACGAACTTGCGGTGATCGTTGCGGATCAGCGCGCCGGGCAGCAGGTGCGACTCGCAGAGGATCTGGAAGCCGTTGCAGATGCCGAGGACGGGCATGCCGCGCTCGGCGGCGGCGACGACCTCGCCCATCACCGGGGCGAAGCGGGAGATGGCGCCGCAGCGGAGGTAGTCGCCGTAGGAGAAGCCGCCGGGAAGCACGATCGCGTCGACGCCCTTGAGGTCGGCGTCGCCGTGCCAGAGGGCGACGGCCTCGTTGCCGCCGATGCGGATCGCGCGCTGTGCGTCGACGTCGTCGAGCGAGCCGGGGAAGGTGACGACGCCGACCTTCACTGCTCGACGCTCACGATGTAGTTCTCGATGACGGGGTTCGAGAGCAGCGTCTCGGCCATCTTCTCGACCTCGGCGAGCACCGCGTCGGTGACCTCGCCCTCGAACTGGATCTCGAACCGCTTGCCCTGGCGCACATCGGTGACGCCGGAGAAGCCCAGCCGGGGCAGTGCGCCCTGGACGGCCTTCCCCTGGGGGTCGAGGATCTCGGGCTTCGGCATGACAGCTACGACGACTCGGGCCACGGCCCGCAGTCTAGTGCCGCCGGGCGCGGGGACCGATTCCCGGCTTCCCCCTCGGGACGGGGGCAGACTGGAGGCATGAGCACCCCGACTCCCCTCGGCCGCGGCCGGTCCCTGTTGACGCTCGACTTCCCCCAGTCCCTCGCCGTCTACGACGACTACCCGACCGCCCAGCGCACCGTCGACTTCCTGTCCGACAACGAGTTCCCGGTGCAGAACTGCATGATCGTCGGCACCGACCTCAAGCAGGTCGAGCGGATCACCGGACGGCTGACCTACGGGCGGGTCGCTGCGGGCGGTGCGATGAGCGGGCTCTGGTTCGGCCTGTTCGTCGGCATCCTGCTCAGCTTCTTCGGCACCGGCGGAACCGGCGCGATCATCTTGTCGACGGCGCTGCTCGGCGCGGCGTTCGGCGTGATCTTCGCGCTCGCCGGCTACGCCGCGACCCGCGGCCAGCGTGACTTCTCCTCGGTCAGCTCGGTGGTCGCGACCCGCTACGAGGTGCTCGTCGAGCACAAGGTCGCCACCCAGGCGCGCGAGCTGCTCGCCAAGCTCCCCGGCGCGCTGCCCGACCCGTTCGCCTGAGCGGCGACGCCGGCCGGGTTTCCGCGGCGGCGGTCGCGGGCAGGAACGACCTGCCCGTGCCGTCCGCACCGAGGAGCCCACCATGGCCGCCGAGCTCAGCGTCGAACTGTCCGATCTCCGCGGCTGGGGGCATCAGGTACGACGGGCGGGCGGCCACTGCACCATGCTGTCGACGTACGTCGCGACGAACGTTCCGGACGGCGACTTCGGCCGCATCCTCTCGCTGATCCAGGGCGACTACGAGTCGATGGCGACCACCGTCCGGGAGGCGCTCTCGACCGACGGCCATCGCCTCGACCTGGCCGGCGACTCGCTGCACGCGACGATGCGGCACTTCGCCGACGCCGACGCCGACGTCGCGCAGAGCTTCGGCCTCGGCGCCCGGATCACCGACGACGGCAGCGCGGCCGCCGCCTTCTCCGACGGCGGCGGGACGACGGCAGCGGCGCCGACGTCCGGCGGCGAGACCCTGCCGGAGGTCAGCTTCGGCTGGCTGTTCGACAAGGCGTGCGAGCTCATCAGCTGGGTCGGCGGCCCCGACCTGCGCTCGTGGGTGACCGAGCAGATCGCCGGCGACGTCGACAAGGCGTCGACGCAGGCCTCGGCGTGGGCGAACGCGGCCACCGCGATGCGCGCGGTCGAGGCCGATCTCGACCGCGGCGAGCGTGCCATCGAGCGCACCTGGACCGGCGACGCCGCGACCGCCGCCCAGGCCTACCTCGACCAGTGGCTGGCGTCGCTGCGGCAGCAGGCGTCGTCGCTCGACCAGATCGGCAGCTACCTCCACGACATGGTCCAGCAGGCGGTCGAGATGGCCCAGGTGGTCGTGGACATCGTCAAGGAGATCATCAGCATCATCAGCGCCGGCTGGTCGATGGCGTCGATCCCGATCTACGGCCAGATCAAGCTGGTCGACAAGGTCAAGGACGCCATCAAGCTCGTCAACGACGCGCGCAAGGTGATCACCGTCTTCTGGAACGCGCTGAAGCTGGTCGTCGACGGCATCAAGCTGACGGTCACCGTCTTCACCTCCGAGTCGCTGCCGGCCGCGCCCGCCCTGCCCGGGGCGGTCGCGTGACCACCGGCGCGGGCCACGACCCGTGGCTCGAGCTGCGGGCCACGATCGCCGGCGCCCGGGCGGCGCTCGACCGGGTCCGCGCCGTCCCGACGACGACGCCCGAGGAGCGACGCGAGCTCCAGCGGGTCGCGCGGTCCGGCGAGCTGGGCCCGCGGATGCGCGAGCTCGCCGAGCACGTCGAGGCGGGCGAGACCAGCTGGCCGGAGGTGTTCGAGGGGATCTCGCCGTACACCGATCTGCTGCGCGACCACCTCGACGCGATGGTCGCCCTGCACGGCGAGAGCGTCCGGCAGCAGCTCGAGGCCGACCCCACGTTCGACCCGACGGCTCCACACGAGGACGTGTGAGGATGACCGGCATGTCCGCCGACCACGACCGCGCCCGGGACGACGAGCCCGGGTCGCGCCCGCTGGCCCAGGCCGGGTCGGCCGTCGCGAGCCTCGCCGAGGCGTGGCTGCGCGACTCCGTCTACTGCGGCGTCGGCCTGCTCGCCCTGGTCACCGTCGTGTGCGGCGTGGCGGCGTCCGACCGGGTCGGCATCGCGGTCCTGGGCGTCGTCGCCGGGCTGGCCTGCTTCGCGATCCCGACGGTCGCCGTCGTCCGCCGGCCGTCGGCATCGCGGGTGTGGCTCGCGCTGCTGGCCGGCGCCGTCATGGGCGGCGCCGGCCTCGCGCTGGTGCTGACTAGCTGAGCTCGCGCTTGAGGATCTTGCCGGTCGCGGTCATCGGCAGGGACTCCACGATCTCGACGACGCGCGGGTACTTGTAGGCCGCCATCTGCTCCTTGCCCCACGCCACGATCTCCTCGGGCGTGGCGCTGGCGCCGGGCTTGAGGATGACGAACGCCTTGATCTCCTCGCCGTGGCTCTCGTGCGGGACGCCGATGACGGCGGCGAGCGAGACGGCCGGGTGGGTGAGCAGGACCTCCTCGATCTCGCGCGGGTACACGTTGTAGCCGCCGCGGATGATCATGTCCTTGGAGCGGTCGACGATGTAGTACCAGCCGTCGGCGTCCTTGCGGCCGAGGTCGCCGGAGCGGAACCAGCCCTCGTCGTTGATCGCCTCGGCGGTGGCCTCGGGACGCTTGTAGTAGCCCTTCATGATGTTGTGGCCCTTGATGGCGATCTCACCGATGCCGTCGGGGTCCGTGATCTCGGCCCAGCTGTCGGGGTCGATCAGCTTCATCTCCACGCCGGGGATCGGCGTGCCGATCGAACCGACCCGCACCGGCGAGCCGAGACGCGAGAAGCTCGCGACCGGCGAGGTCTCGGACAGCCCGTAGCCCTCGAGGATGACGACGCCGAAGCGCTTCTCGAACTCGTGGTGCACCTCGACCGGCAGCGCGGCGCCGCCGGCGACCGCGACGCGGAGGTTGGCGGCGAGCTCGTGGACGTCGACGGTGTCGTCGAGCGCGTTGAGCAGGCCCCAGTACATGGTCGGGACGCCGGCGAAGAAGGAGACCTTCTCCTTGAGCATCAGCCCGATCGCGGGCGCCGCCTCGAAGCGCGGCAGCATGACGACGGTGCCGCCGAACGCGAAGGCGCCGTTCTGGATGACGGTCTGGCCGAACGAGTGGAACAGCGGCAGCACGCACAGGAAGGTGTCGGGCTTCGCCGCGTCGGCGCCGAAGAGGTCGGAGCCGGCGAGCGCGTTGGCGCGCATGTTGCGGTGACGCAGCTCGGCGCCCTTGGGCTGACCCGTCGTGCCGGAGGTGTAGAGGATGACGGCGGTGTCGTCGTCATCGACGTCGACGGTGTCGAACGTCGGCGGCTGGGTCGTCATGCCCTGCCCGAGCGTCTCGGTGCCCTCGATCGGGGACGGCGCCGTCGGGTCGGCGGTGATGACGAAGAAGTGGTCGCAGCCGTCGGCGGCCTGGAAGCCGGCGTACGCCTCGGTGCCGATCGGCAGGTCCGGCGTGCCCTGGAAGGCGAAGTAGGCCTTCGCGTCGGAGTCGCCGAGGTGGTAGGCGACCTCACGGCCCTTGAGCAGCACGTTGAGCGGGACGACCGTCGCGCCGGCCTTGAGGATGCCGTAGTAGACGATCGTGAAATACGGCAGGTTGGGGCAGCTGAGCGCGACCTTGTCGCCGGGCTTGATCCCGCGCGAGACCAGCAGGTTGGCGACCTGGTTGGCCGCGCCGTCGACCTGCGGGTACGACAGCCGCGTGTCGCCGAAGACGATCGCGGTGCGGTCGGGATAGCTCTGTGCGCTGTTCTCGAGGAACTCGGCGAGGTTCGTCATGCGCCACAACCTACTGGCCGGTCATGACGTGGGTCACTGGTCGCGGGACCAGAACCTCGCGAGCGGGGTTGTGCCCGGGACTAACCGCGGTCGTCCGGGTCAGAACCTCTCGCCGGTGAGCCGCTCGTACGCCTCGAGGTAGCGGCTGCGGGTCCGCTCGACGACCTCGGCCGGCAGGGCCGGCGGCGCCTCGCCGGACGCCTTGTCCCAGCCGCTCTCGGGCGAGAGCGCCCAGTTGCGCACGATCTGCTTGTCGTACGACGGCTGCGCGCGGCCGGGCTGCCAGTCGTCGGCGGGCCAGTAGCGCGAGGAGTCGGGGGTGAGGACCTCGTCGGCGAGGACGATCCGGCCGTCGCCCCCGGGGACGACGCCGAACTCGAACTTGGTGTCGGCGAGCAGGATCCCCTGGGCGCGGGCGATCTCCTCGGCCCGGGCGTAGACGCGGAGGGTGAGGTCGCGCAGGGACGCCGCGGCGTCGGCGCCGATGGTGGCGACGACGGCGTCGTAGGAGACGTTCTCGTCGTGGTCGCCGAGCTCGGCCTTCGTGGCGGGGGTGAAGATCGGGGTCTCGAGGCGGCTGCCGTCGTCGAGGCCGGCGGGGAGCGGGATGCCGCAGACCTCGCCGGTGGCGCGGTAGTCGACCAGACCGGAGCCGGTGAGGTAGCCGCGGGCGACGCACTCGACGGGGAACATGTCGAGCCGCTCGCAGATCACCGCGCGACCGCGGACGGCGTCCGGGACGTCGGTCGAGATGACGTGGTTGGGCACCAGCTCGGCGAGCTGCTCGAACCACCACAGCGACATCCGGGTGAGGATCTCGCCCTTGTCGGGGATCGTCGTCTCGAGGACGAAGTCGAAGATCGAGAGCCGGTCGCTCGCGACCATCAGCAGTTTGCCGACGTGGGGCCCCTCGGTCAGCTCGTAGAGGTCGCGGACCTTGCCGGAGTGCAGGTGGCGGGCGCCGGGGAGCTCCGGGGCGGGCGGGATGTTCGCGAGCGTCACGGACGACAGCCTATTGATCCCGACCTCCGGGCCGGCGTTGCGCCCGCCTACTTATCTATCTAGACTTATTTACAAGACTATCGGACGGGGGTCGCGATGCTCCGGGAACCACAGCCCGACTTCCTGCTCGTCGGCGCGCCGAAGGCCGGCACCAGCGCGCTCCATCTCGCGCTCGCGGCCCACCCGGACGTCTTCGTGACCACGCCCAAGGAGCCGAAGTTCTGGCTCTGCGAGGGGGCTCCGCCCCCGCACTGGCGCGGCCCCGGCGACCGGCACTCGCAGCAGGAGTGGATCTGGCGGGCCGACCAGTACGCCGACCTCTTCCGGCCCGCGCCGGCCAGCTCGGTCCGCGGCGAGAGCACGCCGTTCTACCTCTGGCACCGCGGCGCCCAGCGGCGTATCGCCGACAGCCTGCCCGAGGTCCGGATCATCGCCGTCGTCCGCGACCCGATCGACCGGGCCTACAGCAACTGGATGCACCTGTGGTCCGACGGGCTCGAGCCGGAGTCCGACTTCGAGACCGCGTTCGGACTGCAGGACGCCCGGAGCGCGGCGGGCTATGCGCCGTTCTGGCGCTACCGCGACCTCGGCCTGTACGGCGAGCAGCTGCGCGACCTGGTCAAGCTCGTCGACCCCGCCCGGGTCCTCGTCGTCCGCTATCGCGACATCGTCGACGAGCCGGCCGCGACCGTCGACCGCGCCTGCCGCTTCCTCGGCATCCGCGAGGGACAGGTCACGAAGATCCCGCGCGACAACTCGCGCCCCTATGTCGCGCCGGGATGGCGCCCCCGGGTGCTCGGCCCGGTGGTGCGCGGCGGCGCCCGGGCCGGCCAGTTCGCGCCGCCGCAGCTGTGGCGGCGCGCCAGCGCGCCCCTCGTCGCGCAGCTGCAGGCCCGCGACGCGCACCGGCCACAGCTGAGCCCCGCGCAGCGCGAGCGCCTGCTGCCGGCGTTCGCGGACGACATCCGGCTGCTCGGCGAGCTGACCGGCGACGACTTCTCCGACTGGCTCTCCACGCGCGACCGGGGCTCGTTCGCCCAGCGGTCGAACGGAGGAACCGAGGTCAGTGCACCAGCGTGACCAGGTCGTGCGCGCCGTCGGCGCGAGCGGCCTCGACGTAGAACCGGGTGCGGCCGTCGGGCAGCGGCACCGCGCTGGCATAGCGCCACGCCCCGTCGCCGTACGGCGAGGCGATCGGCGGCACGTCGGCCGGGACGAGGCGGGCGCCGTCCCAGACGGCGAGCCCGGTGGTCTCGGACCAGTTGGACGCGGCGTCGGGGCGGCCGTCGTACAGGACGGCGAGCGGGCCGCCGTCGGTGCGCGGCAGGACCGTGGTGACCCGAGCGCCGCGGGCATCCCACTCCCCCGGGCGGCCGGCAAGCACGACGCCGTGGTCGGTCCACGCCAGGCCGTCGACGCTGGTGAGCCGGCGGGTCGTCATCCGGTCCTCCTGGCCGGGCTCGTCGAGGGGGTGGCAGCACAGCCACATCTCCCAGCCGTCCGGCCCGTGGGTGACGACCGGGTCCTTCACCGCGACCAGGTCGTCGCCCGGCAGCACGACCTGCCGGCGACCGGAGGGAAGGTCGGCCGGCGTCGGCGCGGTGAGGCTGTCGACCCACCAGTGCTTCGAGCCGGGCGTCGCGCAGGACAGGTAGAGCCGCCAGCCCGCCCCCGGGACGGGCACGAGGACCGGCCGCTCGAAGGACTCGCAGCTGAACGCCTCGCGCTGCACCTCGGCGACCGGCTCGAACCGCCCCCCGTCGTCGGAGCGCGCGACCACGACGCTCACGCCACGACCCTCGGTGAGCGGGCGCCGCACACGGTAGGTCAGCCAGAAGACGCCGTCGACCAGGACCGCGCTCGCGGCGCCGGCCCAGTTGCCGGCGCCGGCGGCCGGAGCGGGGACGACGACCCGGGCGTCGCCGGAGGTCGGGACCGTAGCGGCAAGAGTCATGACCCGGATCATACTCCACAAGATTGATCGACTTATTGATCAACTTGACCAAAGGCGGGGTGGCCGCACGTGCGCGGCACGGCAATGGCAGCATGTCGCCATGACGGAGTCCGCGCAGCCGCTCACCGACAGCACGTCCTTCGCCGGAGACCAGGTGGTCTGGGAGGACGAGATCTGGGTCCTCGCCCGCCACGAGGCCGGCGACCGCCTCGGCCTGACCCTCCACCACCGCGACCCGGAGGGCTTCGGCCAGCTCTCCGACGAGCACGCCTCGCAGCTGGGCCGGATCGGCAACCGACTGATCCGGATCATCGAGCACCTGCCGGAGGCCGGGAAGGTCTCCCTCGGCCGCACCACCGACGAGCACGTCCAGCTGACCTTCGAGGTCACCGGCGTCGGGGCCGAGTGCCTGCACGAGGTGGCGGTCAAGCTCGCCAACTGGGGCGGCGACGCACGCGCCTGACCGGCGCTTCGGACACCCCTCCTAGAGTCGGGACATGTCCGTCGTGAAGATCAACGCCATCCAGGTCCCGCCCAACGCCGGCCCCGAGCTGGAGAAGCGGTTCGCCGCCCGGGCCGGCGCCGTGGAGGGCTCCCCCGGCTTCCTCGGCTTCCAGCTGCTGCGCCCGACCGCGGGCGAGGACCGCTACTTCGTCGTCACCCACTGGGCCGACGAGGAGTCCTTCGCGGCCTGGCGCGACGGCCAGGGCCGCGCCGTGCACGCCGAGACGCCGGGCGAGGCGCCCCGCAAGCCGGTCGCGACCGGCGCCGACCTGCTGGAGTTCGAGGTCGTGCTCGACGTCAAGCCGTCCTGAGCAGCTCCGCCGCACGGCGTAGGTCGGCGGCCACGGCCACCCGGGCGATCCGGGTGAGCAGCGGCCCGCCGACACCGAGCCCGCGGACCGCGAAGTCCGCACTCACCCGGCAGCCGTCGCCCTCGGGTGCGAACGTCAGCGCGAGCCGTGCGGTGAAGGGACCGCACGTGCCCTCCTCCACCCAGCGGTACGGCGGCTCGGCGAGCGTCGTCCGCATCCGGGGCCGGACGCCGGGCACCACGGTGACGTCGGTCCACGCGCTGTCGTCGTCGCGGACGGCGGCGACGGCGCGCAGCGACGACTGCCAGGCCGGGCGGTTGCGCGGATCGGCGAGGTAGCCGTAGGCCCGGTCCGCGGGGACCGGGACGGCGACCTCGATGCGGGTCATCGGCTCAACGGCTCAGAGGATCGCGCCGGGGACGTAGGCGGCCGCTGCCGGGTTGGCCCGGACGACGTCCTCGACCTGCCGGCAGACCTCCTGGGTCTGCGCGACCGCGGCCCCGGTGAAGGTGATCGGCTCGGCGACCAGGGTCTGCAGCTGCTCGGCGGTGAGACCGAGCCGGTCGTCGGCGGCGAGCTTGGCGAAGACGTCGTTCTCGGCCTGGCCCTGGCGCATCGCGAGGGCGGTGCCCACGGCGGCCTCCTTGATCGCCTCGTGGGCGGTCTCGCGGCCCACGCCGTTGCGCACCGCGGCCATGAGCACCTTGGTGGTCGCGAGGAACGGCAGGTAGCGGTCGAGCTCGCGCTGGATGACCGCCGGGAAGGCGCCGAACTCGTCGAGCACGGTGAGGAAGGTCTGGAAGAGGCCGTCGACGGCGAAGAAGGCGTCGGGCAGCGCGACCCGTCGTACGACGGAGCAGGAGACGTCGCCCTCGTTCCACTGGTCACCGGCGAGCTCGCCGACCATGGAGAGGTAGCCGCGGGTGACGACGGCCAGGCCGTTGACCCGCTCGCAGGAGCGGGTGTTCATCTTGTGCGGCATCGCGGACGAGCCGACCTGGCCCTCCTTGAAGCCCTCGGTCACCAGCTCGTTGCCGGCCATCAGCCGGATCGTGGTGGCCAGGTTGGACGGCGCCGCGGTCAGCTGAACCAGCGCGGAGAGGACGTCGAAGTCGAGCGAGCGCGGGTAGACCTGGCCGACGCTGGTGAGCACGCGCTCGAAGCCCAGGTGGCGGGCGACCCGCTGCTCGAGGTCGGCCAGCTTGACCATGCCGTCAGGGCCGCCGCCGAGCAGGTCGAGCATGTCCTGCCCGGTGCCCATCGGGCCCTTGATGCCGCGCAGCGGGTAGCGCGCGAGGAGCTGGTCGATCCGCTCGAGCGCGATGAGCAGCTCGTCGGCCACGGTGGCGAACCGCTTGCCGAGGGTGGTCGCCTGCGCGGCGACGTTGTGGGACCGGCCGGCCATCACGGTGGTCTCGTGCTCGGCCGCGAGCCTGGCCAGGCGGGCCAGGGTGGCGACCGCGCGGTCCTGGAGCAGGGTCAGCGACTGGCGGACCTGGAGCTGCTCGACGTTCTCGGTGAGGTCGCGGCTGGTCATGCCCTTGTGGATGTGCTCGTGACCGGCGAGGGCCGCGAACTCCTCGATGCGCGCCTTGACGTCGTGGCGGGTGACCCGCTCCCGCGCGGCGATGCTGTCGAGGTCGACGACGTCGACGACCTTCTCGTAGGCCTCGACCACACCGTCGGGCACGTCGATCCCGAGGTCGCGCTGCGCCTTCAGGACGGCGATCCACAGTTGCCGCTCAAGGACGATCTTGTGCTCGGGCGACCAGATCTCGGCGAGGTCGGCGGCGGCGTAGCGGGTGGCGAGGACGTTCGGCACGGTCACGGTGGTCGATTCTCCCACGGTTGGCGCCGGAAGCGTGACTCAGCGCCACCTCAACGCAGGGCGCGGACCAGGACCATCTCGCCGTCCTCGGTCGTGCCGCGGACGCCGGTGAACCCCGCCTTGGCCGCGACCCGCAGGCTCGCGGCGTTGTCGGGGGCGATCGACGCCCGGACCCGCACCCCCGCCGCGTCGGCCCGCGCCAGCAGCGCCCCGAGCGCCTCGGTGGCCAGCCCGTAGCCCCGCGCCGGCCCCACCAGGCCGTAGCCGACCTCGACCTCGGGCACCCCGTCGTCGGCCTCCTCGGGCGGCCCGAAGAAGCCGATCGAGCCGATCACGATCTGCTGCTTGAGCGACACGATCGACCGCGGACCCCACGGATCGCCGTCGTGCCACAGCGTCGCCGCGCCCCGGTCGTCCTCGCGCGGGAACTCCGGGTGCCAGTCGGGACGACGCCGCCCCTCGCGGATGTCGGCGACGGTCGCGGCGTCCCAGAGGACCAGGCGCAGGCGCGGCGTCTCGACGCCCGCGGGTGCGGCCGAACGGGGCGTGTCAGTCATCGAGCAGGCCGAGAAGGTCGACGGTCACGACGCCATGCTCCCCTATCGCGACCTCGCCAAAGGGACGGGCCTCGTCGAAGCGGGCCAGGGTGTGCCAGGAACCGTCGACGAGGGTGCGGACCTCGAGCCAGCGCTGGGCGGGATCGACGATCCAGAGCTGGCCGATGCCGGCCGCGGCGTAGTCGTGCGGCTTGCGGAGCAGGTCCTCCGCACGCGTGCTCGGGGACAGCACCTCGACCACGAGCACCGGGTCGTCGACGAAGAGCCCCTCGGGCCGGGTCGTCGCGTAGGCGTCGGCGATCCGAACCCGGTTGCGGGCCAGCCTGATGTTGCCCGAGGACGAGCCGTCAAGGCCGTCGACGGAGTCGAAGAGGTTCGCAAGCCTGCGGGCGACGCGCTGGACGGGCTCGACGACCTCCACACGAACTCCTGACCCCGAGACGGACACACCGGACCACTCCTTCCCCATCATGACCCGACCGTCGGGCACGGGGAAGACTCACCCGGCAACACCGCCGCCGAAACCGGCGGCGTGCGTTGTCCACGGGCAACGCGCTGACCTGCGGTTTCGCCGCCGGCGGTCAGTCGGAAGCGAGCATCTTCTGCCACCACACGACGTCGATCCACCGCCCGTGCTTGCGCCCCACCTCGCGCAGCACCCCCTGCCGCTCGAACCCGCAGGCCCGGTGCAGGCCCTCGCTGGCGTCGTTCGGGAGGGCGATGCAGGCCAGGGCGGTGCGCATGCCGGCGGCGGCGAGGCGGGCGAGCAGGTCGTCGTACAGCAGGCGGCCGACGCCGCGGCCGGTCGCCGCGGCGGCGAGGTAGACGGTCACCTCGCGGGTGTGGTGGTAGGCGCCGCGGTCGCGGAACGGGCCGGAGTAGGCGAAGCCGACGACCTCGGCGTCGACGACGGCGACGAGGAAGTGGTCGCCCTCGTGGGCCGAGGCGAGCTTGGCCGACCAGCGCTCGCGCGGTGGCGGCTCGACGTCGAAGGTGGCGTAGCCGTGGGCGACCTCGTGGGCATAGATCGCGGCGACCGCGTCGAGGTCGGCTTCGGCCGCCGGCCGGACGAGCGGCGCCACGGTCAGTCGTCCTTGAGCGAGGCGCCCTCGACGACGCCGAGCGGCTCCGCCGCGATGTCGGTACGGCGCTGCAGCCCGTCGAACGAGATCAGGTCGGCCGCGGCATAGGCGCGCGAGCGCGCGTCGGCGATGTCGTAGCCGACCGCCCGGACGGCGAGCACGCGGCCGCCGGCGGTGACCAGCGCGTCGTCGACGATCGCGGTGCCGGCGTGGATCACGTCGACGTCGGCGACCAGGTTGGCCGCACCGACGCCGGTGATGACGTCGCCCTTCGACGACGACTCCGGGTAGCCCGCCGAGGCGAGGACGACGGTGACCGACGCGGCGTCGCGGAACGCCGGGGCCGCCACCGACCCCAGCGAGCCGTGGGCGGCGGCCGCCAGCAGCTCGCCCAGCGGTGACTCGAGGACGGCGAGGACGGGCTGGATGTCGGGGTCGCCGAAGCGGCAGTTGAACTCGATGACCCGCGGACCGGCCGCGGTGAGCGCGAGGCCGACGTAGAGGCAGCCGACGAAGGGCGTGCCGCGGCGCGCCATCTCGTCGAGGGTCGGCTGGACGACCTGCTCCATGACGACGGACGCAAGGTCGGCGGGCGCCCACGGGAGCGGCGAGTAGGAGCCCATGCCGCCGGTGTTGGGCCCGCGGCCCCCGTCGAAGATCCGCTTGAAGTCCTGCGCCGGCTGGAGCGGGTGGGCCGTCGCGCCGTCGCAGACCGCGAACAGCGAGACCTCGGGGCCGTCGAGGAACTCCTCGACGACCACCCGGCCGCAGCCGGCCGCGTGGGCCAGCGCCTCGTCGCGGTCGCGGGTGACGACCACGCCCTTGCCGGCGGCGAGGGCGTCGTCCTTCACGACGTACGGCGCGCCGAACTCGTCGAGCGCCGCGGCCACCTCCTCCGGCGTGGTGCACGTGCGCGAGCCGGCGGTCGGGACGCCCGCGGCGGCCATGACCTCCTTGGAGAACGCCTTGGAGCCCTCCAGCATCGCGGCGGCCTTCGACGGCCCGAAGACCGCGATCCCGGCCGCGCGGACGTCGTCGGCGACGCCCGCCACGAGCGGCGCCTCCGGACCGACGACGACGAGGTCGGCGCCGATCTCCTGGGCGAGCGCGGCGACCGCGCCGCCGTCCATCGGGTCGACCGGGTGGAGCGTGGCGAAGGCGCCGATGCCGGGGTTGCCGGGGGCGGCGTGGACCTCGCTCACCCCCGGGTCGCGGGAGAGCGCGAGGGCGAGCGCGTGCTCGCGGCCGCCGGTGCCGATGACGAGGGTCTTCACGGGAGGATCCTAGGAGGGGTCGCGGGGTGGGATCGTCAGCGCAGCGGGTGGCGGACGACGGCCTGCTCGCGCTCGGGGCCGACGCCGACGACCGAGATCCGCGCGCCGGACCGGGCCTCGACGAACTCGACGTAGTCGCGGGCGTTCTTCGGCAGCTCGTCGAACGAGCGGCAGCCGGAGATGTCCTCGGTCCAGCCCGGGAGGTTCTCGTAGATCGGGACGGCGTGGTGGAAGTCGGTCTGGTTGACCGGCATCTCGTCGTGGCGGACGCCGTCGACGTCGTAGGCGACGCAGACCGGGAGCTCGGCCAGGCCGGTGAGCGTGTCGAGCTTGGTGAGGACGAAGTCGGTCACGCCGTTGACGCGCGCGGCGTAGCGGGTGATGACGGTGTCCATCCAGCCGCAGCGGCGCGGGCGGCCGGTGGTGGTGCCGTATTCCCAGCCGGCCTTGCGCAGGAACTCGCCGTTCTCGTCGTGCAGCTCGGTCGGGAACGGACCCTCGCCGACGCGGGTCGTGTAGGCCTTGGCGATCGCGATGACCTGGTCGATGCGGGTCGGCGGGATGCCGGTGCCGGTGCACGCGCCGGCGGAGATCGCGCTGCTGGACGTCACGAACGGGTAGGTGCCGTGGTCGACGTCGAGCAGGGTGGCCTGGCCGGCCTCCATCAGCACGACCTCGTCGCGGTCGAGCGCCTCGTTGAGGAGCAGGCCGGTGTCGCAGACGTACGGCGCGAGCCGCTCCGCGTGCGCCAGCAGCCCCTCGACGGTCTGCTCGACCGAGGGGGCGCGGCGGTTGTAGATCTTGGTGAGGATCTGGCCCTTGAGCTCGAGGGCGCCCTCGACCTTCTGGGTCAAGATCTTCTCGTCGAAGAGGTCCTGGACCCGGATGCCGATCCGGTTCATCTTGTCGGCGTACGTCGGCCCGATGCCGCGGCCCGTCGTACCGATCCGGCGGGAGCCGAGGAAGCGCTCGGTGACCTTGTCGATCGTCCGGTTGTAGTCGGCGATCACGTGCGCGTTGGCGCTGAGCTTGAGCCTGCTGGTGTCGACGCCGCGGGCCTCGAGGCCGTCGATCTCGTGGAAGAGCACGTCGATGTCGACGACGACGCCGTTGCCGATGACGGGCGTGCAGCCGGGCGTGAGGATGCCGCTGGGCAGCAGGTGGAGGGCGTACTTCTCGTCGCCGACGACGACCGTGTGGCCGGCGTTGTTGCCGCCGTTGAACTTGACGACGTAGTCGACCTGGCTGCCCAGGTGGTCGGTCGCCTTCCCCTTGCCCTCGTCGCCCCACTGGGCGCCGACGATCACGATTGCGGGCATCTGCTCGCTCCTTCGCTCGGGACGGAGTCCCTCCGCTCCGCCTGATCGGAACGGCTGCTCAACGCACCCAAAGTGGTGGGTTCCAAGCAAGGAGCCCCGGCAAGGACCGGGGCTCTTGCGGCGTCACGTTACCAAAACGCGACCGGACGGCTAGATTCGACATAACGAGAACATGTTCTACTTCGCGTTCGACCTACTCACCAGGAGACAGCCATGGGCGCCAGCCGGGAGACCATCCTCGAGACCATCCAGACCTACGTCGACACCGTCGCCACCGGCGCGTCCGCCGACGTCGTCGCCCTGTACGCCGACGGCGCCACGGTCGAGGACCCCGTCGGCTCCGAGGTCCTCACCACCCGCGAGCAGATCGCCGCCTTCTACGCCACCCTCGACAGCCTCGAGCAGACCGGCCGGCTGCTCTTCGCGCGGGTGGCGGGCAACGAAGCGGCGTTCTCGTTCGAGCTGGCCACCAAGGCCGGCGACCAGACGTTCACGCTGGCGCCGATCGACGTGATGACGTTCGACGACGACGGGAAGATCACCAGCATGCGGGCGTTCTGGGCGGGCGAGGACATGGTCGTCACCGACGCCTGACCGCGCGCCCCGGCCGGGCTTGTAACTCGGTGTCCGGTGTTCCACCACGGTGTCATGACCGGTCACGACACCGTGGTGGATGACGATTCACCGAGGTAGACCACGAACACCGTGGTGGCTGACGATTCGCCGAGGTAGATCACCGAACACCGAGTTACAAGAGGCCTAGGAGGCCAGCCGCGCCGCCACCTCCGCGACCACCGCCCGCGCGAGCGTCTCCGGCGTGTCACCGTCCACCTCCGGCACCACGCCGTGCACGTCGCCGTCCGCGAGCAGGTCGAGTGCGCCGACCTTCTGCTGCGCGGCCATCTCGGCGGCGTGCGACGGGTCGCCGTGGACGATGACACTGGCGCCCTCGGGCGGCAGCGGCGAGAGCCAGCCGCGCGAGGTGGCGAGGACGGTCTGTGCGGGCAGCATGGCGAGCGCGCCGCCGCCGCAGCCCTCGCCGAGGATGACCGACACGGTCGGCACGGTCATCGTGACGAGGGTGGCGATGCAGCGGGCGATCTCGCCCGCGATCGCGCCCTCCTCTGCCTCGGGCGAGAGCTCGGCGCCGGGGGTGTCGACGACGGTGACGAGCGGGAGGCGGAGCTCCTCGGCGAGCGCCATCGCCCGCCGGGCCTCGCGCAGTGCGCCGGGGCCCATCGGGGTGGCGGGAGTCTGCCGCGAGCGGTCCTGACCGACGAGGACGCACGGGCGGCCGTCGAGCCGGGTGAGGGCGATGAGGACCGTGTCGTCGCGCTCGCCCTCGTCGGTGCCACGCAGGCGCAGCGTGTGCGAGCCGCCGTACCGCAGCAGGTCGCGGACGCCGACCCGCCCTGCGGCACGCGTGATCTCGATGTCCTCCCAGACCGGGTGGTCGAGCGGGGTTCCCGGCACGACCGGCGTACGGCGCTCCAGCGTCTGCCCGTCCGCCGGGTCGACGAGGACGCCGAGCGCGTGGTCGACCAGCGCCGGCAGCTCCTCGGCCGGTACGACGGCGTCGATGACGCCCTTCGCGGCGAGGTTCTCGGCGAGCTGCACGCCGTCGGGGAACGGTCGGCCGTTGAGCGCCTCGAACACCTTCGGCCCGAGGAAGCCGACGAGCGCGCCCGGCTCGGCGACGGTGATGTGGCCGAGCGAGCCCCACGAGGCGTAGACGCCGCCGGTCGTGGGGTGGCGCAGGTGGACGAGATACGGCAGGCCGGCCGCGCGATGCTCCATCAGCGCGCGCGAGATCTCGACCATCTGCACGAACGCACGGGTCCCCTCCTGCATCCGGGTCCCGCCCGACGACGTGCTCGCCAGAACCGGCAGCCCCTCCGCCGTCGCCCGTCGTACGGCGGCCGCGATGCGGGTCGCGGCGGCCACGCCGATCGAGCCCGCCAGGAACCGGAACTCGTTGACCACGAAGGCCACCGGCCGCCCCCGCACCGTCCCGCGCCCGGTCAGCACCGACTCGTCGGTCCCGGCCCTCTCGGCGGCGGCGCGCAGCTCCTTCTGGTACTCCTCGCGCTGCCCGCTGATGTCGACCGGCGTGTCCCAGGACTCGTACGAGCCGTCGTCGAGGACCAGGTCGATCAGCTCACGGGCCGTCCAGCGGCGGGAGGTGCTCATGCCCCGGCATCCAACCACGGCCAGGCGCGGCTCACCTGGGCAACAACTGCCGAATGTCTAGGGTGGGCGCATGTCCACGCGGATGCTGGTGATCACCAACAGCGACGCCGGTACGGCGGACCGGGAGGCCGTCGACGCCGCCCTGGCCGTGCTGCGCGCACACGCCGAGGTCGAGGTCCGCGCGACGTCCTCCCCCGACGAGCTCGACGACGTGCTGGCCGACGTCGGCGACCGGACCATCGTGGTGGCCGGCGGCGACGGCAGCATCCACGCCGTCGTCCAAGGTCTTCACGCCCGCGGCGAGCTGAGGACGGCGACGATCGGTCTGATCCCCCTCGGCACCGGCAACGACTTCGCCCGCACCCTCGGCATCCCGCTCGAGCCGGCCGAGGCCGCCGAGGTCATCGCCCGAGGCGTCACCCGCGCGACCGACCTCATCGTCGACGAGGACGACCGGGTCACCGTCAACAGCGTCCACCTCGGCGCCGGCGCGGAGGCCGGCAAGCGCGGCGCCTACTGGAAGCAGCGGCTCGGCCGGATCGGCTACCCGATCGGCGCGCTGCAGACCGCCCTGCGTCCCCCGCGCCTGCGGCTGACCGTGGAGGTCGACGACCGGGTCGTCGTCGACGTCGACCGTCCGGTGCTCATGGTCGCCCTCGGCAACGGCGCGTCCGTGGGCGGCGGCACCGAGCTGACGCCCGACGCCGACCCGCACGACGGCGCGGTCGACGTCCTCGTCGCGACCCCGGAGTCACCGCTCGCCAAGCTCGGCTACGCGCTCCGTCTCCCCTTCGCCCGGCACGAGGAGCACGAGGACGCGACGATCGTGCGCGGCCGCACGATCCGGGTGTCGGGGACGCCCTTCGACTGCAACAGCGACGGCGAGGTCGACGGGCCGGTGAGATCGCGGAACTGGCAGGTCGTGCCCGCGGCGTACGCGATGGTGGTGCCGAGCCCCGAGAACCCTAGGCTTGGCCTGTGGCACGAGGACAGCGCAACCAGCAGGGCGACCAGCAGCAGGACCCCAGCGACTGGGTGACCCGGACCGCCGACCTGGCGCTCCGGCACGCCGAGTCGGTCAACGGCGGCACGCTGCCCGACCTCATCACCTGCGCGTCCGGCATCAGCCCGTCCGGCCCGATCCACCTCGGCAACCTGCGCGAGTTCCTCACCGTGCACTTCGTGGCCGAGGAGATCCGCCGTCGCGGCATCAACGTCCGCCACCTGCACAGCTGGGACGACTACGACCGCTTCCGCAAGGTCCCGGCCGGCGTCGACCCCGCGTGGAACGAGCACATCGGCCGCCCGCTGTCGGCCGTCCCCGACCCGACCGGCGAGTTCGCCAACTGGGCCGAGCGCTACAAGGCGCCGCTGCGCGCCGCGCTCGCCGACCTCGGCTGCGACATGGTCGAGGTCGACCAGACCGAGATGTACCGCTCCGGCGCCTACCGCGAGCAGATCCTCACCGCGATCCGCAAGCGCGGCGAGATCGAGTCGGTGATGGCGACCTTCCGCACCAAGAAGGCCGCGCCCGCGGTCGACGGTGAGGTCGCGGGTGAGGCCGAGGGCGCCGAGTCGACCGCCGAGGACGACGACGCCGGCCACGGCGCCAGCGAGGACCTCGCCCGCTTCCCCTACAAGCCCTACTGCCGCGGCTGCGGTCGCGACACGGTGACCCTGACGTCGTACGACGACGAGACCACCGACCTCGCCTACACCTGCGACGTCTGCGGCGACTCCTTCGTCACCAACGTCGCCACCCAGGACGAGGGCAAGCTGGTCTGGAAGGTCGACTGGCCGATGCGCTGGACCTACGAGGACGTCCACTTCGAGCCCGGCGGCGTCGACCACGCGACGCCCGGGTCGTCGTACACCGTCGGCAAGGCGATCGTCGGCCCGACCTTCGGCGGCTCCGCCCCCTCCTTCGTCGGCTACTCCTTCGTCGGCGTGGCCGGCATGCCGAAGATGTCGTCGTCCAAGGGCGGCGTGCCCACCGCGGCCGAGGCGCTGCGGATCCTGGAGGCACCGATCCTGCGCTGGCTCTACGTCCGCCGGCAGCCGAAGCAGGCGTTCAACGTCGACTTCGGCCAGGAGGTCCTGCGCCTGTACGACGAGTGGGACGCGCTGACCAAGAAGGCCGCCGACCCGGCCAAGCGCGACGCCGCCGTCCTCGCCTGGGAGCGGGCGTCCGCGACCTCCTCGGCCGGCACGCTGCCGACGCCGGCGGTCGTCGTCCCGTTCCGGATGCTGTCGTCGGTCGCCGACGTCACCGCGGGCTCGCGCGAGATCACCGCTCGCACGGTCGGCGCCACCGAGGCCGAGCTCGAGCCCCGGCTCGAGAAGGCCGCCACCTGGATCACGTCGTACGTCGACCCCGAGGACCGCACCACCGTCCGCGAGTCCGCCGACCTCGACCGGCTCAAGACCCTCGGCGACGACGAGTCCCGCTGGCTCGGGCTGCTGCTCGACGGCCTCCCGGCGACCTTCGAGGACGCCGACGAGCTCACGGGCCTGATCTACGGCGTCCCGAAGCTCGCGCACGGACTGGCGATCACCGACGCCCCCACCGACGAGGTCAAGGCCGACCAGAAGGCCTTCTTCAAGCTGCTCTACGAGCTGCTCGTCGACGCCGAGCGCGGCCCGCGCCTGCCCACGCTGTTCGCGGCGCTCGGACCGGAGCGGGTGCGCGCGCTGCTCACGCCGGCCTGACCGCCGGCGCGGTAGCGGTGGTCGCCGGCGCCCATGTAACTCGGTGTTCGTGGAGCCACCACGGGGTTGTGACCGGTAACAGCGCCGTGGTGGGTGACGCAGCGCCGTGGTGGGTGACGCAGCGCCGTGGCAGATGACGCAACACCGCGGCAGATGCCCCAACACCGCGGCAGTTGACGCAGCGCCGTGGCAGATGCCCCAACACCGCGGCAGATGACCGAGCACCGCGGTGCACGACGCAACGCGTTGGCAGGCGACGCCGCACCCGGCGCACGACCGCGCCGCGGGGCGTGCGCCCTACGCCGGCATCCCCGGCCGCCGCCGGCGCTCGCCGTACTCAGCTCGGATCAGGTCGGCCTCGCGTGCCAGCCGTTCGCTGAGCTCGGCGCCGTGCAACGCCGCGGTCTCGGCCGCCTCGCGTTGCAGCCGCCGGATGGCGACGGCACGGCGCGCACCCCAGTGGTCCTCCCAGTAGACCCTGCTCACACCGAGGCCCTCGTCCTTCAGCAACCGCTCCCTCTTGCGCTCCTCCGCGACGACCTCGTGGGCCGGCCGCGGGGCCACACCACCCTCGGCGACCGGGCGCAGCTTGGTGTGGCCGTCGGCCTCGACGATGTGGTTGCCGACGCGCAGGTCGCACCAGCGGACACCGGCGGCGGTCCGCACCGGGAACTGGGTCTCCGGCGTTCCGAGGCCTGCGTCGATCACCAGTAGACGGGTGAGCGACTCATGGACGCTCTCGGCCCCCGGATCGGCGAGATCGACGGCCTCGCGAGCAGCGCGTACTCCCGGCCAGAACGCCATGATGGCGTACGCGTCCTCGAGATCGCCCCGCGTCACACCGCGCTGCATCGCCGCGTCGCAGGCTACGACCCCGTCGGCCACACCCCGCTCACGGGCGATGTCGACCGCCGTGCGCGCCAGGTCGAGCGCCGGCAGGCCGGCGGCCTGTTGCACCTGGCGCGACGAGAAGCGGGCGAGGTGGTGGCGTACGCCGTACTCCGTCCACGCGTTGGTGAACCCGGGCCGGGTGACGTGGACGAGCGGCACGGCCGGACGGAGGATGGGCAGCTCCCACGCGTGGGCGGCGGAGTCGTGGCTGAGCACCCACCCGCGCTGCATGGTCGCGATCGCGGCTCGGGCGAGGAGCAGCGGGCGGTCGACGTACTCGTCGAGTGATTCCCACAGCTCACGCGACGTGTAGACGCCGCGGCGCAGGCGGACAAGCGCTCCGGCGTTGATGAGGCGACGGATCTCCGAGGGAGAGACGCCGAGGTCGAGTAGCTGGAAGCGCCGGATCACTCCGCCGCCGGCCGCGATGCGGGCGTGGACACGAGGGGTCATGCCACCGAAGCCTGCGCCGATCCGGGCCTTCAGCCAAGAACGTTCTCGGAGCCTGTGGACAACCCGCTCGGCGTCCGCTCCGGTCGTCGGCAACTACCACGGTCGTCCGTCATCTGGCTGGGTGTCGTTACCGGTCATGACACCCAGCCAGATCCACGGACACCGAGTTACATGCGGTTTCGGAAGTCGCAGCGACGGGTGATTCCGGGCGTCAGCCCAGGAGCGCGTCGTACGCCGTGGGGCTGGAGTCGCGCAGGAAGGTCGCGCAGCGCTCCCACTCGTCGGTCTCGCCGATCGCGCGGGCGGCGACGGCGAGCAGGCCGAGCGCGCGCAGGAAGCCGCGGTTGGGCTCGTGCTCCCACGGCACGGGGCCGTGGCCCTTCCAGCCGCTGCGGCGCAGCATGTCGAGCGAGCGGTGGTAGCCGACGCGGGCGTAGGCGTAGATCGTGACCCAGTCGACGCTCTCGTCGCCGCCGTCCAGCCGGCGCTGCGCCTCCTCGGCGAGCGTGGCCCAGGCGAGGGGCGAGGCCGGCAGGCGTCGTACGACGGACGCGGGGGCCTCCCCGGCCGCGAGCAGCTCGGCGGCGGGGTCGACGGGCAGGTGCGTGGGCGGGGGGCCGGCCATCAGGTCAGCGCCGGGCGTGATGCTCATGAGCTCATTGTGACGCGCACGCCGCGGCGGCCGGGGGCCGGTGCCGGTGCCGGTGCCCGTGGGTTTGTGTCGGTGGTCAGGTGTTGACTGGAGTCCATGACCAGCAGCGCACCCATCCCGGAGGCCGCGACCACGCCTGCTGAGTCGGCCAGCCCCTGGCCGGCCCTGTGGGCGTTGGTGATCGGCTTCTTCATGATCCTGGTCGACCTGACCATCGTGACCGTCGCGACGCCGACGATCATCGAGAAGCTCGACGCCTCCGTCAACGACGTGGTGTGGGTCTCGAGCGCCTACATGCTCGCCTACGCCGTGCCGGTGCTCATCACCGGGCGACTCGGCGACCGGTTCGGCTCGAAGTACATCTACCTCGCCGGCCTCACGGTCTTCACCCTCGCCTCCCTGTGGTGCGGCCTGACCACCACCGTCGGCGCGCTCATCCTCGCGCGCGTGGTGCAGGGGCTCGGCGCGTCGATGATGACCCCGCAGACGATGGCGATCATCACCCGCATCTTCCCGGCCGCCTCGCGCGGCCAGGCGATGGCGATCTGGGGCGCGACCGCGGGCGTCGCGCTCGTCGTCGGCCCGGTGCTCGGCGGGGTGCTCACCGACAGCCTCGGCTGGGAGTGGATCTTCTTCGTCAACATCCCGGTCGGCATCGTCGCCTTCGTGATGGCGGTGCTCAAGGTGCCGGCGCTGCCCACCCATGCCCATCGGTTCGACTGGCTCGGCGTGGTGCTGTCCGGCAGCGCGATGTTCCTGCTCTGCTTCGGCATCCAGGAGGGCCACCAGAAGGACTGGGCCGGCTGGATCATCGCGATGATCGCCGGCGGCGTCGTGCTGCTGGTCCTCTTCCTGGTCTGGCAGCGGCTCAACCGCGCCGAGCCGCTGGTGCCGCTCAGCCTCTTCCGCGACCGCAACTTCACCGTCTCCAACGCCGCGATCACCTGCATGGGCGCGATCGCGGCTTCCTTCGGCTTCCCGCTGATGCTCTACGCCCAGGCCGTCCGCGGCTACTCGCCGCTGCAGGCGGCGCTGCTGATGGTGCCGATGGCGGTCATGTCGATCTTCCTGGCCCGTCTGGTCGGCTCGCTCAGCGACCGGCTGCACCCGCGTCGCGTGCTCGGCTTCGGGTTCGCCACCGCGCTGCTCGGGTTCCTGCTGCTCACCTGGCGGCTCTCCCCCGGCGTCGCGGTCTGGGAGCTGGCCGTCCCGATGGGCGTGATCGGCGTCGGCAACGCCTTCATCTGGGCGCCCACCGCCACCACCGCCAACCGCAACCTGCCGATGAGCCTCGCCGGCGCCGGCGCGGGCGTCTACAACGCCACCCGTCAGGTCGGCTCGGTGCTCGGCGCGGCGGCGATCGCCGTCCTCATGGACAGCCGGCTCGCCCACTACCTCCCCGGCGCCGCCGCCCACGGCGACGCCGGCGCCGCCCAGATCCGCGACCCCCACGTCGCCGAGCTGTTCAGCAAGGCGATGCAGCAGTCGCTGTGGCTGCCGACCGCGATGTACGTCGTCGGCCTGATCGCCGTGATGTTCTACGAGCGGCCGCGCCACGAGGGCTTCGGCGGGCACGCCGCCGCGGCCGCGGCACCCCAGGGCGCACCGGCCGAGGGTCGCTGAGGCCGGTCAGGACAGCACGAAGCCGAACAGCGGGCTGTCCGGCGGCACGATCTCCACGCGCAGCCGCGACTCCTCCATCCGGGCGAGCAGCCCGTCGAGGTCGTGCCGCGACTGCATCTCGATGCCGACCAGCGCCGGGCCGGTCTCGCGGTTGTTGCGCTTGGTGTACTCGAAGAGCGTGATGTCGTCGTCGGGCCCGAGCACGTCGTCGAGGAAGCGGCGCAGCGCGCCCGGCTCCTGCGGGAACTCGATGAGGAAGTAGTGCTTGAGCCCCTCGAAGACGAGGGCCCGCTCGACGATGTCCGCATAGCGCGAGACGTCGTTGTTGCCACCGGAGACGACGACCACGACCCGGCTGCCGGGGGCGAGTCCCTCGAGCCCGGGCAGGCCGCCGTCGACGCGCAGCGCGGCGGGCGCGAGGGCGCCGGCGGGCTCGGCGATGATGCCGTCGACCTGGTAGAGGTCGAGCATCTCGACGCAGATCAGGCCCTCGGGGACGGCGGCGACCGAGAGGTCGACGAGCGTGCGGGAGGCCGCGACGGCGCGGTAGGTCAGGTCACCGACCCGGCGCACCGCGGCGCCGTCGACGAACGGGTCGACGCTGTCGAGTTCGACCGGGCCGCCGGCGTCGAGTGCCGCGGCGAGCGAGGCGCCGCCGGAGGGCTCCGCGGCGACCACGCGGACGCCGGGCAGACGTTCGCCGAGGACGGTGAGGCAGCCGGCGATGAGTCCCGCGCCACCGACCGGCAGCACGAGGGCGTCCGGCTGCCAGCCGAGCTCGGCCGACTGGGCGAGGATCTCGGCCGCGACGGTGCCCTGACCGGCGACGATGCCGGGGTGGTCGAACGCCGGTACGGCGGTCGCGCCCGAGGCCGCGGCGAAGTCGGCCGCGGCGACCGCGGCGTCGTCGTACGCCTCGCCGGCGATGACGACCTCGACCTGGTCACCGCCGAGGGCGGCGACCCGGTCGCGCTTCTGCCGCGGCGTGGTGCGCGGCAGGAAGATGGTGGCGTGGACGCCGGCCCGGGCGCACGCGAAGGCGACGCCCTGGGCGTGGTTGCCGGCGCTGGCGCAGGTCACGCCGCGCGAGCGCTCCTCCTCCGAGAGACCCGCGACGACCGTGTAGGCGCCGCGGCCCTTGTACGAGCGGACCGGGGTGAGGTCCTCGCGCTTGAGCCAGACGTCGTAGCCGGTCAGCGCCGAGAGCCGGTCGGCGCGCTGAAGCGGGGTCGGCGCGATCACCGGGCCCAGCAGCGCGGCCGCCCGGTCGACGTCCGCCGCGGTGGGGAGGGTCGCGGTCACCGTCAGCCGACGGTCTTGCCGGCCGAGCGGAGGTTCTCGCTCGCCTCGACGACGCGCGCGGCCATGCCGGCCTCGGCGGCCTTGCCCCAGGCGCGCGGGTCGTAGGCCTTCTTGTCGCCGACCTCGCCGTCGATCTTCAGCACGCCGTCGTAGTTGCGGAACATGTGGTCGGCGGCGGGCCGGGTGAAGGCGTACTGGGTGTCGGTGTCGATGTTCATCTTCACCACGCCGAAGTCGACGGCGGCGGCGATCTCCTCGGCCGACGAGCCGGAGCCGCCGTGGAAGACCAGGTCGAACGGCTTGGAGCCGGCCGGGAGGCCGAGCTCGGCGACGATCGCGGCCTGCGCGTCGCGCAGGATCTCGGGACGGAGCTTGACGTTGCCCGGCTTGTAGACGCCGTGCACGTTGCCGAAGGTGAGGGCCGTCAGGTAGCGACCCTTCTCGCCGATGCCGAGCGCGCGCACGGTGGCGAGGGCGTCCTCGGGGGTGGTGTAGAGCTTCTCGTCGATCGCGCCGACGATGCCGTCCTCCTCGCCGCCGACGACGCCGACCTCGATCTCGAGGATCACGCGCGCGGCCGCGGCCTTGGCGAGCAGCTCCTCGGCGATCTGCAGGTTCTCGTCGAGCGGTACGGCGGAGCCGTCCCACATGTGCGACTGGAACAGCGGCGCCTCACCGCGGGCCACGCGCTCGGCCGAGATGGCCAGCAGCGGGCGGACGAAGCCGTCGAGCTTGTCCTTGGGGCAGTGGTCGGTGTGCAGCGCGATGTTGACCGGGTAGCTCTTCGCGACCTCGGCGGCGTAGGCCGCGAAGGCGACCGAGCCGGAGACCATGTCCTTGATCGAGGGGCCGGAGAGGTACTCCGCGCCGCCCGTCGACACCTGGACGATGCCGTCGGACCCGGCGTCCGCGAAGCCCTTGAGCGCCGCGTTGAGGGTCTGCGAGGAGGTGACGTTGATGGCCGGGAAGGCGAACGAGCCCGCCTTCGCGGCGTCGAGCATCTCGGCGTACTTCTCGGGAGTGGCGATGGGCATGCTGGGTGGCTCCTGCGCGAGGTCCGGTTACGACCGTCTCAACCTACCGTGACAACCGATCGGAGTCGGCGTGCGTATCCCTGGTTGAGTGAGTCCCCACCCGACGGAGGAGCCATGCAGGAGATCATCGAGCGGCTGGACGCCGAGCTCGGCGCCGCGCCGCCGCCCCCGACCTTCGACGTCCGGACGACGATCGGCGCCGGTCGCCACGCCGTACGACGTCGCCGGCTGGCCGCGGGGGGCGCCGTCCTGGCGCTCGCGCTGGTCGTCGGCGGAGCCGGCGTGGCGGTGACCTCACAGTTCGGCGGGGGGCAGGGCAGCGACCATTCGGTGCTGGTCGCGGCGGGGGTCTCCGAGGAGGGCCTCGCCCCGACCTCGGGCCTGAAGGACGTGTTCCCCGCGGGCTACGACCCGCAGGACGACAGCGAGGTCCTCATCCGCGACGGCTGGGAGGTTTACCAGCGCGTCGACGGCCCGGTCGACGGCCTGGTCGACGGCCTGGTCGACGGCCTGGTCGACGGGTCGCAGCAGGTCACCTCCTCGGTGGGGCTCGCGCTGCGCAAGGGCGGCGACATCGTGTGGGTGCTGCTCTACCGCCACGCGGCCGTGGCCGGCGACCCCGGCTCGAGCACCGGCGGCGGGGTGGCCGAGACGCCGGCCGAGTCCGGCTACGACGACCTCGCCGGCTGGCTCGCCCACCAGAAGGACCGGATGGCGGGGACCGCCCGATGAGGCGTGCCGAGCGCGAGGCGGCATACACCGAGTTCGTCGCGGCCCGCCGCGACCAGCTGCGCCGGATCGCCTACGGCATGTGCGGCGACTGGCACCGGGCCGACGACCTGGTCCAGGTCGCGCTGGTCCGGCTGTACGTCGCGTGGCCGCGGGTCGCGCGCAGCGGGACCGAGGAGCCCTACGCGCGCAAGATCCTGCTCAATGCGGCGATCGACGAGTCCCGCCGAGCAGTACGCCGCGAGCGCCCGGCCGACGTCCTGCCCGAGGTGGTGGCGCCGGGCGGGCTGTCCGTCGAGGACCGCACCTCGCTCGTCGCCGCGCTGCAGACCCTGCCGGCGCAGCAGCGGGCCGCGGTCCTGCTCCGGCACTGGCTGGGGCTGCCGGTCGCCGAGGTGGCGGCCGAGCTCGGCATCGCCGAGGGCACGGTCAAGAGCCACACCGCGCGCGGGCTGAGCGCGCTGCGCGGCCGGCTGGAGGAGGCCGACGCGGCCGAGCCGGCCTAGCCCCTCCAGGCGGTGTCGCCGGTCAGGTCCGCGTGCTGCCGGACCCAGGCGTGCATCGCGATCGCGGCCGCCGCGGAGGCGTTGATCGACCGGGTCGAGCCGAACTGGGCGATCGAGAAGGTCCCGTCGCACGCCTCGCGCGCGGCCTCCGACAGCCCCGGACCCTCCTGCCCGAAGAGGAAGCAGACCCGCTCGGGGATCTGCATCGTCTCCAGGTGGGCGGAGCCGGGGAGGTTGTCGATGCCGAGCAGCGGGATCCCGTCGGCGGCGAGGTAGGCGTGCAGCTCGGCGACGCTCGGGTGGTGGCGCACGTGCTGGTAGCGGTCGGTGACCATCGCGCCCCGGCGGTTCCACCGGCGGTTGCCGACGATGTGGACCTCGGCCGCGAGGAAGGCGTTGGCGGAGCGGACGATGGTGCCGATGTTGAAGTCGTGCTGCCAGTTCTCGATGGCGACGTGGAAGCCGTGCCGGCGGCGGTCGAGGTCGGCGACGATCGCCTCGACACTCCAGTACCGGTAGCGGTCGACGACATTGCGGCGGTCTCCCTCGCGCAGCAGCTGCTCGTCGTACACCTCGCTGCCGGGGCCCTCCGGCCACGCTCCGGACCACGGCCCGACGCCCACCTCGGGCTGCCCGTGGGGCATCGGGTCGTACGGCGCGCGCCGCTCCTGCGCCGCCTCCGCCGCCTCCCCGTCCACGAACGGCACCCTATCCGTCACGCCGTTGGGCACCGGCCGGTAGCGTGGCGTCGTGAACTCGCTGGTCGCGACGCCGCTCGTCGTACCGATGCTGCTCGGAATCAAGTGGCTCGACCCCACCTGGCTGCAGCATGAGTACGGCAGCACCTTCATCTGGATCGCGATCGCCATCGTCTTCGTGGAGTGCGGTCTCTTCTTCCCGTTCCTCCCCGGCGACACGCTGCTCTTCGCGCTCGGCCTGTTCATCGCGGGCAGCAGCAAGACCGGCTACTCGGTGATCGGCATCAACAACGAGCCGATCGAGCTGCTCATCGCGATCGTGCTGCTCGTCGCCGCCGCCTTCGCCGGCAATGTGGCGGGCTACGAGATCGGGCGCAGACTCGGGCCGCCGCTCTACGAGCGCGACGGCCGGATCCTGAAGAAGAAGTACTTCGACAACACCGGCGCCTTCTTCGACAAGCACGGCAACAAGGCGCTGGTCATCGGCCGGTTCGTGCCCTTCGTGCGCACCTACATCACCGTCGTGGCCGGCGTGACGATGATGGCGCGGCGCCGCTTCTTCCTCTGGAGCGCGGTCGGCGCCCTGCTGTGGGTCACCTCGATCACGCTGCTCGGCTACTTCCTCGGCGCGGCCATCCCCGCGCTCGGCGAGAACATCGACTACGTCACCCTCGCCATCCTGGCCTTCTCCGCCGTCCCGATCGGCTGGGAGTGGTGGCGGCACAAGCGGCCCGGCGCCAAGCGGCCCGACGGGAGCGACCAGCCGGTCGACTCCGGCGTCGAGTGAGTCCCTGCTCGACGCCCTGCTCGCCTCCCCTGCTCGACCCCCTGATCGACCCCTGATCGACCCCCTGATCGACCCCCTGATCGCGGGTTCATCCGCCGTTGGTGGTGGGTGTCGGTGGTCGGAGCGATGATTCTCGGGATCCGCGCCGGTCGATCCCGGCGTCCACCCTCACCACGTCGGGAGCAAACCATGGCGATCAACCTCAACCCCTACATCAACTGGCGCGGGCAGGCCCGTGAGGCGATGGAGTTCTACCGCTCCGTCCTCGGCGGCGAGCTCTCCGTGATGACCTTCGCCGACATGGGCGGCACCGCGATGGGCGTCGCCGAGGACGAGGTCGACTGGGTCATGCACGCGGCCCTGTCGGTCTCCGACTCCGTCCTGCTCATGGGCGCCGACCACCCGCACCACGTGCCGGGCGAGCCCCAGAAGCAGCAGGTCAGCATCAGCGGCCCCGCCGAGGACGAGGCCACCCTGCGCGCCTGGTGGGACGGCCTGTCCGAGGGCGCGACCATCCACCAGCCGCTGGAGAAGGCGCCGTGGGGCGACAGCTTCGGCATGCTCGACGACAAGTACGGCGTGAGCTGGCTGGTCAACATCGCGGGCGCACCCGCGGCCGAGTGACCTTCGGCCGTCCGGCCTGAGCGACCCGCCCGCACGGGCGGGTCGGCTCAGGCCCCGGCGGGCGGGTGGCGGCCGGCGGTCAGGCCTGGGCGGCCGCCCGGGCCGTGTCCAGCTGCGCCTTGGTCAGCACCGCGCGGACCTCGAGCGCGACGTCGGCCAGCGGGTTCTCCCCCGCCGGGCTGCGGTCGATCGCGCAGACCACCGTCTCGACGATCGCGCCGCCCTCACGCAGCGCCTTCGTGGCGTCGCGCACCGCGCCGCCGGTCGTGATCACGTCCTCGATGAGCACGACCTTCCGGCCGTCGTACGACGAGCCCTCGGCCAGCTTGGCGGTGCCGTACTCCTTGGCCTTCTTGCGCACGAACACCACCGGGATCCCGACCAGCTGGCTGACCGCGGTCGCGATCGGGATGCCGCCCATCTCGAGCCCGCCGAGCAGCTCGGCGTCGGCCGGCAGCAGCTGCGCGACCTCGCGCGCGACCCGGGCGAGGAGCAGCGGGTCGGCCTCGAAGAGGTACTTGTCGAAGTACTCGTTGCTCACCTGGCCGGACCGGAGCGTGAACTCGCCGGTCAGGCGGCAGGTGGCGTCGATGTCGGCGGCGAGGGAGGTGTCGGTGGTCGTCACGCTCCGAGATTAGAGCGTGCGGCGCCGTCCGGAGAACGCGGGCGGTCCGCTGCCCACGGCCATGCCCTAGGGTCGACAGGTGTCCGACCACGCCGCTGCCCGCGCCTCCCGTGCCGCCGCCCCCGCCGCCGCCCGCGTGGCCGGGATGGGCGAGACGATCTTCGCCGAGATGTCGGCGCTCGCCGTCCGCACCGGCGCGGTCAACCTGGGCCAGGGCTTCCCCGACACCGACGGTCCGCCGGAGCTGATCGGGGCGGCGGTCGACGCGCTCCGCGGCGGGGCCAACCAGTACGCGCCCGGCATCGGCGTCCCCGCCCTGCGCCACGCGATCGCGCGGCACCAGCAGCGGCGCTACGGGATCGAGCTCGATCCCGACACGCAGGTCGTGGTCACGACCGGGTGCACGGAGGCGATCGCGGGCGCGCTGCTCGGGCTGGTCGACCCGGGCGACGAGGTGGTCGTGCTCGAGCCGTACTACGACTCCTACACGGCGATGATCGACTTCGCCGGCGGCGTACGGCGTCCGGTCACCCTGCGCGCGCCGGACTTCCGGCTCGACCCGGCCGAGCTCGAGGCCGCGGTCACCGACCGGACCACGCTGATCCTGCTCAACACCCCGCACAACCCGACCGGCCGGGTCCTCGACGCCGACGAGCTCGCCGCGGTCGCCCGCGTCGCGCAGGAGCACGACCTGATCGTGGTGACCGACGAGGTCTACGAGCACCTCACCTTCGACGGCCGCCCGCACCTCCCCCTCGCCACGCTGCCCGGCATGGCCGAGCGGACGCTCACGCTCTCCAGCGCCGGGAAGTCCTGGTCGGTCACCGGTTGGAAGGTCGGCTGGGCGACCGGTCCGGCGCCGCTCGTCGCGGCGGTGACCTCGGCCAAGCAGTGGCTGACCTTCACGTCCGGCTCCCCGCTCCAGCCCGCCGTCGCGGCCGCGCTCGACGCCGGCGACGCCTTCCCGACCGCCCTCGCGCACGACCTCCAGGCGCAGCGCGACCAGCTCGTCGACGGCCTGCGCGCGGCCGGACTCACCACCTACGTCCCCGAGGGGACCTACTTCGCCACGACCGACGTCAGCTCGCTCGGCTGGGCCAGCGGCGGCGACTTCTGCCGGGCGCTGCCCGAGCGCGCCGGCGTGGTCGCGATCCCGTCGGAGGTCTTCTACGACGACCCGGACGTGCCGGGCAGCGGCCGGCACCTGGTCCGGTGGGCGTTCTGCAAGCGGCCCGAGGTCATCGCCGAGGCGGTACGACGACTCGCCGCGGCCGACCTGCGGGCCTGAAGTGTCGCCGTAGCGTCAGCTCCTCAGGAGCTCTTTCAGCGCCCGCCGGCGTACCAGCGGCCGATCTCGCCGCGCATCAGCAGCGCCGTGGCGCCGGCGATGAGCGCCACCACGATGATCAGCGGCCACGCCGAGCCCGAGCCGAGCAGCGTCAGGCCCGCGGCGCCGATGCCGGAGACGGCGAGGGTGATGCGCGCCCAGTTCTGGCCGGCGTAGGCGAGGCCCGCGAGGAGGACCGCCACCAACGCCCAGGCGATCATGCCGGCGAGGATCAGGTACAGGTAGGTCACGACCTGCTGCTCGGTGACCTGGGCGGCGTCGACCAGCTGCGGCTGGGTCCGCTTCATCTCGGCGAAGACCTGGCCGCTCTCGCTGGCCACCCGGGTCATGCCGAGGGACAGCCCGACCACCACGACCAGCGCCGTCAGCCAGGTCAGCACGCACGCCGCGATGAGGGCCGGCGGTCGCGGACCACGCTCGATCCGCCCGCGCGGGCCGGCGACGGGCCGCGGCACCGGGGCCGGGTACGGCGGGGGCACCGGCCGCTGCAGTTGCTGCGACGCGCCCGGAGCACCCGGGCCGGCCGACGGCCCCTGCAGGGACGACGGCGCCGGTGGCGCCGGCGGGCGCAGCATCGCCGCGCGCGCCGCACGGCGCTCCTCGTAGGCCTGGACCCACGGCCGCCCGGCGTACCAGTCGCGGGTCGGCGACGCCCACAGCAGCGCGACACCGGCGATCAGCAGGAAGGCCGGGAAGACGTCGATCGCGATCCCGCCGACCAGGAACAGCGGCGTCAGCGCGGTCAGCGCGACCCGCGCGCTCAGCGAGCGCCGGTAGACCTGGGTGCCGAGGATCACCGCGGCGGTCGCCGCGCCCGCGCCGATCAGGCACAGCACGCGGATCATCGTCTCGACGCCGTCGAGGCTCATGCCGAGCTCGGTGACGAGCGGATCGGACGCCAGGTGGCGCTGCCCCTCCAGCGAGTGGAGGCCGGCGATCCGGTCCCACGCGCCGAGGACGACGACCACCGCGCCGGCGATGATGAGCGCGCCCGCCAGCGTCGCCTGTCCCGGCCGGGGCTGCTCCTCGCTCATGCCTCCATTCCATCAGAAGGCACGAGCGGGAGCCCCATCCCGGGTGGCCGGGCGTCAGCGGCGGAGGACCAGCCCGTCCTCACCCCGGTCGACCGTCACCGACCCGCCGTCGGTGACCTCGCCGCCGATCAGCATCCGCGCCAGCGGGTCGCCGATCGCGGACTGGATCAGCCGCCGCAGCGGACGCGCGCCGTAGGCCGGGTCGTAGCCGACCTCCGCCAGCCAGGCGCGAGCGGCGGGCGTGACGTGGATCGAGATCCGCCGCACGGCCAGCCGGCTCTCCAGCAGCGCGAGCTGCAGGTCGACGATGTGGCCGAGGTCGTCGCGCGAGAGCGCGTCGAAGGTGACGATCTCGTCGAGCCGGTTGAGGAACTCGGGCTTGAACGACTGCCGGACGACGCCGAGCACGGCCTCCTTCTGTGCCTCGGGCTCCAGGGTCGGGTCGACCAGGTACTGCGAGCCCAGGTTGGAGGTCAGGATGAGGATCGTGTTGCGGAAGTCGACCGTGCGGCCCTGGCCGTCGGTCAACCGCCCGTCGTCGAGCACCTGCAGCAGGATGTCGAAGACCTCGGGGTGGGCCTTCTCGACCTCGTCGAGCAGGACGACGGAGTAGGGGCGCCGACGCACGGCCTCGGTGAGCTGCCCGCCCTCGTCGTATCCGACGTAGCCCGGAGGGGCGCCGACCAGACGTGCGACGGAGTGCTTCTCGGCGTACTCGCTCATGTCGATCCGGACGATCGCCCGCTCGTCGTCGAACAGGAAGTCGGCCAGCGCCTTGGCGAGCTCGGTCTTGCCGACGCCGGTGGGGCCGAGGAACAGGAACGAGCCGGTCGGGCGGTTGGGGTCGGCGATGCCGGCCCGCGCGCGTCGTACGGCGTCGCTCACGGCGCCGACCGCGGCCCGCTGCCCGATCAGACGCTCGCCGATGACGCTCTCCATCTCCAGCAGCTTCGCGGTCTCGCCCTGCAGCATGCGCCCGGTGGGGATGCCGGTCCAGGCCTCGACCACCTCGGCGACCTGCTCGGCGCCGACCTCCTCGCCGACCAGCTTCTCGGTCGGCAGCTCGGCGTCCTCGACCGCCTCGACGGCCTTGATCTGCTCCTCGAGCGCGGGGATCCGGCCGTAGAGGATCTCGCTGGCGCCGGCGAGGTTGCCTTCGCGGGTCAGCTTGTCGGCCTCGACGCGGAGCTGGTCGAGCTGACGGCGCAGCTCGCCCTCCCCCTCGAGCGAGGACTTCTCCCGCTCCCAGCGGGCCTCGAGCCCGCGCAGCTCCTCCTCCTTGTCGGCGAGGTCCTGGCGCAGCGCGTCGAGCCGCTCGCGGGAGGCATCGTCGGACTCTTTTGCGAGCGCGAACTCCTCCATCTTCAGCCGGTCGACCTGGCGACGGAGCTGGTCGATCTCCTCCGGGGAGGACTCGATCTCCATCCGCAGCCGGGACGCCGCCTCGTCGATGAGGTCGATCGCCTTGTCGGGCAGCTGGCGGCCGCTGATGTAGCGGTCGGACAGGGTCGCGGCGGCGACCAGCGCGGCGTCGGTGATCCGGACGCCGTGGTGGGCCTCGTACTTCTCCTGGATGCCGCGCAGGATCTGGATCGTGTCCTCGACGCTCGGCTCACCGACGAAGACCTGCTGGAAGCGGCGCTCCAGCGCGGGGTCCTTCTCGATCCGCTCGCGGTACTCGTCGAGGGTGGTGGCGCCGATCATGTGCAGCTCGCCGCGCGCCAGCATCGGCTTGAGCATGTTGCCGGCGTCCATCGCGGAGTCGCCGCCGGCGCCCGCGCCGACGACGGTGTGCAACTCGTCGATGAAGGTGATCACCTGGCCGCTGGCCTGCTTGATCTCCTCGAGGACGGCCTTGAGCCGCTCCTCGAACTCGCCGCGGTACTTCGCACCGGCCACCATCGCGGCCAGGTCGAGGCTGAGCACCCGCCGTCCCTTGAGCGAGTCGGGGACGTCGCCCGCCACCACGCGCTGGGCGAGTCCCTCGACGACGGCGGTCTTGCCGACGCCGGGCTCGCCGATGAGGACCGGGTTGTTCTTGGTACGACGGCTCAGCACCTGCACCACCCGCCGGATCTCGGCGTCGCGCCCGATCACCGGGTCGAGCCGGCCCTCCTCGGCGGCGGCGGTGAGGTCGACGGAGTACTTCTCGAGCGCCTCGTAGGTGTCCTCGGCGTCCTGGCTGGTCACCCGCCGGTTGCCGCGCACCGCCGTCACCGACTCGCGCAGCCCGTCGGCGGTGAGCCCGGCCTCCTCGAGGACCGTCTTGGCGGTCGACTCGACCGTCGCCAGCGCGATGAGCAGGTGCTCGGACGCCACGAAGTCGTCCTTCATCGAGCGCGCCAGGTCGAGCGCGGACGCCAGGACGCGGGTCAGCGCCGCCGAGCCGGCGGGCTGCTGGACGGTCGCCCCGCTGGCCCGCGGCAGCGCGTCGCGCGCGGCGGAGGCGGCGTGGACGAGCGCGGGGGCGTCGACACCGGCCTTGGCGACCAGACTGGCCGCCGTCCCGTCGGTCTGCAGCAGCAGCGCGACGAGCAGGTGGATCGGCTCGACGGTGGTGTTGCCCGCCGTGGTCGCGGCGAGCTGGGCGGCCTCGATCGCCTCGCGACTGCGCGTGGTGAACTTGTCGGCCCCGAACTGGCTCATGAGTGGTCGGCTCCTGTCGAGAGTGCTGGGTTCATCTTGGCCGGGATCGTCCGGCCGGTCACTCTCTCAACGACACCAGAGTTGAGTCTGTTCCTATCAACTTTGAATTTCTCGCCAGCCAGGGGCGCAGCGCGGCGACGCCGACGCCAGGGGCCCGGGGCTCGGGGCGGGCGAGAACAGCGACGGTGGGTGGAGGAATCTCGGGTTCCCCCACCCACCGCGGGTGATCGCGGTCGAACGGGTTCCCCCTGGTCCCCCGCAGGCGGAGCACGGCCCCACGCCGCACCGGACACTCGCGCTCGACCGCGCTGGAGTTCAAAATCGCACAGCAGGAGGGCCCGATCGCGATTGTTTCGGTCCGATCGGTCGATGAAACGACGGCCGACCTGCCACCATGCCCTATGGCTCGCCACGCCGACGAGATCGACGACGCCTCCCCGCTCGCGGGTGCGCGGATCGACGTCGGCGCGCGGATCGGCTGGCTCCTGCGCAGCACCCGCGCCGCGGCGGGCGTGCCGCTGCGCGAGCTGGGCCGCCGTACCGACGCCAGTACGGCGCTCTCGCCGGCCACCCTCTCCCGCGTCGAGACCGCCGGCCGGCGCAGCGGGCGGGTCATCGCCGCCTACGAGCGGGCGCTCGACATCCCCTACGGTCACCTCCGCGCGCCGGTCGACGTCCTGTGCCGGACCTTCTCCTATGCGCCCGCCGACGCCGAGCCGTTCGTGCCGGCGCCCACCCTCGAGGGCTTCAGCACGGCGTGCGACGCGGTCGCCGCCGACGAGCCCCTGGCCCACGAGTGGCTGCGGTTCGCGGAGTACCACACGCTCACGCCGTTCGGCCTGCCCGCGCGCACCGCCCGGCCGCTGATCGCGAAGCTCGTCGACGAGGTCGGCCGGTCGGCGGGGCTGGCCTACCAGCTGCGCTACGAGGCGCTCGCCAAGCTCCGCTGCAGCCCCTACGGCGCCGTGGTCGCGGAGGTCATCCGCGAGGCGGTCGAGGCGCCCGGCATGCAGCGCGCCGCCGACCTGCTCAGCGCCGTCACCGAGCGTCCGACGGCCGACCTGGTGACCTGGTGCGGCGAGCTGCTGTCCCATGAGTCGTGGGTGATCGCGCGCGCCGGCTGCCTCGGGATCCAGAACATGCGCAGCGTCGGCGGCCTGCGCCGCTCCGACTGGATGCCGCTCGTGCCGGTGTTCGCCGCCGCGTGCGACGCCGCGGTCGGCGACCCGCTGCGCCAGCCGATCCTCAGCTCGACGCTGGCGTGCTGCCCGCCCGAGTTCCGTACGGCGGTCCGCGCGCTGCTCGCCCGCGACCTCGTCGAGCCGCGCCGCGCCGCCACCTGGTCCCGCACCCGCCGCAACCGCCACTTCGCCCACGCCGCGTCGCTGGCCGCCCAGATCACCGGCACGTCCGCCGGCGAGAGCCTGCTCGCCCGGCTGCTCTTCGAGGTGCTCTACGACTTCCGCGCCACCCACGTGGTGACGTCGTCCTTCCTGCTCGTCGCCTCGCCGTTCGCCGACGCGGTGCGTGAGCAGCTCTGCATCTCCGCGCTCGACGGCCCCGACGAGATCACCCGCCACGGCGCGGCGTTCGCCTTCGCCAACTTGATGATCCCGTTCGAGACCGCGGATCCCGCCCCCTGGCTGGCCTCCGACGACCCTGTGGTGCGTGGCGCGGGCCTGACCATCTGCGGGTTCGCCGGCGTGCCGCTGCCCGAGCCGCTGCTGCGCGATCTGGTCGTCGCCGACGACGAGGTCGGCTACGACGCGCTCTTCGCGGCCGGCATGTCGCGGCAGCCGGAGCTGGCCGCGCTCGCGTCGCGGGACGACCTGCCGCCCGCCGTACGTGCGGCGGCGCGGTGGTGGCGCGGCGCCGGCGGGCGGATCGTCAGTTAGTTTCCGTCGATCTCCGGCGGCGCCTCGTGCTCGGGCAGGTCGTCGCTGGCGGCGGTCTGCTCGTCGACGAGCGCGAGCTTGCAGAACTCCTCGCCGAAGGGCGTGAGGTGGATGCTGCGGCGCACGACCTTCGCGAACTTCACCGAGTGCAGCGCGCCGAGGACGTCGGGCTGCGCCTCGAGCACCTGGTACTCCAGGTGGTCGCGCACCGGCTCGCGCGAGAACCAGACCAGGCCCAGCCGGAACAGGTTGTTGAGGTACGACGGCACCTGGTCGAGGTAGCGCAGCCCCGCGCGCGGCCCGACCATGTTGAGCCCCGGCGCGATCAGCTGGCTGTTGACCATGCCGATCGGCCCGCCGGTGCGGACGTCGACCGACGGCTGCGGGCCGTTGCGCAGCAGCATGACGAGGATCCGCGCCTCGTCGGGCGCGAGCTCGTCGAGGATCCGGTCGAACGCCGGGTGGCGGTCGTCCTGGCTCCACACGTCGCGCGAGCGCTGGAGCAGCTCGTTGCCGCGGTCGCGCAGCGACTGCGGGCGCGACGCGACGACCTGGCCGTCGACGACGGGCGCGACGGGGACCTCGCGCGTGCGCTCCGCGCCGGCGCCGAGCGACTCCCCGGCGCGCATCAGCGCGGTGGCGACGGGCACGCCGCCGGAGACCTGGCGGGCCACCTCGCCGAGCGCGCCGACGTACGAGCCGACGTCGCGGATGAGGGAGGCCGCCTCGTCGCGGCTGGTCACGGCCTTGCCGACGCGCAGCCAGTTGCGGGTCGTCGTACGGACGCCCCAGCCGGCGGTGTGCAGCGCCGCGGAGCCGGCCACACGGGCCAGTCCGGGCAGGGACTCGGCCACGGCCGGTCCGGGCAGCGCGGGCAGCCGCGGCAGTCCGTCCTTGTCGAGGTCGTCGGTCATGTCAGCCTTCCGCTCAGGCCGGGGGGAATCCCGGAATCCATCCCCAATTGAAGATCCCGAGGTGGATGAACCCGCCGGCGGCACCCATGATCGCGCCGTGGGCGTAGAGCATCCACTCGTCCTCCTTGATGGCCGAGCGCATCATCTCGACGAAGTCCTTGGGCGGGAGCTCCTTGGTACGCCGCGCGATCAGCACCCGGATCTTCTCCGACTGCTGGCGACTGAACTCGGCGTCCCGGAACGGCGTGATGGTGCGGCCGACGGCCTCCTGTGCGAAGGAGTCCTTGATGCTGTCGTAGCGGCGCCCGCCCATCGCGACGTTGACCGCGCCGCGCAGCGGGCCGGCGGCCTTGTCGATCGCGGGGCGCATCGCGGTGGCGATCATCTGCCGGGTGCGGTCGCCGCGCGGGCCGTCCATGAGGAAGTCGCCGATCCGCTCGAGCGTGATCACGTCGTCGGCGATGATCCGCGCGTAGACCTCGGCGCACTCGTCCTGGCGGCGCAGGAAGAGACCCTGCACCTTGATGCCGAGGATCCGCTTCTCCTCCGGCGGGTCGAAGATCAGCCACATGCCGAGCAGGTTGGTGGTCCAGCCGACGAAGACGCCGAGCAGCGGCAGCAGCCACCAGATGTGCCAGGTCTGGTCGATGATCGCGACCGGGACGCCCAGCAGGAAGCCGAAGATGAAGCCGAAGGCGACCATCAGGTTGAGCTCGCGCTGGCCGACGTCCTTGAAGACCTTGACGACCAGCTCGGGGTTGTTGCGGAAGTGGTCGATGACCATGATCTTCGGGTCGAGCAGCTGGTCGATGTGGACGCCGATCTCGTCGGTGATCGTCTTCACGACGCCCGGCAGCTGCGCCTGGACCCGGTCGATCACCGCCTGGCGCACCGGCTTCGGCAGGTCGCGCCACAGCCGCGGGTGCTCGCGCATCATGACCTCGTCGACGAGAGCCGGCAGGTCGGGGCGGAAGACGGCGACGATGTGCTCGGCGATCTGGTCGGGCTCGAGCTGGGAGTAGAACTCCGCCGGCGTACCGAGCTTGGCGATCACCTTGTCGACGGCGATGCTGCCCATCTTGGCGGCGCGCGCGGGGACGATGCCCTGCCAGCCGACGCCGCCCTCCATCAGGCCCGGGATCTCCTGCAGCTTGCGCGGGATGACGCCCGCGATCTCACGCAGGCCGGGGACCCGGAAGCCGTGGAAGCTGACCGGCTTGAAGAGCATCCACAGGCCGGACCAGTTGATCAGCCAGCCGATGATGCCGGTGAAGAACGGGATCGACACGAACGCGAACCAGTCGACGTGGTCGGCCCAGTCGCCGAGCCACTCGAGCACTGAACTCACACGCACCTCTCGTCCCGTGGGGGTCCCGCCGCGCCCCATGCCCTCGGACGGTCCCGACGGGTGGAGGTTAACGCCTGCCCTATCAACCCCGACAGAGATCTCAGGTCACGGTGTCGCAGCAACCGGGGGTCGCGGACGGCGTACTTCCTGACGGTTGCTGGCGCTTCCTGGCCGTTGCAACGGGCAGGAAGCGCAGGAATCCCCGCTGAAGCGGGGATCCCAACACCCTCAGGGCCGCCGGCGCCAGACGACCATCGACTGCCCGACAGGAGCGTCGGGCAGCGCGGGCAGGTTGGAGCGCGGCGTGGGACGGCTGGCCATCGCCTGACGCAGCGCCTCACGGGCGGCGTCCAGCTCGGCGGCGAGCTCGGCGTTGCGGGCGCGCAGCGCGGCGACCGCGTTCTCGAGGTCGAGGATCCGGCGGACGCCCTCGATGCCGATGCCGGACGCCGTCAGGGCGGCGATCGCGCGGAGCCGCTCGATGTCGCGGTAGGAGTAGCGCCGTCCGCCGCCACCGGTGCGGCCGGGCGTGATCAGCCCGACCCGCTCGTAGGTGCGCAGGGTCTGCGGGTGCAGCCCGGAGAGCTGGGCGGCCACGCTGATGACGTAGACCGCGTCCTCCGCTCCGGGCGGCCCCTGCGGTGGGCGGACGGCGGCCATCAGCGTGCCTCGCCGGCGTCGCCGGTGAAGAGCCCGGCGCGCAGCGGCGTGCCGGCGGTCGCGGCGGCGTAGGCCTCGAGGGCCTCCTTGGCCTCGGCGCCGAGCGAGCTCGGCACCTGGACCTCGACGGTCGCGAGCAGGTCGCCCTTGGTGCCGTCGGCCTTGGCCGCGCCCTTGCCGCGGATCCGGAAGGTCCGGCCGTTGGGCGTGCCGGCGGGGACCTTGAGGGTCACCGGGGCGCCACCCAGCGTGGGCACCTTGATCTCGGCGCCGAGCGCCAGCTCGGCGAAGGAGACCGGTACGTCGACCGTCAGGTGCTCGCCCTTGCGGCCGAACACCCGGTGGCCGGCGACCTTGACGGTGACGTAGAGGTCACCGGCGGGGCCGCCGTTCTCGCCCGGGGCGCCCTTGCCGCGCAGCCGGATCCGCTGGCCGTCCTTGACCCCCGCGGGGATCTTGGCCTGGATCGTGCGCGCGGACTGGCCGCGGCCGGTGCCGTGGCAGGTGGGGCACGGGTCGTCGTAGACGAGCTGGCGACCACCGCACGAGGGGCAGGTCTCGTTCATCGAGAAGGCGCCGCCCACGGACGCCGTGACGAAGCCGGTGCCGTCGCACGTCGGGCAGACGTGCGGCTTGGTGCCGGGCTTGCCGCCGGTGCCGTGACAGGTGGCGCACGCGCCGTCGGAGCTGATCCGCAGCGACACCGTGACGCCCTCGAGCGCCTCGGTGAAGCCGATCGTCGCCGTCGTCTCGAGGTCGCCGCCGCGGGCGGCCCGCGGCGCCCGGCGGCCCTGGCCGAAGCCGCCGCCGAACAGGTCGCCGAACAGGTCGCCGAAGCCACCACCCCCGCCGCCGGCCCGCTCACGGAGCAGGTCCTCGACGTTGACGCCACCGCCGAAGCCGCCTCCCGGGCCGAAGCCCGCCCCGGCGGGGAAGCCGCCGCGGCCGAACATCTCCCGCGCCTGGTCGTACTTCTGGCGCTTGTCGGCGTCGCCGATCACGTCGTAGGCCTCGGCCACGGCCTTGAACTTGTCGTGCTTGGCCGAGTCGTCGGGGTGCGAGTCGGGGTGGTTGGCACGCGCGAGCTTGCGGTAGGCCTTCTTGATCTCGTCCTGCGACGCGGTCTTGGCGACGCCGAGCTCCTTGTAGAAGTCCTTGGTCGCCCAGTCGGACCGGATGCCGTCGTCACTCATCGCGCACCTCCCTTCTCCTTCGTAGCGTTGATCAAGCCGGGTCGACCACCAGCACCTGCGCCGCGCGGACCACCCGGTCGCCGATCTTGTAGCCGGCCTTGGCGATCACCTTGCAGGTGGTCACCTCGACCTCGGCGTCGGTGCCGATGTGCGACAGCGCCTCGTGCACGGTGGGGTCGAAGGCGTCGCCGACCTCGCCGAACTTCACCAGGCCCAGCTGGGCGACCACGCGCTCGAGCTGCTCGGCGGTGGCCTTGAAGCCGCCCTCGAGCGGCTCGTGCTCCCGCGCCCGGTCGATCGTGTCGAGGACGTCGATGATCGGCGTGAGCGCGGCGTACGTCGCGTTCTCGCGCAGCAGCTCGCGGTCACGCTCGACCCGGCGCTTGTAGTTGAGGTACTCGGCCTGCAGGCGCTGCAGGTCGAGGGTCCGCTCCTCCAGCGCGATCTTGGCCAGGGCGAGCTCGTCGGCCTCGGCGGTCACGGCGTCGGCCGCCGCATCGGCGACGGCGTCGGCGGCGCCCTCCTCGGCCGGGGCGTCCTGGCCCTCGGGCGAGGGAGCCGCAGTCTCCTGCAGCTCCCCCTCCTCCGGGTTGACGCTGTCGTCGCTCACTTGGCGTCGCCCTCGGTGTCCTCGTCGACGATCTCGGCCTCGACGACGTCGTCGTCGGACTCGCCGGTCGCGCCGGTGGTGCCACCCGCAGCGGCCGAGTCGGCCTCGGCGGCGGCGTACATCGCGGCGCCCATCTTCTGGCTGGACTCACCGAGCTTGGAGATCGCGGCCTGGAGCGCGTCGGCGGACGCCTCGGCGTCGGCCAGCACGGTCTTGAGCGACTCGACGTCGGCGGAGACCTCGGTCTTCACGTCGTCCGGGATCTTGTCGCCGTTGTCGGCGAGGAACTTCTCGGTCGTGTAGACGAGCTGGTCGCCCTGGTTGCGGACCTCGACGGCCTCGCGGCGCTTGGCGTCCTCCTCGGCGTACTGCTCGGCCTCCTTGACCATGCGGTCGATGTCGTCCTTGGACAGCGCGCTGCCGCCGGAGATCGTCATCGACTGCTCGCGGCCGGACGCCTGGTCCTTGGCGGAGACGTGGACGATGCCGTTGGCGTCGATGTCGAAGGTGACCTCGATCTTCGGCACGCCGCGCGGAGCCGGCGGGAGGCCGGTCAGCTCGAAGTTGCCGAGGCCCTGGTTCTGCGACCAGATGGCCCGCTCGCCCTGGGCGACCTTGATCTCGACCGACGGCTGGTTGTCGTCGGCGGTCGTGAAGATCTCGGAGCGCTTGGTCGGGATCGTGGTGTTGCGCTCGATCAGCGTGGTGAACACGCCGCCCTTGGTCTCGATGCCGAGGCTGAGCGGGGTGACGTCGAGGAGCAGCACGTCCTTGACCTCACCGGCCAGGACGCCGGCCTGCAGCGCGGCGCCGACGGCGACGACCTCGTCGGGGTTGACGCCCTTGTTGGGCTCCTTGCCGCCGAGCATCTCCTTGACCAGCTCGGTCACGGCCGGCATGCGGGTCGAGCCGCCGACGAGGACCACGTGGTCGATCGCGGAGAGCGCGACGCCGCCGTCCTTGAGGACGTTCTGGAAGGGCGCCTTGGTGCGCTCGAGCAGGTCGGCGGTGAGCCGCTGGAACTCGGAGCGGGTGAGCCGCTCCTCGAAGTGCAGCGGGCCGTTCTCGCCGTGGGTGATGTAGGGCAGGTGGATCGTGGTGTCGCTCGAGGAGGACAGCTCGATCTTCGCCTTCTCCGCGGCCTCCTGGAGGCGCTGGGCGGCGATCTTGTCGGCGGCCAGGTCGACGCCGTTGGCGTCCTTGAACTTCTTGACCATCCACTGGACGATCGCGTTGTCCCAGTCGTCGCCACCGAGGTGGTTGTCGCCGCTGGTGGCCTTCACCTCGACGACGCCCTCGCCGATCTCGAGCAGGGACACGTCGAACGTGCCGCCACCGAGGTCGTAGACGAGGATGGTCTGGTCGTCGCCCTTGTCGAGGCCGTAGGCCAGCGCGGCGGCGGTGGGCTCGTTGACGATGCGGTCGACCTTGAGGCCCGCGATCTCACCGGCCTCCTTGGTGGCCTGGCGCTGCGCGTCGGAGAAGTACGCCGGGACGGTGATGACCGCGTTGGTGACGGTCTCGCCCAGGTAGGCCTCGGCGTCGCGCTTCAGCTTCTGCAGGATGAACGCCGAGATCTGCTGCGGCGTGAAGTCCTTGTCGACGGGGTCGCCGATGTGCTGGGTCCAGTCGGTGCCCATGTGGCGCTTGACGGACCGGATGGTGCGGTCGACGTTGGTGACGGCCTGGCGCTTGGCGACCTCGCCGACGAGCACCTCACCGCTCTTCGCGAAGGCGACGACGGACGGCGTGGTCCGGGCTCCCTCCGCGTTGGCGATGACCGTGGGCTCGCCGCCCTCGAGGACCGCGACGACGCTGTTCGTCGTACCGAGGTCGATGCCGACAGCTCGTGCCATGTTCATTGCTCCTGTCGTAAAGTGGTTCAGCTCGTGATGCAGGTTAGTTGAGCCGGATGGACTCAAGTCTGACACAGGCTCCAACGGGTGGTCCCCCGGGGTTGTTCCCAGCTGCGTGAGAAAGTCGGGACCATGAGCATTCCTCGACTCGACCTCAGCGACGGAACCTCCATCCCCCAGCTCGGCTTCGGCGTCTTCCAGGTGCCGCCGGCCGACACCCAGGCGGTCGTGACCGACGCCCTCGCGGCCGGCTACCGGCACCTCGACACCGCCCAGATGTACGGCAACGAGGAGGGCGTCGGCGCCGCGGTCGCGGCCTCCGGCATCCCCCGCGACGAGCTCTACGTCACGACCAAGCTCCACAACAACAACCACCGGCCCGACGACGTACGCCGCAGCTTCGACGAGTCGCTCGCCCGGCTCGGCCTCGACCACGTCGACCTCTTCCTCATCCACTGGCCGCTCCCGACGCGCTACGACGGCGACTACGTCTCGACGTGGCGGGCCATGACCGAGCTCACCGCCGACGGTCGCGCCCGCTCCGTCGGCGTCTCCAACTTCCAGCCCGACCACCTCGACCGGATCGTCGCCGAGACCGGCGTCGCGCCGGTGGTCAACCAGATCGAGGTCCACCCCTTCATCACCAACGAGGACGCCCGCGCCGCGACCCTGCGCCACGGCGCGCTGGTCGAGGCGTGGTCGCCGATCGCGCGCGGCCGGGTGCTCGACGAGCCGACGATCGTCAAGATCGCCGACGACCTCGGCCGGACGCCGTCGCAGGTCACCCTGCGCTGGCACATCGAGCGCGGCGACATCGTCTTCCCCAAGAGCGTCCGTCCCGAGCGGATGGCCGAGAACCTCGGCATCTTCGACTTCGAGCTCACCGCCGAGCAGATCGACGCGATCTCCGGTCTCGACGAGGGCGACGCGGGCCGCACGGGCCCCAACCCCGACGAGTTCGACTGGGTCCCCGAGCGCTGATCCACCCGCCCCGCCGGGGGTTCCCGGCGGGGCGGCCTCCGCCCTACCCTCGACGTGGGACCGCTGAGCGCCCGAGGGGGTAAGGCCGTGAGCCCCGATCCCGACGCCCGCCGCCAGGAGATGTGGGCGCGGATCGGTCGTGGGGAGCTGAACGCCGCCGCGACCGACGCCCAGCTGATGCTGGAGACGACCCCCGACCCGCTGGTCCGCGCCGAGCTGCACGCGGCGCTCGGCCTGCTGCTGCAGCGGGTCGGGCGGATCGCCGAGTCGCGGGACCGGTTCGCGCTGGCCGCCGAGCTCGCCGCGGGCGCGCCCGCCACGCAGGCGTCCTACCTGGCCGACGAGGCGGGCTCGCGCTTCCTGCTCGGCGACGTCGCCGGGGCCGGTACGACGGCCGACCGCGCGCGGCGGCTCGGCGACCGGCACGGCAACCGGTTCGCCGCCTGCGAGGCGCTCAACACCCAGGCCGCGATCGCGATGAGCGCAGGCCGCCCGGCCGACGCGCTGCGGCTCACCAAGCTCGGCATCGGGCTCCAGGCGTCCGAGCGGCAGAGCTCCGGCGGCGCGCCGCTCTCGCACCTCTACCACGGGCTGGCGCTGGTCGAGCTGGACCGCTTCGCCGACGCCGAGGCCTCCTTCACCGAGGGCCTGCGCCGCAGCGGCGCCGCCGGGGCGACCGGCCAAGCCGCCTGGTACCACGCGATGCGCGGCCTGGCCCGCTACCTCAACGGCCGGTGGGACGACGGCGTCGCCGACGCCCGGCTCGCCCTCGACGGCGCGCACGCGGCCGGCACGCTCGTCGCCCGGCCGATCGCCGACGCGGTGATCGCGCTCGTCGAGGCGCTGCGCGGCAACGTCGGCTCGGCGCAGGCGCAGGTCCGGCCCGGCGGAGGGTCGCTCACCGCGCTCGGCGGGCCCGGCGAGGACTGGCTCTCGCTCGCCCGCGCGGCCGCCGGCCCCCGGCACCGGGAGAGCCTCACGGCGCTGACCGAGGGCTGGCTGCACACCCGGCCGACGCCGTACTTCCTGAGCTGGCGGTCGCTCGCGCCGGCGCTGGTCCACCAGGCCGTGCCGTACGGCGACCCCGACCTCGCCGCGGCCGTGACCGCGGGCGCCGGGACCGGCGCGGCCCACGCCCGCGGCGTCGGCTCGGCCGAAGGCGCGGCGCTGCGCTGCCGGGCGCTGCTCGACGACGACCCGGACGCCGCCCGCGCCG
>NZ_BAABAC010000040.1:105896-188614 GCF_039537225.1 Nocardioides ginsengisoli
CGATGGCCGCGACCCGGCGCGCCGACCGGCCCTTCGCCCACGGGCTCGCCTGCCTCGACGCGGCGTTGCTGCTCGGCGCCCGCGGCCATCGGGGCGACGCGCGGGCCGCCGTCCGTGAGGCGGCCGAGGCGTTCACCGGGCTCCGGGCCACGCCGTGGCTGGCGCGCGCCGGGCAGGCGCTGATGCGACTCCCGGCCGACGAGGCCGAGCCGGCGCCGCGCGTCCCGGACGGCTGGTCGCTGCTCACCGGCACCGAGCGCGAGATCGCGCGCCGGGTGGCGCAGGGGCTGACCAATCCCGAGATCGCCGCCCGGCTGGTGATCTCGCCACGGACCGTGCAGACCCACGCGTCGCACGTCTACGCCAAGCTCGGCGTCAGCTCACGGGTCCAGCTCACCTCGCTGCTGCACCGGCACGGCCTCGACCGCGACGCCTGAGGCCGCCGGAGATCAGCCAGTTGGCGGATGGCCGGCGTCTGCGCGGCGGGAGGACCGTCGGCACACCACCTGACGACGAGGAGCTCCCGCCATGCACCATCATCCCGCCCCCGACTTCGGTCGCTCCGAGACACAGCTGCGCTGGGAGGAGGTGCACCGCCGGCACAGCGTGCTGCGCCGGATCGTCGACGCCGGCCGGATCGACCACGACGACCCCGACGTCCGGGCCGTGTTCGCGGACCGCGACGACCTGGTCCGCGCGCTCTTCCAACAGTGGGCGACCCTGATCGGCGGCAGCCTCGACCTGGCGCTCGAGCTCGGCGAGGTCACCAGCGCCCGCGAGACCCTGCAGTCGGCCCACCGCGCCGCCCTGCGCCACTCGCCCGCGCTCTACCGCCTGGTCACCGAGGAGGCGGCGACCCCGCTCGGCGCGCGACTGGTCGAGCACGAGAACCTCCGCCTGGCGTACGCCGTCGGGCTGGCCAGTCCCGGCACCTCGACCCACGACGCCGCCCAGCAGGTCGCCGACCTGCTCGCCGCGGTCGCCGCGCCCGCCGCCCGGCGGACTCCCTCGTGGGTCCGCTCGGCCTTCGACTGGATGCGGGGCCGCGAGCCCGAGCCGTCCGACGTCGCGACGCTGCTCAACTAGCCGCGAAGAGCCCCGCCAGCTGCACCCGCCCCGCCACGCCGCACTTGCGGCAGGCGGTGGCGAGCTGGCTCTGGACGGTCCGCGGCGAGGTGCCGAGCTCGGCGGCGATCCGGCCGTTCGACAGCCCCTGGATCGCCAGCCGCACCACGCGGGTCTCACCGGGGCTGAGCAGGTGCCACGGCCCACCGGGCGCGGCGGGCGCGTCGTCGACCGCCACGGCGACGAGGAGCCGCGCCACCTCGGCGCTCCACACCGTCGCGCCCAGCCGGTGGAAGACGGCCGCCGCCTCGTGCAGCGCGGCGACCCGGTCGGTGCCGCGGAGCGCGGTCTGGGCGGCGGCGACGCAGCCGAAGGCCAGCGGCAGCGGGCGGCCGACGGTGCGCAGCAGGTCGATTCCCTCGGCCAGGGCGACCGGGTCACCGGCCACGGTGGCGGCGCAGCAGAGCGCGGTGGCCCGCGCGCTCGCCGTACCGGCTCGGTCGGCGGCCTCCCCGACCCGCGCGCTGACGACCTCGGCGAGCGCCCGGTCGCCGCGCGCCATGGCGAGGACGACGAGCGGGTGGGCGAACACCTTCCAGGCGAGCAGGCTCGGCATCCCGCGCAGGCGGAACCAGGCGTCGCAGAGGGCGTCGTACCGCTCCCGGGGGTCCTGGGTGGTCGCCGCGCAGGCCAGCGCGACCCACTCCTCGCCCAGCCCGGCGCCCGGTCCGAGCCGGTGCGACCGGGCCAGCGCGATCAGCCGGCGCGCCGTGGCCACGTCGCCGCGCAGCCCCTCGACACAGGCGGCGACGCCCCAGGCGAGCGGCCGCGCCGCGAGGGCGCCGGTGCGGTCGGCGCACACGACCGAGCGGGTCGCCTCGTCGTGGGCGTCGACCCAGTGGCCGTCGAGGAAGTGCAGCATCGCCTGCGAGGCGAGGTACCAGGACAGCTGGCCGGTGTCGCCCTCCTGCTGCGTGAGGGCGACGCCGCGGGCGATGGCCGCGTGCGCCTCGTCCATCCGGTCCAGCTCGGCGAGCGCCATGGCGAGGACGACGTGCGCGGTCGAGCGGTACTCCGCCTGGCCCACCCCCTCGTTGCCGTACGACGTCGCATCGGTCGCCTCGGCCAGCGCCGTCGCCAGGTCTCCCCGCCCGAGGTGGACCGCGGCGAGCGTGGTCCGCGCCTGCCGGACGGCGATCTCGACACCACTGGCCGTGCCGAGCCGGTCGGCCTCGAGCGCCTCCGCCTCGGCCCGGTCGAGGTCACCGCCGAGGACGCTCGACAGCGACCCGAACGCCAGCACCAGCGCGCGGTCCGGCGCCGAGTCGCCGACCAGCTCGGCGGCGCGCGCGAACCGGTCGCGCGCGTCGGCCATCAGGCCGGAGCGCTGCATCATCAGCCCGAGCACGGCCTCGACCCGGCCGCACTGCACCCGGTCGCGGCTCATGATGAGCAGCCGGGTCGCGACGGCGTACGCCGCGTCGAAGTCGCCCGCCTGGACGTGCAGCCACAGGTCGAGCTCGTCGTCGGTCGACCCACGCTCCGCCGGCATCGCGCCTCCCCATGAGGTCAGAGCGGCCCGAGCCGTCGTCCCATGGTCCCCCGGTGGTCGTCAGCCACCAAGCAAGGCCTTCTCACAAGGCACAGAGGAACTACGCCGGTTGGCGGATGCCTCGACTGCTCAGCCGACCTGGACGCGGATGTCGTTGCTGGTGGTGCCGTTGTCGCGGTCGATCACTCGGAACCTGTTGACGCCGCTGACGCCGGTGAAGATGTAGGTCGAGAAGGTGCCGTTGGTGACGCCGACGCTCGCCGGGAAGTCGACCCAGGCCCCGTCCTGCCAGCGCTGGACCCACAGGATCGCGCCCTCGCCGCCGGGGTAGATGCCCGAGATGTAGATGCGCTCGCCCGACGCGACCGCGGTGTTGACCGCCTGCAGCGAGATCTGGCCGGCCTTGGGCGACTCGGAGGTCGCCTCGCTCGACGGGGTGTCGGTCGGCTCGGTGGTGGCCGCGCCGTCGGAGCTGTCGGGCTCCTGGGTGTGCAGCGTGATGAGCGGGCCGCTGCCCTCGTCGGTCTCGGTGGGCGTCGGCAGGTAGAGCGACTGCCGGACGGTCGCGTCGGCGGCCGAGCCGCCGTCGGAGCCGCCGATGCCGAGCACCTTGGCGCCCACGATCGCGACCAGCGCGAGGACCAGGCCGACGCCCAGCGCGACGGCTGCCAGCGCCACCAGTCCGTTGAGGACGGGACGCTCCGGCCGAGGCTGCTGCTGGTCGCTCACCCCGCCATTGTCCAGGGCCGCCCCAGGAAATCAGAAACCGCGTGTCCAGACGACCTGCTCGTGCAGCTGCCGCGAGCGCCAGCCCGCGTCGGTGCGCACGAAGGTGTGCCGGTAGAGCCCGCCCACCTCGACCACGCGCTCGCCGCCCTTGCCGTCAGCGATCCGCATGGGATTGTGGAAGTAGGCCGCGACCGCGGCCTCGTCGCCGCCGTCGGCGAACGTGTAGGAGATCTGGCCGAGCATGTGGATCCGGTGCGTCGAGAAGCCGGGCAGCGCCTCGGCGAGCCACGCCTTGACGACCGGGAAGACGTCGGCGACACCGCCGCTCTCGGTGTAGTCGATCCGCGCGTCCGGGGTGAACACCGTGTCGAGCCGGTCGAAGTCGCCCTCGTCGACGGACAGGGTGTAGCGGGTGAGCGCGTCGGCGATCTCGGCGCGGTCGATCAGCTGCTGCAGGTCCACGGGACTCCTCGGTCAGCGGGGCTCGAGGACGACGACGGGGATCTCCCGGTCGGTCCAGGCCTGGTAGTTGTCGAAGTCGGCGTACAGCTCGACGAGGCGCGGCCACAGCGCGGCGCGCTCGTCCGGTCCGGCGACCCGGGCGCGCACCGCGCGACCGCGCTCGCGCGGGAGGTCGACCGTGGTGTCGGGGTTCGCGGTGAGGTTGTGGAGCCACTGCGGGTTCTTCGGCAGCCCGCCCTGCGAGGCCACGATCACGAGGTTCGGGCCGTCGGCGAGATAGAGCAGCGGCGTCGTGAACCGGGTGCCGCTCCGGCGCCCGACGTGGTCGAGCAGGAGCACGGGGACCGGCTTGCTCCAGCCGGCGCCGATCCGCCACGTCGCGCCGATGCGGCCGTTGGTCAGCCGGTAGAGCGCCACGTTGGCCTTCGCGCCGTACTTGATGATCTTCGCGACGATCGGCTTGTCGAGGCCGTCGGGCTTCGGCTTGGTCGCTGCCATGGGACGTACCCTGGCACAATTCTAGAACGCGTTCTAGTCTGCAGGCATGCGCTTCTCCTTCGCCGAGGGCATGACCCACGCCGACTACTACGCCCCGCTCGCCCAGGCCTGCGAGGCCGCCGGCTACACCTCGATGACCATCGCGGACAGCCTGATCTACCCGCAGGAGTCCGACTCGAAGTATCCCTACACCGACACCGGGGACCGCGAGTTCCTGCTCGGCAAGGAGTTCATCGAGACGTTCATCCTCTGCGCGCACCTGTTCGCGGTCACCGAGAAGCTCCGGCTCACGCCGTTCGTCCTCAAGCTGCCGATCCGCCCGCCGGTGCTGGTCGCCAAGCAGGCCTCCTCGCTCGCGTTCTTGTCGAAGAACCGGCTCGGTCTCGGCGTCGGCCTCTCGCCGTGGCCCGAGGACTTCGCCGCGCTCGGCGTGCCGTGGGAGAAGCGCGGCAAGCGGATGGACGAGTGCATCGACATCCTGCGCGGCCTCACCCAGCCGGGCGACGAGCCGACCTTCTTCGGCTACCAGGGCGAGTTCTTCGACATCGAGCCGCTGCAGCAGTGCCCCGCGCCGACCGAGCGGATCCCGCTGCTCGTCGGCGGGCACTCGGACGCCGCGCTGCGGCGCGCCGTACGCAAGGGCGACGGGTGGATGCACGCCGGCGGCGACGGCGAGGAGCTCGACCGCCTGCTCACCCGGCTCGCCGAGATCCGCAAGGAGGAGGGCGACACCCGCGACGACTTCGAGGTCCACGTGATCTCCTACGACGCCTACACCCTCGACGGCGTCAAGCGCCTCGAGGACAAGGGCGTCACCGACTGCATCGTCGGCTTCCGGGTGCCCTACATCAAGGGGCCCGACACCGAGCCGCTCGAGACCAAGATCAAGCACCTCGAGCAGTACGCCGAGGGCATCATCGCCAAGGTCGGCTCGTGAGCGAGGCGCTCGGCCTGACCAAGGCCTTCCAGGAGGCGGTCGCCGAGGCCGAGGAGCTGATCGCGAACGCGCCGTTCATCAAGACCGACGCCGACCGGCTCGAGGGCTACGACTACCTCGCGGGCCGGGTCCGGATGGCGATGCAGACCGCCTTCGACTACGACCTCGAGCAGCCGCTCTTCATCAACCCGACGCACCAGTTCTCGCGGCAGGGGCTCGACAACCCGGACGCCGTCTACTTCCACGCCTACCTGCGCGAGGGCGTCACGTACGTCGTCAGCGGGCGGCGCGGCACGTCGGCCGACCTGTCCTTCCAGGTCATGGGCGGCACCTACAACGCCACGTCCGCCGCCACCTCGCTCATGGCGTTCGACGACCGGGAGCTCGAGATCGGGCCGGACGGCTCGTTCTCGTTCACCTATGTCGCCGAGCCGGGCGCGAAGACGCTGATCGTGCGCGAGGTCTTCAACGACTGGGACAACGAGTCGCGCGGGACCCTGCAGATCGAGCGGGTCGACACCATCGGCCGGGCCCGGCGACCGCTCACCGAGGACACCCTGCGCAAGAAGTGGGACGTCGCCGCACGGTCGCTGGTCGGCTCGATCCAGACCTGGTTCGCCTTCCCGCACTTCTTCCAGTTCAAGGAGCCGGTCAACACCCTGACCGTCCCCGCCTCCACGCCGGGCGGCCTGTCGTCGCAGTACTCCTCGATCGGCCACTACGAGCTCGCCCACGACGAGGCGATGATCGTGACCGTCCCGCGCTGCGACGACGCCGCCTACCAGGCGATCCAGATCGGCTCGGACTGGTACGCCTCGACCGACTACGAGACGCACCAGACCTCGCTCACCAAGGCCCAGGCCGTGGCGGACGACGACGGCATGCTGCGGTTCGTGATCTCGGAGCAGCCTCCGGGCGTCGTCGACGGGGCTGCTGCGCCGACCGCGAACTGGCTGGAGACCACCGGCCACCGGACCGGTCCGATCATGCTGCGCTGGCAGCAGGTCTCGCGCGCGCTGACCGCCGCGGACGGGCCGACCGTCGAGGTCGTGCCGGTGGCGTCGGTGGCCACGCGCCTCGGCTCGTCGGCCGCCGGGGCCGGGCTCTCCGCCGACGCTTACGCCGAGCGGATCGCCGCGCGGCAGCGGGCGGTCGCCCGCCGGATGATCAGCTGAGCCCACCCCTCCCAACCGTCACCGCGCCGGCCACCTGTCGCCCACAGGGGGCCGGCGCGGTCCGTCTTCTCCACAGCTCCGCCTCACCCTCATCGGGCCTGACGCGTTGCCGGGTGAGCCTTGGCCCATGCCGCAACCGACTGCCATCCCCCTTGGACCACCGACGACCTCGCCCGCTTCCCGGCCGGGTGGCAGGTCGAGATCCTCGACGGCACGCTCGTCGTCGACCACAACCCCGAGACCCACGGCCCCTGGACGAACGCCGCGTCACCTGGACCGCGAAGGAGCAGCCCGCCTCGGCCGCCGTCCTCGTGATCGAGGTCGCCTCGCCCAGCACCCGCCGCAAGGACCGCGTGATCAAGGTCGACAAGTACGCCGAGGCCGGCATCCCGGCTGCTGGCGCATCGAGCTCGACCCGATCACCGTCGTCGCCTACGCCTTGCGCGAGGGCGCCTCTGTCGAGCTCGGCTCCTGGGCCGAGGGGCAGACGGTGAGCGTCGACGAGCCGATCCGGGCGCGGTTCCGCCCGGAGGCGCTGCTGCCCTGAGCCGCCCCGACGAGGGGATGGACCGCCGTTTGTCTCAGCCGTCCGGTCCGGATCGACCAAACCCTTCCCTAAAACTGAAACACGTTCTAGTGTGCCGTCATGGTGGATCTGCTGACCGACAAGGTCATCGTGCTGTCCGGCGTCGGGCCGGGTCTGGGTCGCTCGCTGGGCGAGGAGGCGGCCAAGATGGGCGCCGACCTGGTGCTCGCGAGCCGGACGCCCAAGCGGCTGGAGAAGATGGCGGAGACCGTCCGGTCCTACGGGCGCCGGGCACTCGTCGTACCGACCGACATCACCGACGAGGACGAGCGCAAGCGGCTCGTCGAGGCCGCGCTCGACGAGTTTGGCCGCGTCGACTGCCTCATCAACAACGCCTTCGGCATCCCGCCGATGGACCCGATCAGCACGCTCGACCTCGAGGGCCTGCGCAACGCCAACGAGACCAACGTCTTCGCGCCGCTGCGCCTCTCCGCCCTCTTCGCCGACGCGCTCGCCGCGACCGAGGACAAGCCGGGCGGCTCGATCATCATGATCAACTCCTGCGTGGTCTACAGCAGCCAGCCGGAGTACTCCGGCTACAAGCTGTCGAAGGGCACGCTCAAGCACCTCGCGTCGTCGCTGGCCACCGAGCTCGGACCGCGCGGCATCCGGGTCAACAGCGTCGCGCCGTCGTACATCTACGAGGACGTCAACAAGGCCTACTTCGACTGGATCGCGAGCGAGTCCGGCCGCACCCACGAGGACGTGTACGCCGAGAAGGCCGCGCCCACCGACCTCAAGCGGCTCGCCACGCCCGACGAGGTCGCGCAGGCGACGCTCTTCCTCGCCTCCGACCTGGCCTCGGCGGTCACCGGCGTGATGCTCAATGTCGACTGCGGCGAGTTCCATGTCGACTGAGGGTCCCCGCCGGCGCGCGGACGTCGGCTCCTACGAGGACATCGCCGAGGCCGCCGTCCGCACCACCGGGCTCAGCGACTTCGGCGGTACCGCGCACGAGGAGGGCCTGCGCCTGCTCGTCGAGGACCTCGCCTCGGCCGAGGCCGGGCTGACCCCGGTCGGCAACTACTTCCACCGGGCGCAGGTCAAGAGCGCCCTGGTCGGGCGGCTGATGACCGAGGCACGCTTCACCGAGTTCCCGCAGCACGCGGACGTCGCCATCGAGCGGCCGATCTTCGTGGTCGGCCTGCCGCGCACCGGCACCACCGCGCTGCACCGGCTGCTCGCCGCCGACCCCGCGCACCAGGGCCTCGAGGCGTGGCTGACCGAGTTCCCCCAGCCGCGCCCGCCCCGCGACACCTGGGAGGCCGACCCGGTCTTCAACGCGATGCAGGGCGCCTTCCAGCAGCACCACGTCACCAACCCCGAGTTCATGGGGATCCACTACATGGATGCCACCTCGGTCGAGGAGTGCTGGCGGCTGCTGCGCCAGACGGGCAAGTCGATCTCCTACGAGTCGCTCGCCAACGTGCCGCGGTACTCCGCGTGGCTCGCCGAGCAGGACTGGACCGACGCCTACGCCCGCCACAAGCAGAACCTGCAGCTGATCGGCCTCAACGACACCGACAAGCGGTGGGTCCTCAAGAACCCCTCGCACCTGGTGGCGCTCGACGCGCTGATGACGGTCTACCCGGACGCGCTCGTCGTGATGACCCAGCGCGACCCGGTCACCTCGATCGCCTCGGCCTGCTCGCTCACCGCCGAGGCCACCGTCGACACCAGCACCACCTTCGTCGGCGAGACCATCGGCCGCACCCAGATGGAGATGCTGTCGCGCTCGTGGCACACCTTCTGGACCTCGCGCCAGAAGTACGACGCCGCGCAGTTCTTCGACGTCGACTACCGCGAGTTCGTCCAGGACCCGGTCGGGACGGTGGGCGCGATCTACGGCGCCTTCGGCATCGACTGGTCGGACGCTGCGCGCGAGGAGGTCACCCGGATCGACGCGGAGTCGCGCTCGGGCAAGGCCCGGCCGTCGCACCGCTACGACCTCGCCGACTACGGGCTCGACGAGGAGCAGGTGCGCGAGGCCTTCGCACACTGACCCTCGCTCGGCGCGCGCCTCCCGCGCGCGCCGGGCTCAGCTCAGGCAGAGGCAGAAGGTGTGCCCCGCCGGGTCGAGGAAGACCCGGAAGCTGGTGCCGGGCTGGTGCTCGTGCCGAGTCGCGCCGAGCGCCAGCACCGCCTCCTCACCGGCATCGAGGTCGTCGACGTCGACGTCGAGGTGAAGCTGCTGGGGCACGTCCTGGCCCGGCCACTGCGGCGCGCGGTAGTCGTCGACGCGCTGGAAGTGGATGTGGTGGTCGCCGGAGTGGACGGTCGCCCACGTCCCGTCGGGATCGGACTTCGCCGACCAGCCGAGGAGGCCGGCGTAGAAGTCCGCCAGGACGGCGGGGTCGGGACAGTCGAGGACGAACTGCGGGTTGCGTGCGATAGCCATGCACTGACGCTAGGTGCGACCACCGACAGCACCCCCGGCGTGCGCCCGGCGTGCGCCCGGCGGGCGGCTCGGCCGCCCGCGTCGACCGGGCGGATGTCGGAAGCCGCACCTGATTCACGCGGTCGTCCACAGGCCGCGAACGCCCATGTTTGCGGGCCTTCCGGGCGGCGCACACGAGGGCGCATGACCCACTCGCACGCGCCGGCTCGTCGGCACACCCACCCGCAGACCCACACCGTCACGATCGGCGTCCCGCGGCACTGGACGACCCGCTCCGATCCCGAGCACGGGCTGGTGCTGCTCGCGCGCCCGCCGACACGCACCGGCGAGCTGGGCGCCGCCTACGGCCCCGAGCTGGTGGTCCGGACGACGCCCGTCGACACCGACCTCGCCACCTGGCGGGCCGAGGCGGTGGCCGCGTTGGCGGCGCAGCTCGACGCCTTCGAGATCGAGGACGACGACCGCTTCGAGCTCAACGGGCGCGCGGTCGTCTACCACCGGCTGGGCTACCGCGCGCGCGGCGTCGACGTCGTCGCCGAGCAGTGGGCCTGGCTCATCGACGTCCCCGGCGCAGGTGGGGGCATCGGCGTGACGCTGACCGGCGCGGTGGCGCGCAGCCGCTACGCCGACTACGCCGACCTGTTCGAGGAGGTCGCCGCGACGCTCGATCCGGGCGACGCCAAAGAATCCGAGGACCCCGGCGAGCTCAGCCCCGCGCCCGCACCCGGATCCGCGCACCCCGGCGAGGAACGCTGGTGATGTTGCGGACCTTGGGAACGTCGGTGCCGACGGCCTCGACGTCGTACCGGCGGAACACCTCGCGCAGCACCTCCACGCCCTCCATCAGCGAGAAGCCCGCGCCGATGCAGCGCCGCACACCCCCGCCGAACGGGATCCAGACGTGGAGCGCGGGCACCTCGCTCGGGGCGCCGAGGAAGCGCTCGGGGCGGAAGACCTCGGGGTCGGGGAAGTTCGACTCGCGGTGGTGGCTCACGATGATCGACGGGCCGACGGTGGTGCCGGCCGGGAGGTCGAGGCCGCCGACGGTGGCGGGCTTCATCAGGGTCCGCACGACCATCGGGATGATCGGGTGGAGGCGCATCGACTCCTTGAGGACGGCCTCCAGCCAGGCGTCGTCGCCCTCGTCGGCGGCGCGGCGGGCGCGGGCGCGCAGGTCGGCGCTGCGACCGACCTCGACGAGTGCCCACGACAGCGCGGACGCCGTCGTCTCGTGGCCGGCGAGGAGGAGCGTGACCAGCTGGTCGCGCAGCTCGACGTCGGAGAGTCCGCCCTCGCCGTCGGCCGCGTCGGCGTCGTGCACCGACAGCAGCCGCGACAGGACGTCGGTCCGCTCGGCGAGGTCGGTGGCCCGACGGCGCTCGCGGATCTCGGCGTACATGAGGCGGTCGAGCGCCACCTGGTTGTCGACCGTGCGACGCCACGGCCCGAGCCGCTGCAGGCGCGGGTACGCCCAGCCGAGCAGGATCGCCGGGCTGATCTCCACGGTGTGGTTGACGGCCGGCCGCAGCTGCGCGAGCCGCGACTCGTCGGTGACGCCGAAGACCACGCGCAGGATCACCTCGAGGGTGAGCGCGTTCATCCGCTCCAGCGCGCGGAAGGTCTCGCCCTCCTGCCAACCCGACAGCTCGTCGGCGGCGACCTCCGCGACCATCGACCGGTACCCGCGCAGCGCGTGGCCGAGGAAGGCCGGCATGAGCAGCTTGCGGGCGCGGTGGTGGGCCGTGGAGTCCTGGAGGAGCAGCGAGTGCTCGCCCATGATCGGGCCGAGGATGGCGTTGCCGCGGCCGGCGTGGAAGACCTCCGGGTCGCCGGCGAAGATCTCCTTGGTGACCTCCGGCGAGGTGAACAGCACGAGTGGGCGCCCGCCGGGCACCAGGTGGAGGGTGAACGCGTCGCCGTACCGGCGCTGCAGCCAGGGGTGGAGCTGGTGGCGGAAGCGCATCAGCGCCACGGTCTGCGCCAGGGCGGGCCACCGCGGCCCCGGCGGCAGGACGGCGCGCGGCACCCGCGGCAGCCCGCCGCCGCCGACCACCGAGGACCGCCCGAACCGGCGCATGGTCAGAGCCAGGGTGTCGTCGAGGTTGTCGGGGTCGTCGGGGTCGTCGGGGTCGTCGAGATCGTCGTGGGGAGCAGCCGCGTCGGTCGTCACGGGGACGACGCTACGCGGTCGCACCTCAGCCCAACAGGCCGTCGCGGCGAGCGATCGCGGCCGCCTCGGTGCGGCCGGCGGCGCCGAGCTTGCCGAGGATGTTGGACACGTGGACGCTCACCGTCTTGGTGCTGATGAAGAGCTGCTTGCCGATCTCGCCGTTGGAGCGGCCCTCGGCGACCAGCGCCAGGATCTCCAGCTCGCGCGCCGTCAGCGTGACGGCCCGCGGCGTCTCGGGCGCGGCGGCCGGCGCCGGCGCGGCATCGGCGAGGTCGCCGAGCAGCGCGGGCGCACCCAGCCGGTCGGCGATGGCCCGGGCGGCATCGGCCTCCTCACGGGCGCGGGCCGGCTCGCCGACGAGCCGCAGGATCTCGGCCAGAGCCGCGCGGATCCGGGCCTCCTCGGGCAGGTGTCCGAGCTTGAGGGCGGTCGCGAGCGCGGTCGACCAGGCGTCGAGCAGCTCCTCGCGCGGTCCGGGATCGCCGGCCAGCCAGCGCACCCGCAGGTGCTCGGCGTGCAGGCGCGCCTCCCACATCTGCCCCTCGGGCCCCCAGGGACTGCCGTGCTCGCGGTGCCACGCGACGACCGCGTCGCCGACGGCGCGGAGGCCGTCGGCGCGGGCGAGGAGCGCGCGCCGCTCGGCCGCGCTGGCGCTCGGCTCCCCGCGGGCGACCGCCCCGAGCACGGCGGCGGCGAGCCGGGTCCGGGCGCCGAACGACTCGCGCCAGATGACCGACAGCACGTCGACCACCTCGTCGTAGACGGCGAGCGCGGCGGCAGCGTCGCCGCGCACGGCGGCGGCCTCGATCTCCACGCCGGCGGCGTAGACGGCGACCCCGCCCTCGTCGCGCCACAGGCGGCGGAGCCGGGCGAGCCCGTCGCGCACCTCGGCGGCTCCGGTGTCGCGCCCGGTGAGGACGGCGTAGCGCGCCGGCACGATCAGCCCGCGCGGGATGGCCGGCCCGGGCTGGCCGTCGACCGCGGCGACGAGCGCGAGGACGTCGTCCCAGTCGCCCACGATGTAGCGGATCCAGGTCAGCTGCCAGCGCGAGTCAATGACATAGGGCGCCCAGATCAGGCCGGGCCGGTCGGCCCGCTCGAGGGCCGACTCGAACCAGCGCACCGCGAGGTCCCAGTCGCCGCTGTCCTGGTAGGAGCGGCCGAGCAGCCAGCGCCCGCGCAGCTCGGCGTCGAAGGCGTCGGAGGACGCCGCGTGCTCGACCGCGGCCACGAGGGCCTCGCGCAGCTGGTCCTGCTCACCGCCCTCGGCGATGCGCACCCGCAGCCCACTGACGGTGGTGACGATGTCGGCGGTGAGGACGGGCATCGCGAGCTTCTCGGCGAGCGCGAGCGCCTCGGTGGCGAGCGCCTCGGCCTCGTCGGCGCGCTCGGGGTAGCAGCTGACCAGGATCCGCGCGTGGGTGGCGAGCACCCTTGCCCGCAGCATGCTCTCGCCCTCGGGGCTGAGCGCGACGGCCTCCTCGGAGAGCGCGACGGGGTCGAGGCTGGTCTCGATGATCATCAGGATGTCGGCGTACTTGCTGAGCATCCGGGCGCGAGCCGGGTCGGGCGAGCCCTCGGGCCCACGGGCGACCTCCGCGAGCTGGGCAGCGAGCAGCTGGCTGGCGCGCAGCGCGTCGCCGCCCGAGGTGAGGGCGTCGGCGACCTTGACCGCGACCTTGGAGCGGTCGACGCCGAGCCGGTCGCCGCGGGCGGCGTCCTCGAGCAGCTCGAGCGCCTGCTGGAAGTGGCCGGCGGCCTCGTCGGGCCCGCCGACCGCCATCGCCTCGTCGCCGGCCTCGATGCTGGCGACGAGCGCCTGGTCGAGGTCGTTGGCACGCCGCGCGTGGAGTGCCAGCTCGGCGGCGGTGCCGAGCCCGGACACGTCGGCGAGCGCGGCGGCGTAGCGGGCGTGCAGCCGCACCCGCTCACCCGGCAGCAGGTCGTCGTAGACCGCCTCGCCGAGCAGCGCGTGACGGAAGGAGTAGTGGAGGCCGCCGGCCTCGAGGACGTTCATCTCCACGGCCTGGCGGACGCCGTCGTCGAGCTGGTCGGCGGTCAGGTCGGCCGTCGCGGCGAGCAGGTCGTGGGTGACCCGCCGCCCCGCCACCGACGCCACCCGTACGACGTGGCGCGCGGCGTCGCTGAGACCGTCGAGCCGGACCAGCAGCAGGTCGGCGAGGTCGTCAGGAAGGTCGCGACAGTGGCCGGAGGCGACGAGCTCCTCGACGAAGAACGCGTTGCCCTCGGCGCGCTCGACGATCCGGGCGACGTCGCGGGCGTCGAGCCCGGTGGGGGCGAGCTCGCGCACCAGCGCACGGACGTCGGGCTCGGTGAGCGGCGCCAAGGGCAACCGGGCCACCTGCGGCAGCCGCGACCACTCCGCGACCTGCCGCCGCAGGGGGTGACGGCGGTGCAGGTCGTCGGAGCGGTAGGACGCGACGATGGCCACCGGCTGCGTGAACGGCCGGGTGAACAGGAACCCGAGCATGTCGCGCGTCGACTGGTCGGCCCAGTGGAGGTCCTCGACGACCAGCAGCACGGGCGCCTCGGCCGCGGCCGTCTCGAGGAGCGCGTGGACGGCCTCGAAGGTGTCGCCACGGTCGACCGCCAGGACCCGGTCGCCCTCGCCCTCGCCGGCCGCGCGGGTGCGGCGTCCGGGCTGCAGGCGGGCGAGCGCCGGGTGCAGCGCCGCGACCGCGTCGACCAGCTCGGGCCGCGCGGCCGCGATCCGCCCCAGCACCTCGCTGAACGGCAGGTAGGGCAGGGCGCTCTCGCCGAAGTCGAGACAGTGCCCGGCCAGCACCTGCCAGTCCCGCTCGAGCGCGTGGTCGCGCAGCGCCCGGAGCAGGCGCGTCTTGCCAACGCCGGCGTCGCCGGAGAGAAGCACGACGCGGTGCGTCGTACCGGTCTCGGCGGCGCTGACGGCGGCGTCGAGCACCGCGCTCGCCTCGGCGAGCTCGTCGTCCCGCCCGACCATGGTCAGGCTGCTGTGTGCGGCCACGGGCACCATCATGGTGCCGCGCGCCGACATCGTGGTCAGCGGGAGCGCCGCTCGATGCTCGGGTCGGCGGCCGCGATGCGGCGCAGCCACGAGGTGCGGGAGCGCCCGGCCCGGCTGGCGGCCATCTCGCGGGTGACCCGCTGCCGGCGGTAGTTGTTCTCTGCGTTGAGGAAGTAGTCGCTGCTCATGACGTAGAGACTCGTCCTCTGAGGTAGGCCCGCACATCGGGCAACTGCCTTAGGCGCTCACTCGCCTACCTCAATTACCTAGGTCGGGGAGCAGCACACGACCGGCCGTCCGGCTCAGGGACCGGGTGGGATGATGTGCCCCGATGGACTTCACCGAGGTGGTACGACGGCGCCGGATGACGCGCGCCTACACCTCCGACCCCGTCGACCCGGCGGTGCTCGAGCGGGCGCTCGACCACGCGACCCGGGCGCCGAGCGCGGGCTTCTCGCAGGGCTGGGCGTTCGTCGTCCTCGACACCCCGGAGACGGTCCGCGGGTTCTGGGAGGCGCAGGCCGACACCCGCTCCCCCGACCGCTGGCTGGCGGGGATGATGAGCGCGCCCGTGGTGGTCGTGCCGTGCGGTCGACGCGACGCCTACCTCGACCGCTACGCCGAGCCGGACAAGCGCCGGGCGGGCCTGCACGAGCACGACGAGAGCCGGTGGGCGATGCCGTACTGGCACCTCGACACCGCGATGGCCTCGCTGCTGATCCTGCAGTCGGTGATCGACGCCGGTCTCGGCTGCTGCTTCTTCGGGCTGGTCCCCCACCGGGTCGACGCGGTGAAGGAGGCGCTCGGTCTGGTCGACACCGACGACGCCGAGGCGCCGCACCCGATCGGCGCGATCACGATCGGCCACCCGGCCGACCGGGCGACCGGCGCGCAGGGCTCGGCGAGCCGGCGCCGTCGTACGCCGTGGCAGGAGGTGGTCCACCGCGGCCGCTGGGGCGCGGGGTGGGAGGGAACGGCCGGCAGCGCGGCGGGAGGCGCCGCCGGCAGCTCGCTGCCCCCCTCTGCGCCGGAGACACGCTCGGCCAGGGAGACGCAGTGAGACCGAGTCCCGTGATCACCCACCTCGACCCCACCGACCTGCGCCGGCGCGAGCCGGTGCTGCCCCGCGTGGCGCGGCTGCTGCGGCCCTACCGCGCCAAGATCGGGCTCGTCCTGGTGGCGGTCGTGGCGTCGGCGGCGCTGACGTCGGTGGTCCCGTTCCTGACCCGCGCGGTCTTCGACGACGCGCTCTTCCCGCTCCACGGCGGCCCGCCGCGGCTGCACCTGCTGGTCTGGCTGGTCGTCGGGATGTGCGTCATCCCGGTGGTGACCGCGCTGATCGGCATCGGGCAGAACTGGCTGACGTCGACCGTCGGGAACTCCGCGATGGCCGACCTGCGCGGCGACCTCTTCGAGCACCTGCAGAAGATGGAGCTCGCGTTCTTCACCGCGACCAAGACCGGCGCGATCCAGTCCCGGCTGGCCAACGACGTCGCCGGCGTGCGCACCGTCCTCACCGACACGGCCACCACCATCGTGCAGAACACGGTGACCGTGACCGCGGCCTTCGTGTCGATGGTCGTGCTGTCGTGGCAGCTGACGATCCTGACCCTGATCCTGATGCCGCTGTTCGTGCTGCTGCAGCTGCGCGTCGGACGGCGCCGCCAGCGGCTCGCCCGGCGCACCCAGGAGTCGCTGTCGGAGATGACCGCCATCACCGAGGAGGCCCTCTCGGTGAGCGGGATCCTGCTCGCGAAGGTATTCAACCGCGCCGAGTCGGAGGTCGAGCGCTACCGCGAGGCCAACCGCCGCCAGACCCGGCTGCAGGTCGAGCAGGCGATGACCGGCCGGACCTTCTTCGCCGTCGTGCAGACCTTCTTCGCGATCACGCCGGCACTGATCTACCTGGTCGCCGGCTGGATCATCACCGGCAAGCTCCCGGTCGGCGCCGACGCGCTGACCGCCGGGACGCTGGTCGCGTTCACGACCCTGCAGGGGCGGTTGCAGATGCCGCTGCTGCAGCTGATGCGGGTCTCGCTCGACGTCCAGACGTCGCTGGCCCTCTTCCGCCGGATCTTCGAGTACCTCGACCTCGAACCCGCGATCACCGAGCGTCCCGGCGCGGTCGCGCTCGACCCCGACCAGCTGAAGGGGCGGGTCGAGTTCCGCGACGTCCGCTTCCGCTATCCCGAGCCGCGAGCACTGTCGGGCACCGCGCACCAGGACCGGTTCGGCGAGAGCGGCGTGCGCATCGACGAGTCCGCCGAGTCCGCCGGGGACGCCGACGAGGCCGCCCAGGACGCCGCCGTCCAGGCCGGCTGGGCGCTCGACCACGTCTCGCTCGTGGTCGAGCCCGGCCAGCTCGCCGCGATCGTCGGCCCGTCGGGCAGCGGCAAGACGACGGCGACCTACCTGGTGCCGCGGTTCTACGACGTCTCCGAGGGCGCCGTCCTCATCGACGGCTACGACGTCCGCGACCTCACCCTGTCCTCGCTCGCCGACGCGGTCGGGATGGTCACCCAGGAGCCCTACCTCTTCCACGGCACGATCCGCGACAACATCGCCTACGCGCGCCCGGGCGCGACGCCCGAGCAGATCGTGCAGGCCGCGCGGGACGCCAACATCCACGACCGGATCATGAGCTTCCCCGAGGGCTACGAGACGATCACCGGCGAGCGCGGCTACCGGCTGTCCGGTGGCGAGAAGCAGCGGCTCGCGATCGCGCGGGTGCTGCTCAAGGACCCGGCGATCCTGATCCTCGACGAGGCGACGTCGGCGCTCGACAACGAGACCGAGCGGCTGGTCCAGGAGGCCCTCGAGCGCGCGACCCGGTCGCGCACCACCATCGCGATCGCCCACCGGCTCTCGACCATCCGCTCCGCCGACGTCATCTTCGGCCTGGAGGACGGACAACTGGTCGAGCAGGGCAGCCACGACGAGCTGCTGGTGGCGGGCGGCCTCTACAAGCGCCTGTACGACGAGCAGTTCTCGCGCGTGCCGGCCACCGCGCCGTGGTGCGACCCGCGCCGCGCCGACGTCTCGCTCTAGCCCCGACTCACCGTCGTACCGGACGTTGTGGTCGCTAAACAGGCGATTTCGCGACCCGAACGTCCGGTGCTACCCGAGACCGAGGATCCGCGCGCACTCCAGCGCGACGTACAGCTCGGCCGCGTCGACCGGGCGCGCCAGGTCGCGGCCGGTGACCTCCTCCATCCGCCGCACCCGGTAGCGGACGGTGTTGCGGTGGACGTGCAGCTGCTGCGCGGCGGCGGACGTCGAGCCGCCGGCGGCGAGCCAGGCCCGGGCGGTGTCGATCATGACCGCCCGGTCGTCGGCGGGCAGCGCCAGCACCGGCGCGAGGACGGCGTCGACGAGCATCCGGGCCTGGTCCGTGCTGCTCGCCAGGAGGACGGCGAGCGGGTGCTCGCCGAAGCGGAGCACGTCGCGCGAGCCGGGGGTCGCCGAGGCGCAGGCGACGCGCGCCTGGCGCCGTCCCTCCTGGGCGTCCTCGAGCCGCGGCAGCACCGTGCTCACGCCGACCCGCGCCCGCGCCAGCGGGCCGAGTACGGCGAGCAGGTGGTCGGCGCCGAAGCCCACGCGCAGCGCGACGACGCCCTCCTGGTGGTCGTGGTCGAGCCGCCACGCGGACGCGGCATTGGTCCGGCGCAGCACCCGCTCGACGTCCGGCAGGCCCTCCTCGCCGGGCGTCGGGCACTCGGCGGAGACGACGACGAACGGCCCGGTGCGGCCGAGGTCGAGGATCCCGGCGGTCTCCCAGAGCTGGCTGGTGCCGTTGTCGTCGCCGTCGAGGAGCGTGCTGACGAGAACCGAGCGCATCTGGCCGTCGCGGCGGGCCTTGTCGGCGAGCGCGCCGCGGTAGGACTCGGTGACATAGGCGGCGAGGTCGTCGCTGACCGCCCACACGTCGGCGGCCGCGCGGAGCAGGACGTCGCGCACCTCCGGCTCGGCGCGCGCGACGAGCACCTCCCAGATGAACCGCCCGCCGAGGCGGAAGGCCGCGAGCACGGCGGCGTACGGCATCCCCTGCTCGGCGCGGGCCATGCCGGTCGCGCGCGGGCTGTCGAGGCTCGCGTCCGGGTCGCCGGCGAGGACCCGCAGGATGTAGTCGACATTGGCCGTGCACGAGGCGACGACGTCGTCGAAGCCGACCAGCTCCCCGTCGGCGTACGCCGGGATCTCGTCGCGGATCCGCTCCGCCATCGCGACGCCGAGCTCGGCGACCTCCGGCAGCAGCCGACGACTCAGATCGCGGACCTCGGGCTCGACATCGGCCTCCTGCGTGCGCTGCGCCACAGGGCCAAGGTAGGGCGAGCGGCTCCGTTGTGCACGTGCACACCGATCCCCACCCGAACTCGGTGCACACAGCCGAAGCGCCAGGCCCCGAACCGGCGGAGGCTTGTCGCATGACCTCCTCGACCGCCACGCAGCTCGCCGAGACCGCGGCCCCGCTCGACGTCCTGCTCGTCGACGCGGCCCTCGGCCCCGTCCGCCGGTTCGTCCCGGACAGCTCCACCGCGCGCTGGGCGGTGTCGCTGGCCCGCAGCCCCCGCACGACCGTACGACGGCTCGGCGCCCTCGCCGGCGAGGCCGCCCGGGTCGCCGTCGGGACCTCCCAGCTCGCCCCCCGCCGCGGCGACCGCCGGTTCACCGACCCGGCGTGGACCGAGAACCCGCTGCTGCGGCGCCTGGTCCAGCTCTACCTCGCGAGCGGTCAGACGATCGACCAGCTGGTCGACGACGCCGACCTCGACCCGCGCGACCGCAAGCGGGTCCGCTTCCTGCTGGAGAACGTGGTCGAGGCGATGTCGCCGAGCAACGTCCCGCTGGTCAACCCGGCGTCGGCGAAGGCCGTCATCGACACCGCCGGGTTGAGCCTGGCCCGCGGCGGCGCGCAGCTGGTGAAGGACCTGGCGTCGGCGCCGCGGATCCCCGACATGGTCGACACGTCGGGCTTCACGCTCGGCGAGAACGTCGCGGCCACCGAGGGCGCCGTGGTGTTCCGCACTGACGTGCTCGAGCTCATCCAGTACCGGCCGCAGGGCGACGAGGTCACCGAGGTGCCGGTGCTCGTCGTACCGCCGACGATCAACAAGTTCTACGCCGTCGACCTGGCGCCGGGGCGCAGCCTGGTCGAGCACAGCGTCCAGCAGGGCCGGCAGATGTTCGTCATCTCGTGGCGCAATCCCGACGCCCGCCACGCCGCGTGGGACTTCGAGACCTACGTCCGCGCGATCCTCGACGCGCTGGAGGCGGTCGAGGAGATCACCGGCAGCGCGCGGACCGTGCTCGGCGGCATCTGCTCGGGCGGCATCCTGGCGAGCATCGTGGCGTCGTACCTCGCCGGGATCGGGCAGCAGGACCGGCTCGCCGCGCTCGTCCTCGCCGTCACCGTGATCGACAACGCGGGCGCCGGCACGGTCTCCGCGCTCAGCGACCCCAAGCTCGCGGCGCTGGCGAAGGCGCGCTCGGCCCGCAAGGGCTACCTCGACGGGCGCGCGCTGGCCGAGGTGTTCGCGTGGCTGCGGCCGAGCGACCTGATCTGGAACTACTGGGTCAACAACTACCTGCTCGGCAAGAAGCCGCCGGCCTTCGACATCCTGTTCTGGAACGCCGACACCACGCGGATGTCGGCCGGGCTGCACGCCGACTTCGTCGACCTCGCGATGGAGAACCAGCTGACGCGGCCCGGCGTGCTGACCGTGCTCGGCGTCCCGATCGACCTGGGCGCGGTCACCGTCGACAGCTATGTCGTGGCGGGCATCGCCGACCACATCACGCCCTGGGAGAACTGCTATCGGACGACGCAGCTGCTCGGCGGCGAGACCCGGTTCGTGCTCTCGACCAGCGGCCACATCGCCGCCCTGGTCAACCCGCCCGGCAACCCGAAGGCGACCTTCCACACCAACGACGAGCACGGCGCCGACCCGAAGGCCTGGCTGAAGGGCGCCGAGACGCACCAGGGCACCTGGTGGAACGACGTCTCCGGCTGGCTCGAGGAGCGCTGCGGCGAGCGGGTCCCCGCGCCGAAGGAGCTCGGCTCGACCCGGCTGCAGCCGCTCGCCGAGGCCCCCGGCACCTACGTCTTCGACAAGTGAGGTCGCATCCGTTGGAGCTGCGCAACCTGACCGTTCTCGGGCACGAGATCCGGGCCGCGGTCCGCCCCGGCACCGAGCCCGGCCCGCCTCTGCTGCTGTGCAACGGCATCGGGGCCAGCCTCGACCTGCTGCAGCCGTTCGTCGACGCGCTCGACCCCCGGATCGGGGTCGTGCGCTTCGACGTGCCCGGCGTCGGCGGTTCCCCCAATCCCAGGCTGCCCTACAACTTCGCGCTGCTGACCCTCGGCGTGGGGCGGATGATGACGGCGCTCGGGTTCGACCGGTACGACGTCCTCGGCATCTCGTGGGGCGGCGGGCTCGCCCAGCAGATCGCCTTCCAGCAGCCGCGCCGCTGTCGCCGGCTGGTGCTGGTGAGCACGGCGACCGGGTCGCTGATGGTCCCCGCACCCCCGAGCGTGCTGCGCAAGATGGTGACGCCGCAGCGCTACCGGGACGCCGACTACGCCGTCCAGGTCGCAGCCGAGCTCTACGGCGGGCAGATGCGCGACCGGCCCGACGACGTACGTCGGCTGATGCACGCGCACTCCCGGGTCGGCTCGCGCCGCGGCTACCTGCTGCAGCTGCTCGCCGGCGCGGGCTGGTCGAGCCTGCCGGCGCTGCCCCTGATCCGGCAGCCGACGCTGATCCTCGCCGGCGCGGACGACCCGATCATCCCGCTCGTCAACGCGCGGATCATGGCGCGGCTGCTCCCCGACGCGCGACTGCACGTCTACGACGACGGGCACCTCGGACTGGTCACCAGCGCGGACACGCTCGCGCCGCTGGTCGCCGACTTCGTGCGCGACGACCTGGGTCAGGACTGAGCCGGCACCACGTGGGCGTCGGCGCCGGGGAAGGCGAGCGACTCGTGGCCGTCGTCCCAGCGCACCAGGTACGGCGGGCCGCCGTCCTCGCCGCGGACCTCGATGACCTCCGCCTCGCGGCGGTGCGTCGAGTCGGTGTGGGCCTCCACGACCAGGCGATCGCCTACCTTCGCGTGCATTCCTCCACGATCCTCCGCACCGGGCGGGGCTGCAAGGGGCGAGGCATAGTGGGTGCATGGAGGAGCGCCCGACCCCCGATCCCGACCGGGACCAGACGGCGGCGCGCGCCCGGATCGAGCAGCAGCACACGTGGGTCGACCTGCAGGTGCGGCGGGCGATGGAGCGCGGCGAGTTCGACCACCTCCCCGGCGCGGGCAAGCCGATCGCCGACCTCGGCGCGGAGCACGACCCGGACTGGTGGGTGAAGCGGCTCGTCGAACGCGAGCGGCTCGTCGTCCTGCCGCCGGCGCTGCAGCTGCGCAAGGACGACGCCACCCTCGACGCCGCGCTCGACGAACTGGCCTCCGAGCGCGAGGCGCGGGCGTTCGTCGAGGACTTCAACGCCCGGGTCATCCGCGCCCGGTACACACCGGTCGACGGCCCGCCCCTGATCACCATGCCGCGCGATGTCGAGGAGACCCTGGACGCGTGGCGGGAGCGGCGGGCCGCCCGTCGTACGGCATCGGTCGCGGCGCCCGCGCCGCACCGACGCCGGTGGTGGCGGCGCCGCGGATAGGCGAGATATGTCTCATACCCGAGCGGGGTGACTCGCCGGTAGGTTGTCGAGCCGTGAGTGAGCGAAGCGAGCGAACCATCGAAAACCGGGTCACCAGTGACTCATGCCCGCGCCGGGCGAAGCGAGGACGGGCATGAGTCACAAGAGCGCCAAGGACTTCTTCCGCCCGCTCGCCGTCGGAGCCCCGCTTCCGCTGCGCGAGATCCCCGCCCGGCCGAGCCGTGCGATCCACTTCTTCGACCCGAGCAACGAGAAGATGGCGGCCAAGATCCCCGCCATGGTCGGCACCGTCGACGTCCTGCTGGGCAACCTCGAGGACGCGATCAAGGCCGACAACAAGGTCGCCGCGCGCGAGGGCCTGGTGAGGATCGCGCAGTCGACCGACTTCGGCCCCACCCAGCTGTGGACCCGGATCAACGCGCTCGACAGCCCCTGGGTGCTCGACGACCTCACCACGCTGGTGCCGGCGATCGGCGACAAGCTCGACGTGATCATGGTCCCGAAGGTGCAGGGTGCCGAGGACATCCACTACGTCGACCGGATCCTCGCCCAGCTCGAGGCGAAGGCCGGACTGGAGCGGCCGATCCTGATCCACGCGATCCTCGAGACCGCCCGTGGCGTCGCCAACGTCGAGGAGATCTGCGGCGCCTCCCCGCGCATGCAGGGTCTCTCCCTCGGCCCGGCCGACCTGGCGGCCGACCGCAAGATGAAGACCACCCGCGTCGGTGGCGGCCACCCCGGCTACCTGGTGCGCGAGGACGCCCCGCGCGACGCCGACGGCGGCTTCCGGTACGACGCCGACCGGTTCCGGTTCCAGCAGGACCTGTGGCACTACACGATGGCGAAGATGGTCGACGCCTGCGCGACCCACGGCATCTACCCCTACTGGGGCCCGTTCGGCGACATCAAGGACACCGTCGCCTGCGAGGACCAGTTCCGCAACGCCTTCCTGCTCGGCTGCGTCGGCGCCTGGTCGCTGCACCCGGTCCAGATCGAGATCGCGAACCGCGTCTTCTCCCCCAGCGTCGAGGACATCGCCCACGCCCGCCGCGTGGTCGCCGCCATGGGCGACGGCACCGGCGCGGTGATGATCGACGGCAAGATGGAGGACGACGCCTCCCTCAAGCAGTGCCTCGTGCTCGTCGAGCTCGCCGAGGAGCTGGCCGCGATCGACCCCGTCCTCAAGGCCACGTACGACGCCATCGAGACCCCGGAGGCCTGACCCATGTCCCGCCAAGAATCGACCACGTTCAAGCCCCTGCGCTCCGTCCTCTACATGCCCAGCTCGAACGAGCGGGCCCTGGAGAAGGCGAAGACGCTGCCCGCCGACGCGATCATCTTCGACCTCGAGGACGCCGTCGCCCCCGACGCCAAGGTCGCCGCCCGTGCCGCCGCAGCCGCCGCCGTCCAGTCGGGCGAGTACGGCAGCCGCCACCTGATCATCCGGATCAACGGCATCGGCACCGAGTGGCACGACGACGACATCAAGGCCGCCGCGGCCGCCGGGCCGGACGTCGTCCTGGTGCCCAAGGTCAACTCCGCCGACGAGGTCCGCCAGCTCGTCGACGCCCTCGCCGCGGCCGGCGCGCCGGAGAAGACCACGCTGTGGGCGATGGTCGAGACCCCGATCGGCATGCTCAACGCGCTCTCCATCGCCACCGCGTCGGAGCGCCTCTCCGGCTTCGTGATGGGCACCAACGACCTGGTGAAGGAGCTGTACGCCGAGCACGTCCCCGGCCGCGGCCCCGTCATCACCGGCCTCGGCCTCGCCCTCCTCGCGGCTCGCGCCGCCGGCATCGTGATCATCGACGGCGTCTACAACGACGTGAAGAACATCGACGGCTTCCTCGCCGAGTGCGAGCAGGGCCGCCAGATGGGCTTCGACGGCAAGACGCTGATCCACCCGGGCCAGGTCGAGGGCGCGAACACCGCCTTCGCGCCGTCCGAGCAGGCGGTCGCGGACGCCCGCGGCCTTATCCAGGCGTGGGACGACGCACGCAAATCGAGCGGCGCCGGCGTGGTCACCTACAACGGCAAGATGGTCGAGAACCTGCACGTGGAGTCGGCGGAGCGGACGCTCGCCATCCACGAGGCGATCCAGGCGCTGGCTGTCTGAGTCGGCTCGCTCGCGGCTTCGGGCCGGTCACCCTCCGGGGTGGCCGGCCCGGCTGCTTGTGGGGCGCGGACGATCATCGACCCGGCAGAAGTTTCCGCCGGGTCGACGCATCTCGCGAGCCAGTTTGTGCCGGGTCGGCGAGGCAGGCGGCCACGAAGCCGATCTTCCCGCTCGCCACGCTCCCGCCGGTCACTCCGGCGTGGCCCGCGCCCCCGGCCCCAGCAACCGTTCGATGAGGTGCAGCGAGGCCCGATCGTCGAGGCCGAGCGCGCGCACCCGCTCGACGTACGCGATCGCGGCCTCGCGCGCCGCCCGCTCCACCCCCGACCCGGCCACGAAGCTGCCCGCCCGCCCCCGCGTCTCGATCAGCCCCGCGGACTCGAGCTCGCGGTAGGCGCGCGCGACCGTGTTGGCCGCGACGCCGAGGTCCTGGGCGAGGCGGCGGACGGTCGGCAGCCGGTCACCGGCGCGCAGCCGCCCGTCGTCGATCTGCTCGGCGAGCTGCGAGCGGATCTGCTCGAACGGCGGCAGCGCGCCCGCCGGGTCGACGGTGATCACGGGGTCGCGCCGACCACCACGACCTGCGTGGCCGGAAGCTCGGGCCACAGCCGCCGGCGGAACCGGTCGCGGCCGACGGCGAGCGCCAGTAGCGGCGCCCACCCGGAGGCCAGGGGGAGGTACTGCCATCCGCCCGACTCCGGCCCCAACCCGTGGTAGGTGACCTGTGCAAGCACCCACCCGACGACAGCGAGCTCCAAGAGAGACTGCTGGATGCGGCTGGCCCGCCAAGCGTCCTGGAGGAACAGATGGGCAGCATCCGCGGCCGGCTCGGGTCGCCGGCACCAGGCCATGATCACCGCCACCGCGGCCACGACCGTCAGCGCCACCGTGGCACCGGTGACGGCGGCCGCAGGCTGGTGGCGGTCGATGCCGACGACGATCGCGCCGAGGGCGCTGGCGAACCAGACGACGAAGCAGCACCAGGCCACCGGATGCACCAGGTCGCTCGGCCGCACCACGCGCACCCGCGCCACGCTCGGGCGCCCCGGCGCCACCGGGAACTCTCTGCCGGCCCACGCGACCCCGACCACGAACCGCGCGGCGACCACCGCCGCGCCCACTGGTGGGAGCACCGCCATGACGTTGTCGTACGGCGCCTGGAAGGCGATCGCGAAGACCACCGCGGCCACGGCCAGCACCAACGCGTGCGCGCGCCACGCCCACCGCTCGGCGCGCATGACCAGCGCGGCGAAGTCGTCGTCGATCAACAGCCGGTAGCGGTACGCGAAGCCCAGCCCCGCGCGGAACAGCGATCGATGCGACGGCCGGCCGTACCACGCCGCGAAAACGAGCAGCGCCACGACGAGCGCGACCTCGAAGCCATCCATGGCCCACATGCTACATAACTGCACTCTGTAGCAACCCCGAACGCCCCGATCACCCCTCCTCCACCGCCAGCGCGATGGTCAGCGCCAGCACCGCGTCCGGGTCCTCCAGCCGGTCCCCGAACAGCTCGCGCAGCTGGGTCATCCGGTACCGGATCGTCTGCGGGTGCACGAACAGCGCGGAGGCGACGTCGTCGCGCCGTCCCTGGTGCAGCAGCCAGGCCCGCAAGGTCTCGCGGAGCTTGGCGGCGGTCGCGGGGCGCAGCTCGTCGAGCGGCGCGAGGACCTGGCGGCGCAGGTCGGCGAGGGCGGTGGCGTCGGCGGTGAGGACCAGGCGCGGGAGGTGGGCCTCGGTGTCGCCGGCGAGGCCGAGGGCGCGCGCCCGCAACGCCCGGTCGTACGACGCACGCACGTCGAGCCAGTCGCGCGCGGGGCCGACCAGGCAGTCGCGGCCGCGGACTGCCCGCAGCAGCGCGGTACGACGGCGGTCGTGGGCGTCCGGGACCAGCAGCAGCACGGCGCCGTCGAGCTCGGGGAGGTCGGCGGCCTGGAGGGTCCCGCGGCGCATCGACGGCTGCACCGCGCCGACCTGCGACTCGGGGACGATGACGGCGGTCAGGGTGGTCGGGACGCTCCACTCGGCGCGCTCGGCCGACGCGAGCACGGTCGCCTCGGGGGCGCCGGCGAGCAGGTGGCGGGCGAGCCGCTCGGTCATCCGCTGCCGGATCCGCCCCTCCGACGCCGACTCGTCGCCGTGCCCGGCGACGCTCGCGGCCGAGAGCTCGTCGATGTAGGCGAAGACCAGCTCGGCGAAGGACGCCATCGTGGCGGGCGAGAGGCCCTGCTCGACCGCCTTGGCCGACAGGTGCTGCCACGAGACCCGCGCGCCGATCCGGTACGCCGACAGCAGCGCGTCGGTCGTCCGGCCGCTGCGGACCTCGCCACGGCCGAGCTGGTAGGCGCCGTCGACGGCGGAGGAACGCGGAGCGAGAGCGTCCGGGCCGCGCTTGTCGCTGATCAGTGACAGGAAGCCGCCGAGCGCGACCTGGACCGCGCCGCGAATGGTCTCGCCCATGGGACCGCCGAAGGCGTCCTCGTAGGCGGGGACCTCCTGGATGATCTGGTCGACGACGTCGTCGGCGACGGCCGGCAGCTCGGCCCGGATGGCCGCCACCGTCTCGGGCGGCAGCAGGACTGCCTCGTCGGACCGTGGCCGGCGCACCACTCGTCGGGACATCTCGCCTCGCTTTGTCTTTTGCGAACAAAACCACCGAGTAGATTCACCGGCTCTGGACATGAGTTTAGCGCGATCGACTGGGACTCTAGAGGTGTGAGTACGACGACCGACACCGTGCGCCCCACCCGGCTCCGCACCGGCCTGCGCTCCCTGCTCGACGCGGCGGTCACCCCGCTGTCCGTCGACGACCTCCTCGACCACTTCGCCCCGCTGCGCAACGGCGCCCAGGCCGGCCTCCAGGGCCGGATCGTCGCCGTCGAGTCCGAGACCGCCGACGCGGCGACGATCGTGCTCAAGCCGGGCAAGGACTGGAACGGGCACATCCCCGGCCAGTACGTCCGCGTGGGCGTCGACGTCGACGGCGTCCGCCTGTGGCGCACCTACTCGCTGACCCACGGCCCCCGCCGCGACGGCCGGATCTCGATCACCGTCAAGGCGATCCCCGGCGGCGCGGTCTCCCAGCACCTGGTGCGCACCGCGCGTCCGGGCCAGATGCTCCAGCTGGCGCAGGCCGAGGGCGACTTCGTCCTCACCCCGCCGCAGTCCGGCAGCCGCCAGAAGCTGCTGCTCATCACCGCCGGCTCCGGCATCACGCCGGTCATCGGCATGCTGCGCAACCTCTACTCGCGCAACGAGGCCGCGGCTCGCGCCGCCTACGACATCGTCCTCGTCCACTCCGCGATGAAGCGCGACGAGGTCATCTTCGGCGCCGAGCTGCGCGCCCACGCCGACGCCGGCCGACTCCGCCTCGTCGAGCGGCACACCGACACCGACGGCCTGCTCACCATGGCCGACCTCGAGGCCGAGGTCCCCGACCTGGCCGAGCGGACGGCGTACGCCTGCGGCCCCGCGGGCCTCCTCGACACGCTCGAGGCCTACTACGGCGAGCGCCGGCTGACCCTCCACACCGAGCGGTTCCGCCCGACCGTCGTCGACGTCGCCGCCGAGGGCGGCACGCTCACCTTCGCCGGCGGCTCCGCCGCGAGCGTCGAGACCGACGGCTCCGTCCCGATCCTCGACGCCGCCGAGTCGGCCGGCGTCCTCATGCCGAGCGGCTGCCGGATGGGCATCTGCATGGGCTGCGTCCTGCCCATGAAGTCCGGCGCCGTGCGCGACCTGCGCAACGGCGAGCTCACCGTCGCCGTCCCCGGGGAGACCCACCCCGACGGCGTCAAGATCCAGACCTGCATCAGCGCCGCCGCCGGCGACTGCACCTTCGACCACTGACCACCCCGAGAGACGCTGAGGACCCCGCGATGACGACGATCACCAACAAGGCCCAGAACCCGACCGCGCACCTCTCCCCCGACGACATCGAGGCGCTCGGCGCCGAGCTCGACGCGATCCGCCAGTCGGTCCTCGACGCCCGCGGCGAGACCGACGCGGCCTACATCCGCACGATGGTCGACGTCCAGCGCAAGCTCGAGCTCGGCTCGCGCGCCGTCCTGCTGGTCAGCGCGTTCCCGCCGGCCTGGCTGCTCGGCACCGCCGGCCTCGCGGTCGCCAAGATCCTCGAGAACATGGAGATCGGCCACAACGTCATGCACGGCCAGTGGGACTGGATGCGTGACCCGAAGATCCACTCGACCACCTGGGAGTGGGACAACGCGTCGACCGCCGACGGCTGGAAGCACTCGCACAACGAGGTCCACCACACCTACACCAACATCGTGGGCAAGGACAACGACCTCGGCTACGGCATCATGCGCGTCGACGAGGAGCAGCGCTGGTACCCGCTCTACCTCGCGCAGCCGCTGTGGAACTTCATCAACGCCTGCTTCTTCGAGTACGGCATCGCCGCCTACGACCTCGAGCTCGGCCGCAACCTGCGCACCCCCAAGGAGAAGCGCAGCGAGGAGTTCAAGCGGAGCCTCACGAACACGCTGAAGAAGATCCGCAAGCAGGCCACCAAGGACTACGTCATCAACCCGGCGCTCGCCGCCCCGACCGGCTCCTTCCTGCCCGCGCTCGCCGCCAACTTCACCGCCAACGTGATCCGCAACATCTGGTCGCACTCGGTGATCATGTGCGGCCACTTCCCCGAGGGCGTCGAGACCTTCGAGCTGAAGTCGATCCCGGAGAAGGAGACCCGCGGCGAGTGGTACCTCCGCCAGATGCTCGGCTCCGCCAACATCTCCGGCTCCAAGCTGATGCACATCATGACCGGCAACCTCTCCCACCAGATCGAGCACCACCTCTTCCCCGACCTCCCGAGCAGCCGCTACGCCGAGGTCGCCCCGCAGGTGCGCGCGATCTTCGAGAAGTACGGCCTCAACTACCATTCCGCCCCGCTCCCGCAGCAGGTCGCGAGCGCCTGGCACCGCGTCGTCCGGCTGTCGTTCCCCAACGGCTGGCTGGCCACCACCAACGCCAAGAACCTGCCCTCGCAGCTCAAGCTGCTCTACGCGATGACCACCGCCGACAAGCGCAAGCGTCGCGTCATGCAGCGCCTGCTGGAGAGCGCGGCGGCCAAGAAGGAGATGGCCAAGGCCGCCTGAGCCTCGCCTCAGCGGTCTCACCCGGCGGAACTGTCGGGTTCCGGCGCCAGAAGCAGCAGGAATGCCGGGTACGACGGGGCCAGGCCGACGACGTCGGCCGCCCCGTCACACCCGCGACCGCGGGAACACCTCCAACGCCCGCCGGTACATCGCCACCGCCGCCAGTTGCGAGTCCACGCCCAGCTTGCGGCGCAGCGACTTCACCTGACTCCGCACCGTCGCCTCGGCCACGCCCGAGGCGCTGGCGATGCGCTGCACCGACTGGCCGTCGTACAGCGAGCCGAGGACCTCGTACTCGCGGTGGGTGAGCTGCTCCATCCGGCGCACGAGGGTGCGCTGCTCGTCGGCGACGCCCTCCCACTCGCGGATGGCGCGCTCGCGCAGGACGTCGGGGGTCGGGGAGCGGCCGGCGAGGGTGTCCCGGATGGCCTGGGCGAGACCGGCCGTGGTGGTCGTGGTGGGCAGGACGCCGGCGGCACCGGCGGCGAGGACGGTGCCCCAGCGGGGGCCGAAGTCGCTGTCGGTCAGGACCAGCCAGCGGATCGGGCCGCGGCTGACGAGGACCTCGACGTCGTGCAGCAGGTCGGGGGTGCGGAGGTCGCAGAGGATGACGCCGACCGAGGCGCCGCTGCGGGCGATGGCCTGGCGGAACGACGGGCGTCCGCCGCGATCCGGCCATTCGAAGAGCACCGGGGCGAGGCCGCGGCCCTGCAGGGCGGCGGAGATCGCCTGACCGACCAGGCGGCGCTCGGCGACCAGCGCGATGCGCCGGACCGGCTCGTCACCGGACGTCGACGTGGACACGGTCGAACTCTCCGCTGAACTGGTCGGCCGACCGGGCGTCGATCCGACCGCTGACGCCCACCTTCGCGCCGATCGAGACCGGCTCGCGGTGGAATGCGACGTTGCCGGGGTCGCGCGCGACGACCCAGCTCTGAGGTGGCTCGCCGCCCTGCAGGTCGTCCAGCCGCAGCCGCACCTCACCCGCGCGGCGGACGCAGCTGATGCGATACCAGCGGTCCGGTGTCACCGGCTTCGTTGCCTTCACCAGCACCTCCCCACGCGATCCGACCAGCCGACACGACGGGATGCCGTGATCGACCTGCAGCTTGTACTGCGCGCTGCCGTCGAACCGGCCGCGCTGCATCAGGTTGTCGCCGTCGTCACCGGGCCGGCCCGCGGTCGGCGGGTCGGCCCGGAAGTCGAGGCCGAAGTCCAGGTCGTGCGTGCCGGGACTGAGCAGATCCGGCTGGCCGATGTCCGGCCAGACGACCATGACGGCGGCACGCACCGGCCCGGTCCGCGAGTGCGGCGGCGTCCGCACCGCCGCGCCGCCCCCGAGGCCCTCGACCCAGATCAGCCGGCCCCCGCCCGCGGTCACCACCTCGACCCGCACCGAGGCCTTCCCGTCGTTCTCGGCGCCCGGCACCGGATCCCCCGGGACGACGACCTGGTCGAAGTCGAGCGCCAGGTCCAGGCCCGTCATGTCTCCGTCGACACGCGGTGACGGCGGAGCCGAGAGCGCCGCACCGCGGTCCGCACCACAGCCACTGCATGCCCCCAGAGCACCCAGTGTCAGCAGCACGACCCCCCGCCGGACGTACCGATCGAGGACGACCCCCGTCGCCACGACTCAGCCGCCCCGGCCTGACGCCGTTCCCTGCCCGACGAAGACGATCCCTGTCGACCAGTCCACGCCGTCCACGTTCGGGCCGCCGACGGTCGCGGCCACCCCGGCCGCGCGCGCCGCCTGCGCCGTCTGCACCCAGCCCATCCGGTGGAGCGCCCCCGAGGCCGTCGACCAGTAGAGGGCGTTGCCGGCCACGAACATCCCGCGGACCTGGCGCGGGTCGAAGGCGCCGGCGGGCCCGGAGGCGATCAGCCGCACCGCGCCGACGACGCCGCTCTCGGGGTTGAAGTAGCGGTAGTAGAGGGCCCGCGAGCCCGGCAGCGTGTAGTAGATCCGGCCGCGGTCGTAGAACAGTCCGGTCAGCACGCTCAGGTCGCGGTGCCAGTCCGCGAGCGGCACGATCCGGTCGGAGGTCGCGACCGCCTGCGGCGCGCCGTACGTCGTCCCGTCGAAGGTACGACGGGTGAACGTCCCGTCGCGCGCGCCCACGTAGAGCCAGCCGCCCAGCATGAACGCCCCGGTCACCTGCGACCAGGTCGGCTGGTCCGGCTGCGCGGCGAGCTCGGTCGACGGGCCGGCCGTGCGCCCGTCGAAGCGGCGTGCCCTCAGGTCGTCGCCCAGCGACAGATAGGTCAGCGCGGGCAGCACCGGCGTCGACACGGCCGGGTAGCGCAGGCCGTTGGGCAGCAGCAGCCCGATGCGCGGGTGGTAGGTGTGCGCGATCTGGTCGGTGTCGGACCCGACCCACAGACCGGTCGGCGTGAGCAGCAGGTCGAAGATGCCGACGCCCAGCTGGTGCGTGGGATCCCACGAGAAGGGCAGGCCGTTGACCGGGCTCAACGCGCCGATGCCGGTCCGGCTGACCGCGCCGGGGGCGGCGTTGTTGCGCCCGTTCGGGTTGTTGAACCAGCGCTGGTGACCGCCGACGTACACCGCCGACGGCGTCGCCTCGACGGAGAGGATCGTGTCGCCGCCGGTGTGGTCGATCCAGGACGGCGAGACCGCCCCGCGCGACCCTGTCTCGAAGCGCGCGACCGTGTCACACGGCGTGGTCGGTCCGGTGACACCACCCGTGGTGCCGACGACGAAGTAGGCGCCGTCGGTGGAGAAGTCGAGGGCGCGGACGTAGGTGAAGAAGCTGCCCGAGCAGGTCGCCCGGTACATCGGCGCGTCGAAGGGATCGAGACGCGCGCCGCGGCGGTTCAGGCGCAGCATGACGATCTGCTCGTGCCGCCGGTGCCCGACGCGACGGAAGTTGCCGATGGCAACCAGCCGCCGCTGGCGGGGAGCGATGTCGATCTTGACGACCATCGGCACGCCGAGCCCGCGGCGGTGCACCCCGCGAAACGCCAGCTGCAGGTAGCGCTGCGCCTTGCCCGTCGCCGGACGCAGGGTGGTGAGCACCCCCTGCTTCCGGCCGCCGGCCTTGGTGAAGGCGCCCGCGACGTACAGCCGCCGCTTGTAGAGCCGGAGGTCCTGGACCGTCCCGTTGACCGCCCCCGCGTTGAACCGCGCGATCACCGCGCCGGTGGCGAGCGAGAGCCGGGCGACCCGGTGCCTCTTCACGAGGCCGATGTGCTTGAAGTCGCCGCCGACGTAGACGGTGTTCGCCGGTCCGGGGATCACGACGGCGACCGCGTCGTCGGGGTCGGGGTGGAAGGTGGTGCTGATCCGCCCGGTCACGGAGTCGAACGCCAGCAGCCGGTGCCGGATCAGGGTGGTCGTGCCGTTGTACTCGCGCACCCGCGTGAACGTGCCGGCCAGCACGATCGTGCGGCCGATCGCCGCGATCGACAGCACCTCGCCGTTGAGCACGTGCGGAGTGATCGCGGCGGGTGTCTCACTGACCAGGCCGCCACCGGGCTCGGTCGTCGCGGACGACGACGTCGCCGGTACGACGGCCACCGCGACCCCGACCGCGAGACAGGCCAGGAAGGCCGTGATCCTCGTCATCTGGCGCCCTCCCTCCTACCAGGCACGACGGCGTAGAACACCGGAAATACGGGGGATTCAGCCGACACTAGGACCCCCGAACGGCCCGTGCCGCCATGCGCCGATAGTCACCCAAAATTGGTGAGCCGCGGACGACGAGGCCCGGGGTTCCCTTGCAGGCATGACCTCCACCACGCGTCCGGAGGACCGGCCGGGGCGTGTCGCCAGGCACTGCTTCGTGGTCGGCATCGCCGGCCTGCCCGTGTGGTGGGTGCTCGGTGTCGCGTCGATGGTTCCGCTGGCCATGGCGGTGCCGTTGGTGCGCGACCTGCGGCGACGCCGGCGGGTCGTCGTACCCCGGGGGTTCGGGTGGTGGCTGCTCTTCCTGGCCTGGGCGCTGATCGGCCTCGGGACGCTCTGGGCCGCCGCGCCCGGCGCCGTGGACGACGGCGGCGCGGGCCGGCTGATGGTCTTCGGCTACCGCTTCCTCTGGTACGTCGCGTGCTCGGTCGTCCTGGTCTGGATCGGCAACGCCCCCAAGGACAAGCTGCCCGACCACGTGGTTCACCGGATGATGGCCGTGGTCTTCGTCGTCACCATCGCCGGCGGCATCCTCGGCCTGGTCTCACCGGACTTCTCGATCACCACGCTGGCGCAGCAGGTGCTCCCCCACGGCCTGCGCAGCAACGGCTTCGTGAGCACCCTCGTCTCGGCGGAGGCAGCGGACGTGCAGAAGGTGCTGGGCGACTCGGAGCCGCGGCCCAAGGCGCCCTTCGCCTTCACCAACACGTGGGGCAGCATGATGTCGCTGGGCCTCGTCTACTTCGTCGCGACGATCACGACGATGCGCTCGAAGTGGCGCGCGCTGGCGCCGGTCGTGCTGGTCGTCGCGCTCGTCCCGATCGTATGGAGCCTCAACCGCGGCCTGTGGATCGCCGTCGGCGGCTGTTGCGTCGGGATGCTGATCCTCGCCGCGAGCCGCCGCAACCACACCGCCCTCGCCGGGCTGGTGGTGATGGTCGTGATCGCCGGGGTGGTCCTGACCGCGACCCCGCTGGCCACGACGATCCAGGAGCGGCTCAACCACCCGCACAGCAACGAGCGGCGCTCGCAGCTGCTGGTCGCGACCGTCGACTCGATGACCGCGGGATCGCCCGTCGTCGGCTTCGGCAGCACGCGCAATGTCGCCGGCACGTTCACCTCGATCGCCGGCGGCGCGACACCCGCCTGCCCGGCGTGCGGGGTGCCGCCGCTGGGGACCCAGGGCCAGCTCTGGCTCGTCCTCTTCTCCCAGGGCTGGATCGGGACCCTCTTCTTCCTCACCTTCTTCGTGCTGTCCCTGCGGCGTACCTGGCGATGTCGCACGCTCAACCAGACCGTGGCGACCTTCGTCGTCGCGGTGTTCCTGTTCCAGCTGACGGTGTACGACACCCTCGGCCTGCCGATGATGGTGGTGATGATCGCGGTCGGGCTCGCCTGGCGCGAGGAGCGCACCGGCAACACGCTGAACCTGCCGGGCCGCAAGGCGGTCACGGTCGTCGCGGCCGTCGGCATGGTCGGCGCCCTCGTCGGCGCCGCGATCACCACGGGCGAGGCGCCGCGGCAGTCGAGCACCGTGACCGTGGCGCTGACGCCGTCCCCGACCTATCTGGACGTCGGCGAGGTCGCCCACCAGTTCGCCCGCGAGAGCAGCACCGTCGTGAAGCAGCCCCCGCCGGCCACCGTCGACACCGAGGCCGCGCTGCTGCGCTCGGAGTCGGCGCTGAGCCGGGCCGGGCAGCGGGTGGGGATGAGCGCGTCCGAGCTGCGCTCCGACATCTCCATCTCCGCGCCGCCGCTGTCGACGGTGCTCGAGGTGACGGTCACGACGTCCCTCCAGCACGACCCGGTCCTGACGGCCCGGGCCGTCGCCGATGAGTACCTGAACGAGCGCCGCTCCTATCTCGAGGACCGCCGACTGACCCTGATCGGTCGCCTCGACGAGCGGCTGCTCTCGATCGACCCGAACGACCCGGCCTGGGCGGCCACGCGGACCTACCTGCGCGCCGCCCTCGACAACCTCGCCACGCACCGCCCGGACGCGGGCAGCGTGATCCGGCTGAGCTCGGTCGAGCGGGTCGGCGCCGACCACAGCGTGCCGCTGATGAGCGGTCTCGCCCTCGGTGGTCTCGGCGCGCTGGTCGGCGTACGGCTGCCGAAGCGGGACAAGCGATGACAGACCGACCCCGCGACGTCTGGACCCGGCTGGTCATCGACCCGCTGGCCGATCCGCTGTCGGCTTGGCTGGCGCGCCGGCCCGCCGTCACGCCCGACCGGGTGACGCTGGCATCCGGCTTGCTCGGCATCGCTGCCGCGGTCTGCCTCGCCACCGGGCGGCTGCGGATCGGCGGCGTACTCTTCCTGCTCCGGTTCTTCCTGGACTGCGTCGACGGCAAGGTCGCGCGGCTCCAGGGCTCGAGCTCGCGCCGGGGCGCGCTGCTGGACGTCGCGACCGACGTCCTGTGCGTCTCCGCCGGGTACGCCGCGCTGGCCGGCTGGCTCGTCGCCCAGGACCGGACGCCGCCGGCGGTCGCGGTGGCGCTGCTGGCCACGCTGGCGACGTACGGCTGGACGCTCGCGCACCGCAAGCACCTCGCCGCGGAGGCCGGGTTCGGCTCCGGCGGCTCGCGCCTCTACCTGCGCGACGACGTGGCCCTGATCGGCCCGTGGCTGCGCCTGTGCCGGCGACTGGGCATGAGCCCGGTGCCGTGGGCGGTCGAGGCGGAGACGCTCGTGCTCGGACTGCTCCCGCTGGCCGGTCCCCGGCCCGCGGCCGTCGGCCTCGTCGTGGGGCTGGCGTTCTACGTCGTCGCGACGGTCGTCAACCTGCGGCGGATGTGGCGGATCGCCGGCATGCCCGTGCCGGCCGAGGGCTCCGGCCCCCCCGAGGTCAGCGAGGCCTCCGAGGCGGCAGGAAGGTGACGGCGATGAACGAGGAGTGGCCCGACGTCGACGTCGTGATCGCGACCCACGACCGGCCGGTGCTGGTGCGGGAGGCGATCGACGCCGTCCTCACCCAGGAGTACGACGGCCGGATCCGCGTTATCGTCGTCTTCGACCGGTCGGAGCCCGACCCGACGCTGACCCGGACCGACGCGCGGCGCCGGGTCGACGTCGTCCCCAACACGCGGACGATGGGCCTCGCCGGCGCCCGCAACACCGGGATCCTCGCCGGCACGTCCGAGCTCGTGGCGTTCTGCGACGACGACGACCTGTGGCTGCCCGGCAAGCTGCTGCGCCAGGTGCGCGCGCTGCGGACCGGGACCGCGCCGACCTGCGTGACCGGCATCCAGATCGCGTACGACGGCACCACCACCTCGCGCGTGCCCACGCCCGCCCAGCTCGAGCTGCGCCACCTGGTCCGCCACCGGACCATGGCCGCCCACCCGTCGACCGTGCTCGTACGCCGCGCCGACCTGGTCGATCGGATCGGGCTGGTCGACGAGGACATCCCCGGCAGCTACGGCGAGGACTTCGACTGGATGATCCGCGCCGCCGGCGCCGGCGGCTTCCGGCTGGTCGAGGCGCCGCTGGTGCGCGTGCGCTGGGGCGGCTCGCAGTTCTCGCGGCAGTGGGCGACCATCGTCGCCGCCATCGACTACGGCCTGGCCAAGCACCCCGACTTCAGCGACGACCGCCGCGCGCTCGCGCGGCTGCTCGGGCGCAAGGCGTTCGCTCTCGCCGCCCTCGGCCGCCCCGAGGCGCTGCGCTGGGCCGGCCGCACCGCCCGGACCTCCCCGTGGGAGCCCCGGGCCTATCTGGCCGCCGCCGTCGCGCTCCGTCTGGTGAGCGCGGAGCGGCTGCTGGACCTCGCGCACCGGCGCGGGCACGGCATCTGACACCGGTCCGGGACGCCCGTGAAGTGGCGCAGCCCACCTCGGCGTCCCCAAAAAGAGACCGCCCAGGCGGCGTTCGAGGCGCATCCGCGCCGTCGGCGGTTCCAGCGCGCCCCGGGCGCCACTCGAGGCCGTCTAGACCTGAATGACACTCATACCTAAATTGGGGGAGCATATTTGCCTCGGTCCCTTCAGCCGGTTCCAATCGTGCCGACCAGAAGAGAGAACGAGGGCCGTGCGAGAGAGCTCCCCCACGGCCCCGGATGCGGGGAGGTGGCGTCGTTGCAGTACGCCGAGAAATCAATCACCTACACACGTTGGACCCTCGTGGCAGCGGTCCTCGCGGCACTGTTCGTAGCAGTCGTCGCGGCCGTGCCGCCGGCTCAGTCGAGCCGTCCAGCCAGTGACTCGTTCCCCGTCGGGAGCTTCGAGTCGCACCTCGACGGCTTCAGCGCCGTCAAGGGAAGTCGGGTGTCGATCTCCCGCACCGGCCTCGGCCGCAACAACAGCCGGGCCATGGTCCTGCGGTCCACGGGCAAGGGCCCGGCCGCGACCGTGAGCAAGCACCGTTTCGCCGGCTCGCACGCCGCCGGCACCAAGTACGTCGTCAGCGCCTGGGTGCGCACCAAGGGCGCCCGCAAGGTCGGCCTCCGCGTTCGTGAGGTCGCCGCCGCGAAGGCCGTGCAGACCCGCACCGTCCAGGTCGCGACCAAGCCGGGCGCGTGGACCCGCGTCAAGCTGGCCGTCACCACCACGAAGCGCGACTCGTCGCTGGCCCTCCGGTTCCGGACGCCGCAGATCACGCCGACCGACCGGATCCTGGTCGACGACCTGTCCGTCGTCGCGGCCCGCAAGCCGGTCGCCGGCAGCCCGGTCTCCGGCTCCGCCGGCACCACCGGCGGCACCGTCAGCACGCCCACGGGCACGGCCGGCACGATGAGCAACGGCTGCACCGTCAGCGCCCGCGGCATCCCGTCCTGCGGCACCTTCGTCGGCGCGGCCCACGGCTCCAACACCGACCCGGCCACGCTCGAGTCGCAGCTCGGCCACAAGCTCGCCGTGCACCGCACGTACTACACCTCGACCGGCGTCGCGAGCGCCGTGAAGATGGCGACGTCCGACCTGGCCGCCGGCCGCCTGCCGTGGATCAGCTTCAAGCTGCCCTACAACTGGACCGACATGGCCAACGGCAAGGGCGACGCCTGGGTCAAGGACCTCGCGCAGAAGTTCTCCGCGCTGCACGGCCCGGTCTGGCTGGCCTTCCACCACGAGCCCGAGGGCGACGGTGACATCCAGGAGTGGCGCCGGATGCAGGAGCACCTCGCTCCGATCGTCCGCGCGACCGCCCCGAACGTGGGCTACACCGTGATCCTCATGGGCTACCACGAGTTCTACGGCGCCGCGCAGTACAGCCTCGCCAACATCTGGCCGCACACCAAGATCGACGTCGCCGGCTTCGACATCTACCAGCAGTACGGCGTGGTCAAGAACGGTGTCACCACCACCAAGTGGACCGACTTCAACGCCTACTACCAGAAGATCTCGACCTGGGCGAAGAGCGTCGGTGTGGCCTGGGGCCTGGGCGAGACCGGCGTGACCGACAAGGGCATCGTCGACCGTCCGACCGAGATCGCCAACGACGTCAACCTGATGAAGCAGTACGGCGGCATCGCCTACAGCTACTTCGACAGCGGGCTCAACAGCGTCGCGCCGTGGACGCTCGGCACCACCGCGAAGAAGAACGCCTACGCGAAGGTGCTGGCGGGCTCGCCGATGCTCCCCTGATGCTCCCCTGATGCACCCCTGATGCACCCCTGACTCATCGCTGATCCAGCCTGAGTCACCCCCACCCGAGCGCCTGATCCGGTCCTCTCAGACCTGGGTCAGGCGCTCGAGTGCGATCAGGGTCTGCACCGCGCGCGGCGAGATGTGCTCCCCGCCGGGGACGTCGACGAGCTTGAGGTAGCGGGTCAGGATCGCGACCAGGTAGAGCAGGCTCAGCACGTGCGGCTCGCCGCCGACGCTGCGGTCGCGGTAGGCCGCGAACCGGAGCGCGCGGACCACGCCCTCGGTCGACGCCGGCGCTCCGGAGTTGAGCGCATTCACGACGTAGTGGAGCGGGTCGAGGCCCATCGGGACGCCGGTCTCGAAGCGCTCCCAGTCCCACAGCAGCACCTTGTCGCCGGTGATCGCCATATTCCACGGCGTCCAGTCGCCGTGCCAGGCGCCCCACTGGAGCGGCCGCTTCCCGGCGATCGCGGCGACCTGCTCCATCGCGCGGCCGAAGCGGCCGCGCGCGACCGGGTCGGGGAGCGATCCGGTCGCCTGCCACTGGCGGTGCCACCAGTCCGAGTCGGCGAGCTTGCCGTCGGGCGAGGAGAACCGCTGCGACAGCTCGGCCATCGCCTCCTCGGGCGGCGACCAGAGCCGCCGGTGGCGACGCCAGGGCGACGGCTCGAGGGGGCCGATGACGAGGACCGGGCGGCCCGCCCACGACGTACGCGCCAGCAGCGGAGGCGGTACGACGTGCTGGTAGTCGTGCGCCGTCACGGCGGCCAGCGCCCGCCCCTCGGCGGTCACGTCGGCGCACGTGTTCTCCGACCAGCCGACCTTCGCGAACGCGCGGCAGCGGCCCTGCTCGTCGAAGACCTGGAGCACCGGCTTCCGGTTCACCCGGGCGGTGCCGATGCTGATGCTGAAGCTCACCGGCGTCCCCAGCACCGCGGACAGGTGCTCGGCCAGACCGTCGTGCCCACCGCGGACCTCGACCCGCGTGCGCAGCAGCGCCGGCACGGCCCGCACCGCGGCTCCCGCGGCCAGCCGCGAGGTGGTGTCCCACCACGACGACGCCGTGCTGATCCGGCGCAGCGCGGCGCCGGCGGCCGTCGACGACTCGACCGGCACCAGCACGGTCGGGGTGTCGCCGCGGCTGATCACCGCATAGCGCGCACGGACCGGGCGGCCGTCGCCCGCCGTACCGGCCGGCACCACGTCCGCGCCGGGCCACAGCTCGGCGGCCGTGTCGAGCAGCTCGGTGCCCATCAGTCGAGCTCCGGGTCGCTCGCCCGCACGCAGACGAAGAGGTGGCGGCCGTAGTTCTCGGCATAGGGGCCGACGGCGTCGCGGTCGGGGCCGAGGTCGAGGATCTCGTCGAAGGTCGTGTGGGTGAGCAGGAACTCCCGGATGTGCTCGGGATTCCAGCCCCGCAGGGACTTCTGGAACCAGCGCTCGTGCTCCTGACCGGTGTCGAAGAACAGCACCCGGCGGGTCGCCTTGTCGAGCAGCTTGGCCAGCTCGATCTCGTCGCACGCGCCGCGGCCGAGCACGAAGTGGTGCAGCAGGCTGAAGCAGCTCACGACGTCCCACTGCTCGGTGGTGCCGCGCAGCACGTCGACGACGTCGCCGATCCGGATGCTGTGGGGGTCGACGGCGTACATCAGCCGGCCGAGCGTCGCGCCCAACGGGTCGCGCTCGATGCCCTCGGCCTTCATGCCGAGTGTCTCCATCTGGCCGACGAACCAGCCGTAGCAGCTGGCGACGTCGAGATAGCTGCCGTGGAGCAGCCCCCGGCTGCGCAGGAAGCCCTCCATCGCCTCGAGCCGGTCGACGCAGCAGCGCACGATCGGCCACAGCGCCTCCAGCTCGGGCGAGTCCACCGGCTGGTAGAGCTCGCGGTTGCCGTTGATCCACGACATCTTGCCGAGCAGGTCCTGCAGCGGGGTGGTGACGTGGCCGCGCCGTACCCGCACGGGCATGCCGCTCTCCCCCGCCGCCGCGGCCAGCGCGATCCGGTGGTGCCCGTCGAGGACCTGGTAGCAGTCGGAGTCGGCGATCGGTACGACGAGCACCGGCTGCCCCGGCGGCGAGTGCAGGTCTCCGGTGGGCACCGAGCTGAGGCCGCCCGACGCGCGGGCCAGGAACTGCCGGGCCTGGACGACGACCCCCGCGTCGTCGGTCGCGCCGAAGTAGCGGCCGGTGACGCGGACCGTCGTCCGCGCCATCCGTCCGTACGACGACCGCAGGATCTGCTCGTCGGTCTGCCTCGGGCCGCGCCGCAGCAGCTCCGCGTGCGGACCCTCCACCACCCGCCGCGAGGGCCACAGCGGGTCGGCCATCGCGGTCGCGAACTGCTGCCCGGTCATCCCGTTCTGGCCGCCGAGCAGCAGCCGGGAGAGCCGGACCTCGCGCGTGCCGGGGTGCCATCGGGTGACCCGCGCGAGCCGGTGCCGGGTCGGCGCCGACAGCACGGCGTGGCGTCCACGGGTGGCATGGAGGTCGGTCATCGCAGTGATTCCTTTCGCCAGCTGGGAGCGCGGCCGATGAGCGCGGCGAGCGCAGCGTCGTGGTCGTCGAAGTGCCGCCGCAGGCGGTCGACGAGGTCAACGGGGAGCGGCTCCCCGGGGCGCTCGTTCCAGCGGCCGACGCTGTCGGGGCGGTGGATCGGCAGGCCGAGCCGGCGCTGCAGGTCGACGTAGACGGGGACCGGGTCGGCGAACAGCTCGTCGGCGTCGACCACGTGCACCCGGTCGGGGCCGAGCGCCTCGATGAAGCGGGCCACCTGGACGTCGTACTCACCGCGTTGGAGGTAGGCGTGGTGCCGGTGCTCGAAGCTGACCCGGCCGGGTTCGGCGGCGAGGAGCTCGGCGTGGCCGGCGGTCCGTTCCTGCTCGCGCTCGACCGCCTCGGCGAACGGCAGCGTCTCGAAGCCGCGGGCCAGCTCGTGCCGGTGCGCCGAGTGGGCGCGGGCCACGGGGTCGCGGACCATCGCCACCACCTGGCAGCCGGGCAGGTCGCGCGCGATCCGCTCGGCGGCGAGCGGGTGGAAGAGGTAGTAGCCGCTGCACTCGAAGCCGGTCCGGCGCCACCGACCCGGCCGACGCAGCGGGAAGTGCGCGCGGTACCAGCGAGAGCCGTGGTCATAGCCGTCGTCGAAGTACCCGGTGCCCTTGTCGACGGTCGGCCGGCGCAGCTGAGGGTGCTCGCTGAGCAGCCGGAAGAGGGTCGTGGTGCCGGCACGCTGGGCGCCGACGACGATCACGCCCGGCGGCTCGCGCAGGTCGGCGGTGAGCCAGCCCCAACCGAGCAGCCCGGCCCGTGCCGCGCGGACGGCGGGTGCGGGGAGCCGGCGGCGGACCCGCCCCACGAGTGAGCGGATCATGCCGTCACCAGCGCCCGGCGGCGACCGCGGCGCAGTCCGGCGACGAACATGTCGACCGCGAGCCGGGCCCGGAGTCGCCACACCACGGCGACGTACGCCGCGCCGGCGGCGATCGACGCGAGCAGCCAGGTCAGCGGCGAGAGGCCGACGAGCAGCTCGAGCGCGGTCAACGGGACGCCGACGCACACGATCGGCACGGCGGCCGCGACCAGCAGTCCGCGCAGACCCGGCAAGAGCCCGACGTCCCCGCGGACCTGGTAGACGGCGAGCGCGCACCGCAGGACCACCGCGACCGCCCAGGCGAGCGCGGCGCCCGCGATGCCCATCCGCGGCACGAGCAGCAGGCAGCCGCCGACGTCGATGACCAGCGCCGACAGCGTGTTGCCGAGACTGCGGGCGCTGCGGCCGGTCATCAGCAGCAGCGTGTCGACCGGGCCGGACGCGACCGCGACGAGCATCCCGGTCGCCATCACCAGCGCGACGACCGTGGCCTCGTGGACGGTGTAGGCGCCGCCGAACCAGCCGAGGTAGGCCGCTGGCGCCGCCGCGACGCAGAGGTAGACCGGCCACGCCAGCAGCACGCTCCAGCAGGTCGTCACCGAGAAGACCCGGCTCAGCAGCGCCTTCCCCTCGGCCCTGGCCTCCGGGGACGCGGCGCCCGCGTCGGCGAGGATCATCGTGAACCGCGGCTGCACCACCGACGACACCGCCTGGTTGGCCAGCTGCCCGAACACGACGAAGCGGGTGGCGACGGTGTAGAGGGCCGCCTGCCCGGGCGACAGCAGCCAGGCGACGATCACGATGTCGAGCCGCTGCACGCCGACCTGCGCGATCCGCGCGACCGCGCGGGCCCAGGTGAAGCCCCAGTACTCGCGCAGGGAGAAGGACGTCGCCTCCTCGCCCGCGGGCCGCTCGCCCACGCCGCGGAGGATGCCGCGCAGCGAGCGGACGGAGAGCGCCGCGCTCAGGGCGTACGCCGCTCCCCACGCCACCGCGAGCATCGCCCCCGGCAGCTGCGCGACGACGACCGCCAGCACCAGCAGGATCTGCACGCCCGGCCGCACGATCCGGTCGACGAGGACGGTCGCGCGGAACATCGCATGCGCGCGCAGCGCCGCCAGGCAGAGGTCGGCGGTCGCGGCGAGCGGGAGAGCCCAGATCAGCCAGCGCGTGTCCGGCCACCCGAGCCCGAGGACGAGCGCCAGGCCGCACGCGGTGAGCAGCACCGGAACCGCGGCCATCCGCACCAGACGTCGTACGACGGCGGGCTCGTCGGTCCGCAGCACGAAGCGCGCCAGGCCGGTGTCGGTGCCGAGCCCGGCCGCCGCCTCGGCGACGAGGAAGATCGCGGAGGCGGCGAAGAAGCGCCCGGCCGTGTCGGGGTCGACGCCCCGCGTGACCACGAGGACGAGGCCGAATCCCGCGACGGTGCTGATGATCGCGCCGACCAGCGTGGCCGCACTCCCGCGCGCGACCGCGCGCAGGTGGTGGGCCTCGCGGTCGGCGTCGGTCACGACTCGCCCTCGCGCCCGTGCACCAGGACCAGCCCGGCGACGGCGGTGTGGACGCGCTCCGCCTCCTCCATCACGGCCGCCAGGTCGGCCACGGTCGTCGCTCCGCTCCGGGCCTCGACCACGACGGCGCTGGACGCGGCGAGGACCGCCCGCCCGACCGTCGTACCGAACCCCGGCGAGCGGACCAGCACCAGGTCGGCCCGCTTGGCCAGCTCGGCCAGGCTGTGCCGCATCTCGGTCGACGCGGCGAGGTCGGCGAGGTCGTCGGACACCTCGTCCTGCGACTCGAGCGGCTTGAGCCGGTTGCGGAAGTGGCCGTCCTCGACGAGGACGTCGGACACCACCGCGTCCTGGAGGACCAGCTCGGCCACCGCCGTACGGTCGGCGTGGCGGGTCAGGTCGACCGCGACCACCTCGTAGCGCGCGCGGACGAAGGAGTCGACGAGCGCCGGGTAGGCGATCGACGCCCCGTCGGCCACGGGCCCGACGGCCACGACCAGGGGCCGGTCCGAGCCGACAGCGAGCACCACGGATCGCGCGTGGGCGATCACGTCACTGTCGGCCCGGACCGGGGACCTGAGCTCGCCGAGGGGGGTGGGGCCCACCTCGGCGAGGTCTTCGAGGCGCCGTACCACGTCGGGTGCGGCGCGGGTGGCGCGGACGACGGCGAGGCTGAGCACGAGGAGTGCCGCCAGCAGGCCGGCGATGCCGCTGACCTTGGTCGGGTTGGCCCACGGCCCCGCGCTCACGACCTGTCCGGGAGTCACCACCTGGCCGGGGTCGAGCGCGACGGCCTGCGCCGCGGCGATCTGTGCGCGCAGCGAGCTGATCTGGACGACGACCTCCTGCACCTGCTGCTGGATGAGCGTCCGGTCGGGCGCGCCCGGCGCGAGCTTGTTGAGCTGGTTGAGGCCGGCGTCGCGTTCGCCCTCACGGAGCTTGACGAGCTCCTCGAGCCGGGAGGTCTGGTCGAAGACGGCCGAGTCGGTGCGGGAGCGGCGGAACTTGAGGTAGACGCCCGCGAAGGCCGAGGCCCGCTTGACCGCCGTGACGTCGTCGGGACCGGTCGTCGTGATCTGCAGCAGCTGGGTGTTCGGCGGTACCGCCACCTGCACGTGCGCGAGCAACTGCTCCGGCGTACCGGGCTCCTTGAGCTGGTCGAGCACCGCCCGCGCCACCGCGTCGGAGCGCATGACCTGCGCCTCCGTCTCGAGGTTGAGCAGGTCGTCTCCTCGCCCGCCGGGGCTGTAGGCATTGCCCTCCAGCGGGTGCAGCATGATCGTCGCGGTCGCGATGTGCTGCCTGTCGCGATGCTGGGCCCACCCCCACGCAGCGCCGGCGCCCAGCACCGCTGCGAGCAGCGCAGCAGCGATGACGCGCGGCGAGATGACACGGCGTCGCTCCACGTCCACCTCCCCAGGTCGGTCCGCACCCGGCGGTCGGCCGAGCCGGTCCACTCGGCGATCGATTCATCATGGGCGCGTCCGAGGTCGCTGCGACGAGGTGTGTGCGGATACCCCCAATTTGTGGGACGGCCCGCGGGCGGGAGGGATCGGCGACCATCGACCCGGCAGAAGTTTGCGCCGGGTCAGCGCGTTTTCCGAGCCAGTTTGTGCCGGATCAGCGCGTTTTCCGAGCCAGTTTGTGCCGGGTCGGTGGAGTGCGGCCGCCCGACCGACCCCGCGAGACCAGCCCCGAAACCCCGCAATCAAGCGGTGATCCGGGATCCTGCCCAATATCGGTCATGCACCTTGCCGACCCTGCGCAGCAGGATGCGAGGGCCCTCCAGACCGGAGAGGGCCTTGCGAGTGCGGGGATCGGAGAGGCCCATGTGTCCAACCACCATCAGTCGGCGCCACCCGGTCCCCAGTCGACTGTGGCGACACGTCGCCCGAGCGGTCATCCCCATCATCACGGCCGCCGTCGTTTCCCTCCCCGCACTCGCGCCAGCCGATGCCGCGCCGGCGAGCGTCTCGTACGTCGCCGCGGCGAGCTCGTCGGGCAACCGGACGGCGCACGTCGTCCGGATCCCCAGTACGGCGCAGGCCGGTGACGTCCTGCTGCTGGAGCTCACGACCAACTCGACGACGAGCACGATCGCCGACCTGACCGGGTGGACGCTCGTCGCGAGCCGCGACGGCAACGCCGTCCGCAGCCGCCTGTGGAGCAGGATCGCGACGGCGGCCGACGTCAACGCCAATGTCACGGTGACCACCAGCGCGGCCGCCAAGGACGCGATGACGGTGGGCGTCTACCGCAGCACCGGCCCTGCCCCGAGCGTCACGGCGATCGCGGGCGGCGCCGACACGTCCGGCACCAGCGCGGTCGCGCCCGCGATCCCGGTGGCCGACGCGGGCTCCTGGCTGGTCGGGGTGTGGTCGGAGAAGTCGTCGACCGACACGGTCTGGACCGTCCCCGCCGGTACGACGAGCCGCGCCACCGCCGCCTCGACCGGCACCGGCAAGGTCAGCAGCGTGTGGGGCGACTCCAACGGCCCCGTCGCCACCGGGACGGCGGCCGCGCGGACCGCCACCACCAGCACCACCATCTCCCGCTCGGCCACGTTCTCGGTGGTGATCAGCCCCGGCGACCTGACGGACACCCCGCCGGTCGCGGCGTTCACCTCGAGCTGCAACGGGCTGACGTGCGCCTTCGACGCGTCCGGGTCGAGCGACGCCGACGGCGACGCGCTCACCTACTCGTGGGCGTTCGGCGACGGCCAGACCGGCACCGGCCGCACGCCCAGCCACACCTACGCGAGCGCGGGCAGCCGCACGGTGACGCTGACCGTCAGCGACGGCAGCCACCAGGACGTCGTCAGCCACCCGGTCAGCCCGAGCACGACGGTCACGTCCGGCGACATCTCCTTCGTCGGCGCGGCCAGCACGGCCGGCAACCGGCAGGGCCACTCGGTGACGATCCCCGCCAGCGTGCAGCCTCTCGACCGGCTCCTCCTCTTCCTCGTCACCAACTCGACGACCACGACGCTCGACCCGCTGCCCGGCTGGACGCTGCTCAAGTCGCGTGACGGCAACGGCATCCGCGGCCTGGTCTGGACCCGCTCCGCGACCGTGGCCGACGCCGGCAGCACCGTCACGGTGACGGGCAGCGCGTTCGTGAAGTCCGAGATGACCGTCGCGGCCTACCGCAGCACCGGACCGGCGGTGGTCGGGGCGTCCGCCCTGGGGGGTGCGGACGCCTCGGCCACCAGCCACACCACGCCGGCGACGACGGCCTCGGCTGCCAACTCGTGGCTGGTGAGCATGTGGACGGAGAAGTCGTCGACCGACACGGTCTGGACCCTCCCGGCCGGCACCACCTCGCGCAGCCAGGCGGCCGGCACCGGCAGCGGCAAGATCAGCGGCATCCTGGGCGACTCCAACGGCGTCGTCCCGGTCGGCCCGGTCGCGGGCCGCACCGCCACCACCAGCACGTCGGTCTCCCGCGACACCCTCTTCTCCGTCGTGCTCGACCCGGGCGCCGACGCGACCGGCACCAACGAGCCGCCCGTCGCGGCGTTCACGACCGGCTGCTCAGGCCCGACCTGCGAGTTCGACGCGAGCCACTCCTACGACCCGGACAAGGACGCGCTGACCTACAGCTGGCAGTTCGGCGACGGCCAGACCGGCACCGGCGTCTCGCCGACCCACACCTACGCCACGCCCGGGACCCGCACGGTGACCCTGACCGTCAGCGACGGCAACGGCCACACCGACCAGGCGACGAGCAGCGCGACGACCGTACCGCCGAACCCGAAGCCCGGCCACACCACGCTGGTGCCGGACACGCCGCGGACGGACCAGCCGACGATCACCGACGGCGAGATCTGGGACATCGAGGTCGTCGGCAACCGGGTCTATGTCGCCGGCACCTTCACCGCGATCCGCCAGCCCAACAACGGCGCGATCATCAGCCAGCCCTACCTGGCCGCCTACAACTGGAGCACCGGCCTGGTCGACACCGGCTTCCGGCCGACGTTCACCAACGGCGAGGTCGACGCCGTCGAGGCCACGCCCGACGGCACCAAGCTCTACATCTCGGGCAACTTCGGCACGGTCAACGGCGTGAGCAAGAAGGCGATCGCCCGGATCGATCCCACCACCGGTGCGCCCGTCGCGGGCTTCACCGCCAACGCCAACGGCAAGGTCAACGAACTCGCGGTGACCAACTCGACCGTGTACGCCGGCGGCCGGTTCACGACGATCAACGGCGTGCCCCGCAGCGCGCTCGCCGCGGTCGACGGCGTCACCGGCGCGGTCCGCACCGACTTCGTCAACAACATCACCGGCGGCATCGGCACCAACGGCGACCTCGCCGTGCAGCGGCTCAAGCTGACGCACGACGAGGGCCGGCTGCTCGTCGTCCACACCGGCCGTCAGGTCAACGGCCAGGACCGCTACGGCGTCGCGATCATCGACACCCGCACCGGCAAGCTGACGCCCTGGAAGACCATGCTGTGGCAGGACAACCTGCAGTTCGTGGGCGGCATCCAGCGCGCCTACGGCGGCGACATCTCCCCCGACGACTCCTACTTCGTCGTGACCAGCGGCTCCGGCGGCGACCGGCCGCCGATCAACGACACCGTCATCAGGTTCAACCTCAACGACGACCCGAACGCCCAGCCGGTCTGGATCACCCGCCAGTTCGACTCCACCTACTCGGTGGCGATCACCGAGGTCGGCATCTACGTCGGCGGCCACTTCCAGTGGTCGGAGTCGGCGACCGCGCCGATCCCGTGGCCCGGGCTCGACGACGTCGGCTACGGCACCGGCCAGGGCCTGTCGGCGTACGCGCTCGGCGACTCGGTCGTGAAGCGCTTCCACCTCGCCTCGCTCGACCCGGTCGACGGGCATGCGCTCGAGTGGTTCCCGACGTCCAACTCCTACGAGGGCGACAAGTACCTCGAGGCGACGCCGCGCGGCCTCTTCGACGGCGGCGACGGCAACACCAAGGGCGGCTACAACGTCGGCCGCGTCGCGTTCTACGACTTCAACAGCGTGCCCGCGCAGAACGGCACGCAGACCACGATCACCGCGCCGATCGAGGGCCGGATCGAGCCGATCAACCAGTCCTACGACATCACCGGTACGGCGACCGCGGCCTCCGGCATCAACCGGGTCGAGGTCGAGATCATGGACCGCAACTCCGGTCGCTATCTCAACGACGACCTGACCACGTGGGGCTCGACGACCAGCAACACCATCAACGCCACGCTCGACTCCGGCACCGGCACGACGCGCACCTGGACCCTCCCGGTGACGATGACCGCCAACCGCGAGCTGCTCGTCCGCGCCCGCGCGGTGGCCGGCAACGGCACCGGCGACAACACCAAGGCGTCGAAGCGCTACGAGACCTTCGGCACCAGCGACGCGACGCCGACGACCAGCATCACCGGTCCGCCGAGCCCGCAGAGCTCGCTGACGTTCACCATCACCGGCACCGCGGCCGACGACATCGGCGTCAACAGCGTGAGCTTCACGTTGCGCGACAGCCAGGACCGCTACCTGCAGGCGGACGGCACGGTGTCGGCGACGTACAACACCTTCCGGGTCACGCCCGACGTCGTCGGCGCGACCAGCACGACCTGGTCCTACGAGATCACCGTGCCCTATGAGGACACGTGGTGGGCGCAGGCCCGGTCGACCGACACGAGCGGCCAGTCGTCGCTCGACACCTCCGACCGCCGCTGGGTGGTCGCGGCCAACGGCCAGGCGCCGACGGTGTCGATCACGCAGCCGGCCACGATGGTGCCGCCGACGGCAGCCCAGCCGGTCACGGTGACTCCGGGCAGCCCGCTGACGTTCTCCGGCGCCGCCAACGATGACCAGGCGGTGAACCTGGTGACCATCACGCTGCGCAACAACTCGACGGGTGAGCGGCTCGCGTCCGACGGCTCGTGGGGCACCGGCGTGATCGCGGGCTCCTACCGGATCTCGCCGGTCAACCTCAACCAGCCGAGCTACAACTGGAGCTACACGACGCCGTTCAACCTGAGCCCCGGCCAGTACACCTTCACGGTGTCGGTGACCGACAACATCGGGCTGACCACGTCGTCGACCAACCAGGGCCGGCTCACCATCAATGCGGCGATCCCCGGCGACAGCCCGCCCAACGGACTGCTCGACGTCACCGGCACGATCAACGGGCAGCAGGTGCTGCTGCTCAACCTGACCGGCACGGCGACCGACGACCACGCCGTCAGCCGGGTGGCCGTGGCGGTCCGGGACGCCGACACCAGCCGCTACCTGCAGCCGAACGGCACCATGGCCGCGGCCTTCGCGACCATCGACGCCACCCTGGCCAGCCCCGGGGCGACGAGCACCACGTGGTCGCTGAACGTGGCGCTGCCGAGCCAGGGCGACTGGAACGTGACGGCGTACGCCTTCGACAGCGCGGGGCAGCAGGATCCGTCGACGACGGGCGCGACCGCGCGCTACCCGATCTACCCGGGCGACCAACCGCCGGTGCTCAACGAGTCGCTGCTCAGCCCGACCGAGGGCACCGTCTTCCCCGACGGCGAGATCTTCGTCAGCGGCCGCGCCGAGGACGACCAGGCGATGGCGAAGGTCGAGGTCGGCATCGTCAACGCGGCCGGTCAGTACCTGAGCTCGACCGGCACGTTCACCAGCACCACCCCGAGCTGGCGCACCGCCTTCCTCAACAGCCCCGGCACGCCCGGCTCCAACTTCTCCTACACCACGCCCGTCATCCCGGCCGGCGACTACACGGTGCAGGTCCGCGCGACCGACCAGCACAATTTCGTGAGCGCGATCTACGTGCGGCACGCGACCGTCACGCACCCGCCGAACAACCCGCCGGTGGCGAGCTTCACCGTCAGCTGCACCAACAACGTCTGCAGCTTCGACGCCCGCGGCTCGACCGACGAGAACGCCGCCACGCTGACCTACTCGTGGAACTTCGGCAACGGCACGGGCACCGGCCCGGTCCCGACCCGCACCTACACGGCGGCCGGCACCTACACGGTCGTCCTGACCGCCAAGGACGAGTGGGGCGACATCGGTACGGCGACGCGCACCGTCACGATCACCACGCCACCGGGCAACCACGCCCCGACCGCGGTGCTCAACCCGCCCGCGTGCGCCGGCCTGGCGTGCAACTTCTCCGCCGTCGGCTCCAGCGACCCCGACACCGGCGACGCCATCACCTACAGGTGGAACTGGGGCGACGGCACTCCCCTGACCACGACGTCGGCGGCGTCGCACACCTTCCCCGCGGGCGGCACGTACGTGGTGACGCTGACGGTCACCGATGGCTGGGGAGCGGCGACCTCCACGACACGTTCGGTGACAGTGGCACCATGAGTCACATCTGTGGCATCATCGGTGAAGGCTTCACAGCTCCCTCCATCGCCGCGTCCCCCAGCTTCGGCAAAATCCTGAGGCAAATAATGGGTACGTTCTGATCTTCCGCGCCCAAAATGGGGTAGCAGCCGGATACTTCTTCCTATGACGCGCCCGCACGATGGGGGCCGTCAGTCCGGGCACCTGACTCAGGTGTCTTCTCGGGCGGTCACTCGACGGCCTAGCCCCAAAGAGAAGAAGCCGACAGGAGCTCCACCCCTGTGGTGGGCGCTGCTCCTTGCCGCCTTGATGCTGTTCCCGTACGGCGTCCTGTTCCTCGAGGACCGGACCGCACGGCCGCTGTACTCTGCCGGCCACCTGTGTGCGGTCCTCGCGGACCTGGTGCTCCTCGCGAGCGCCCTGGTGCTCTCCTTCGACGCCCGCCTGACCGGATGCCTGGCCCGCGCCCGGCTCTCCTCCGTCGCGGCCCTGATCGCCGTCCAGGACCTCCCCCTGGTGGTGATCGCGATCGCCGACCCGGCGCACAGCGCCCAGAGCTACCGGCTGACAGCCGGGCACCTGGTCAGCCTGTCGATGATCCTGCTGCTGCTCAACCACGGCGTCCGCGGACGCCGGCCGATCCGGCTGCAGCCGATGCTGCTGGGCTTCCTGCTGGGCCTGGCCGTCCTCGCCGTCCGGCTGGTCCTGATGACGCTCGACCACTCGCCGTACCTGACGCTGCGCCATCCCGGGGACCTGCTGGTGATCCTCGCGATCGTCGGCCTGGTCGCGATCAGCTGCGACCTGCTGCTCCGCTCCCCCCTGCCGCGCTGGGCGACGGTCCGGATGACGGCCGGCATCGCGATCCTGTTCGTCGCCCGGCTCTACGCCACGGCCCGGGGCGCCACCTCGCCGCCGGTCGAGTCGATCGTCGGCGTCGTGCTGTGCAGCGCACTGCTCGCGACCTCGGTGATCCCGATGCTGCTGGAGACCCTCTCGGCCACCACCGAGCGCGAGACCACGCTGCGGCAGCGCGCTGCCGAGGCCGAGGCGACCGTGCAGCACGACCGCGAGGTGGTGCACGAGGTGCGGGCCGCGACGGCCGGCATCGTCGCGGGCGTCCACCTGCTCACCAGCGGCCAGGTCCCGCCCGGGCCTCGCCGTACGGCGCTGCAGCACATGGTCGACGCCGAGGCCGCCCGCCTCGGCCGCAGCCTCGCCGAGCAGGGGCAGGAGCTCTCCGTTCTCGACCTCGACGAGATCGTCGAGCCGCTCGTGATGTCGCAGGACGTGATCGGGCACCGGGTCACCTGGCAGCCCGCGCACCACCACGTCGTCGGACGCGCCGACCCGCTGGCCGAGGTGTTCAACGTGCTCCTCAACAACGCCCGCCGCCACGCGCACGGCCATGCCACGGCCGTCACCTCACGCGCCGTCGACGACGTCGTCGAGGTCCGCGTGACCGACTGCGGGCCGGGCATCGACCCCGAGATCCAGGACCGGCTCTTCCAGTGGGGCGCGCGCGGCGCGTTCTCCACCGGCCAGGGCATCGGGCTCCAGCGCGCCCATCGGCTGATGCTCGAGCTCGGCGGATCGCTGGACGTCGACACCAGCCGACCCGCCGGCGCGTGCTTCATCGTGACGCTCCCCCGGGCCGACGTACCGACCGCCCGCCTGGTGGCGGCATCCAACGAGACGAGCGGACTGGCGGGATGACGATGACTGTCGCGACGCGACCGATGCGGATCACGATCATCGACGACCACGCCCTCTTCGCCGAGTCGGTGGCCCTCACGCTCGAGGCCGAGGGCTACCACGTACGTCGGATCGACCTCACCGACCCGCACACGTCGCTCGCGACGATCCTCGCCTCCGCGCTGCGCAGCGCGCCGCGGATGGTGCTGCTCGACCTCAGCCTCGGGCGGGTCGGCGACGGCGTCCGGCTGATCGCCCCGCTCACCGCGTCCGGGGCGTCGGTCATCGTCATCACCGGCAGCGGAGACCAGTCCCGGTGGGGCGAATGCCTGCGCCAGGGCGCGAAGGCGGTGCTGCTCAAGACCTGTCCACTGAGCCAGGTGATCAGCACCGTCAAGCGCGTCCGCGACGGACTTCCCCTCATGACCTCCGAGGAGCGCGCCACGCTGATCGCGATGGCGCTGCACGATCGCGACGAGATCCGTGACATCCGCTCGCGCCTGGAACGCCTGACCCGGCGCGAGATGGAGGTCCTCGGCGCGCTGATGACAGGCGCCCAGGTGCGGGAGATCGCCCGCTCCAGCGTGGTCTCCGAGGCCACCGTGCGGACCCAGGTGAAGTCGATCCTGGCCAAGCTGGACATGAACTCCCAGATCGCCGCGGTGGGTGCGGCGTACAAGGTCGGCTGGCGTCCGCCGGAGGACTGAGAAGCCCGTAGGTATGCCGCATTTGGGGCATGTCGGGCAGGTGCGTTGTCCCTAGTGTCAGGGGCGCATCCATCGCTCCTACGCCCGGGAGTCCCGCTATGCGACTACTGCTGGTCTCCTCCTCCGGAGGGCATCTCGCGCAGCTCATGTGCCTGCGCGCATGGTGGGAGAAGCACGACCGGCACTGGGTCACCTTCGACACCGCCGACGCGATCGCCAAGCTCGAGGGCGAGGAGGTCACCTGGGCGCACCACCCGACGACCCGCAACCTGCCGAACCTGCTGCGCAACTCGGTCCAGGCTCGTGCGGTGCTGCACGACTACCGGCCCGACCTCATCGTCACGACGGGCGCGGCCGTGGCCGTCCCGTACTTCTGGCTGCGGCAGCGGCGGCGTACGTCGTCGGTCTATCTCGAGGTCTACGACCGGATCGAGACGCCCACGCTGACCGGACGGCTGTGCCGCCCGACCACGGACCTCTTCCTCGTGCAGTGGCCCGAGCAGCAGCAGCTCTACCGCTCCTCCGTGCTGGTGGGAGAGCTCTGGTGAGGCGCGTCGACCCGCCGCTCGTCGCGGTCTTCCTCGGCACCGATCACCACCGGTTCGGGCGGTTGCTGGCGTGGGCGGTGCAGCTGCAGCAGGAGGGACGCTTCCGGTTCCACGTGCAGCACGGCGCCACGCCGCTGCCGCGCTCGCTCACGGGCGACGCGCTGATGGGGCCGTCGGCGATCGCCGAGCTGCTCGACCGGGCCAGCGCCGTCGTCACGCACGGCGGTCCCGGCACGATCATGGACGCGCGCAGCCGCGGCCACACGCCGATCGTCGTACCGCGCGACCCGCGGCTGGGCGAGCACGTCGACGACCACCAGCAGCGCTTCGCGCGCTTCCTCGCGCGCAGCGGCATGATCGTCACGGCGTACGACGTCGACGAGCTCGCGGTCCGTCTCGAGCTCGCCGTCCTGGTGGGCCATGCACCGCCGCAGGAGAGCCGTCCTTCCCCCACGCTCGCACGGTTCGAGGCCCTGGTCGAGGATCTCGTCCACCGATGACCGTCATCGATGCCCTCTTCCGAGCGTCGACGGTCTCACGGGAGGACGTCGACGCCGGGCACGCGCTGCGCCGCCCCGGACACGGCGGGCGTGCGCGCGCACTGGGCGACGCGTTGGCCGCCGGACTGGTCCTCCTCGCCGCCACCCTGGTGCTCCCGGGCGGCATCGCCCACGAGCGGACCGTGCTCGTCTACATCCCGCTGTGGCTGGTCGCCGTCGCGCTGTCCGGTGACTACCGCCTGCCCGGCGACATCGGCCTGCGCGCGCGCCGGCTGCTGCTCGTCGCCCTGGTGCTGCCGACCGTCACCCTGCTCATCGCCGAGATGATCGACTATCCGATCTCCGCGGCCCGCGTGACGGCGGCGTGCGCCATGACCGCGCTCCTGGGCATCGGCGTGCGGGTGGGTGTCGCGGCCGTCGACCACCGGCTGTTCCCCGTCGTCGGCGTGACGCACCGGGTCGTCGTCGTGGGCAGCAGCGCCAGTCTGCCGGCACTGCTCAACCGCCTGGAGCGCGCGCAGCCGCGGCGGTTCGTCGTTCTCGGCGCATGCGTGGCGGACGACGGGCCGTGCAATCGGCCGGAGATCTCGATCGCGCGGGGCACGGAGAGCTGCGCCGCATTCGCCCGGACCTGCGGGGCGGACGCCGTCATCGTCGCCCCCGACCCGAACATCGCACCGGCCGACGTGCTGCGACTGAGGTGGAAGCTGGAGGAGGCGGGGGTCGACGTCTTCGTCTGGACCGGCCTCTACACCTCGCCCGCCAGCCGGACCCGGCTCGACCTCAGCGACGACCTCCCGCTGCTGTACGTCGGCGCCCCGCGCCGGATCGGCCCCACCCACTGGCTGAAGCGGGTGGTCGACCCGATCCTCGCGCTCATCGCACTGATCGTGCTGTCGCCGCTGCTGCTGGGCCTGATCGTCGCCGTACGGCTGGACTCACCGGGGCCGGCGTTCTTCCGGCAGACCCGCGTCGGCAAGGACGACGCCCGCTTCACCATGTGGAAGCTGCGGACCATGACCACCGACGCCGAGGCGGTCCGGCACGCCTTGGCCGCGGCCGACGAGGGAGCGGGAGTGCTGTTCAAGATCCACGACGACCCGCGGGTCACGCGCGTGGGGCGGTGGCTGCGCCGTACGTCATTGGACGAGCTGCCGCAGCTGTTCAACGTCGTCCTCGGCCAGATGTCGCTGGTCGGCCCGCGGCCGGCGCTGCCGGCGGAGGTCGAGGCCTATCACCCCGACGTGCGGCACCGGCTGGTCGTCCACCCCGGCATCACCGGGCTGTGGCAGGTGTCGGGGCGCTCGGACCTGTCGTGGGAGGAGTCGGTCCGGCTGGACCAGGAGTACGTCGACGACTGGTCGCTGCTGCTGGACCTGCGGATCGTCGTCCGGACCGTGGGGGCCGTGCTGCGCGGCCGAGGTGCCTACTGATTGTTACTTGCGAGTAGGATGGGCGTCATGAGCCACGTGACCTGCACGATCTCCGACGGCATCGCCCATGTCCGGCTCGACCGGCCGGAGAAGCTCAACGCGCTGACCCTCGACATCCTCGACGACCTGGTCGCGACCGCCGCCCGGCTGCGCAAGGACAAGACCCTGCGCGCCGTCATCGTCAGCGGCGAGGGTGACGCCTTCTGCGCCGGCCTCGACTTCGCGTCGGTGCTGCGCGATCCCGCCGGCGTCGCGAAGGCATTCGTCCCCCGGCCGCTGCGCGGCACCAACACCTTCCAGGAGGCCCCGTGGGCCTTCCGCCGGATCCCGGTGCCGGTCATCGCCGCCGTCCACGGCCACTGCCTCGGTGGCGGCCTGCAGATCGCGCTGGCCGCCGACTTCCGGATCGCGACTCCCGACTCGCGCTGGTCGGTGCTCGAGGGCAAGTGGGGCCTGATCCCCGACATGTCGGGCATCCAGGCGCTCAAGGAGCTCGTCGGCATCGACCAGGCCAAGCTGCTCACCATGACCGCCGAGGTCTTCGACGGCTCGCGCGCCCAGGAGCTCGGCCTGGTCACCCGCCTCGACAACGACCCGCTCGCTGGCGCCCTCCGCCTCGCCGAGGAGCTCGCCCAGAAGTCGCCCGACGCCCTGGCCGCGGCCAAGCGGCTGTTCAACGACACGTGGACGGCGTCGCCCCGCCGTACCTTCGCACGGGAGCGGGTCGAGCAGGCGTTCCTGCTGGCCGCGCGCAACACGAAGGCCGCACGCGAGGCGGCGTTCAAGAAGGCCGAGGCGGTCTACGGCCCGCGGGGTCGTTGACCGACTCCGCCGACACTGGGTATGGCGCCCGCGCCCCGGGAGGAGTAGGCAGGGACTAACCGGCAGTGCCGGTCGGGCACTGCCCCGCCCCAGAGAGGAGTGGGCCGTGTTCGCACGCTCCAGCACGTTCCACGGCAAGCCCGACACCGTCGACGCGGGCATCAAGTTCATCATCGGCGAGGCTGCGCCGATGCTGCAGAAGTCCGAGGGCTGCCTCGGCGTCTCCTTCCTCGTCGACCGCGACACCGGCATGTGCATCGCCACCAGCTCGTGGGAGACCGAGGAGGCCATGCACAACAGCGAGGAGACGCTGCGCCCGATGCGCGACCGCAGCCGCGACCTGCTGCACGCCTCGATGCAGGTCGACGAGTGGGAGATCGCGATGATGCACCGGATGCACCACGCCGAGTGCTGCCGCGTCAGCTGGCTGCAGGGCGACCTCGACGCCCTCGTCGACAGCTTCCGCATGTCGCTGCTCCCCCAGCTCGAGGACATGTCCGGCTTCTGCAGTGCCAGCCTGCTGATCAACCGCTGGACCGGCCTCGGCTGTGCCACCACCGCATGGGAGTCGACCGAGACCATGATCGCCAGCCGTACCGCGGCCGACGAGATGCGCGCCCGCGCGGCGAGCGACACGAACGGCGAGATCGTCCAGGTGCACGAGTTCGAGCTGGCCTACGCCCACCTGCACGTCCCCGAGATGGCCTGACCCCACCCACTCCCCGGACCAGGACCCGCCGCGAGCAGCCCGGTGCTCACGGCGGGTCCGCGCATGTGGGCCCGGCTCTGCCGGAGTCGTGTGCCCGAGAACCCGCCCAGAGACGTTCTCAGGCACACGACTACGGCAGACCAGCCCCGAAACCAAGAAGATCCGAAAAGTCCCCCGCCGGATGTCGTATCAGCGCCTCCTGCTTCGTGGTCAGAGTGAAGAGACACCACGCCAGCAAAGGAGACACGGCCATGTGGGACATCGCCCCGACCGACCAGCGACACCTCAGCCACGACCTGCCGTGCCCGGCGTGCGGCCACGCGGTCCACACCTACCTCGCGTGCAGCGACACCTGCTCGTGCGCCCCGACCGTGATGCCGGGCTCGGTGCCGCTCGCGGCGTGAGGCCGCGACGTCACGGGTACCGCAGATCCACGGTCTCCTCGCTGATCTCCCACAGCCGCCGCGCCGCGCCCTCGTCGCGCGCCAGCCGGCTCCGGCCGACCACCCGCGGCGTCCCGGCCATCTGGCGCAGCCCGCTGGGCCCGACGAAGGAGTTGCCCGGGAGATCGGACGTCGCCGCCATCAGCGACGGCCAGGCGCCGGCCGCGGCCGACTGCGAGACCGCGCGGACGCCCGCGTCGAGGATCGAGGCGATGCCGCCGGACGAGCGGCCGTACTGGCCGTTGGCGGCGAGGTGGGTGCCGGCGAAGCCGGGGTGGGCGGCGAGGGCGCGGACGGGGAGGTCGGCGGCGCGCAGGCGGCGGTCGAGCTCGGTGGTGAAGTAGAGGTTCGCGAGCTTGGTCTGGCCGTAGACGCGCCAGCGGCGGTAGCGGCCGCGCTGCTCGCGCGGGTCGCCGAGCGGCGCCTTGCCGGCGAAGCTGTGGAACAGCGACGCGACGGTCACCACGCGCCCGTCGGCGCTCTGCACCAGCTGCGGCAGCAGCAGCCCGGTGAACAGGAACGGCCCGAAGTGGTTGGTGGCCATCTGCAGCTCGAGTCCGTCCGCCGTCCGCGAGTACGGCGGCGCCATCACGCCCGCGTTGTTGACGAGGACGTCGATCGGCCCGACCTGCGCGACCGCGGCCGCCGCGGTGCGGACCGAGCTCAGGCTGGCGAGGTCCAGGTGGAGCGCCTCCAGTACGGCGTCCGGAACCTCGCCGCGGATCGCGCCCACTGTCTCCTTCACCTTCGCCGGGTTGCGGCCCGCGAGGATCACCCGCGCGCCCCGCCGCGCCAGCTCGAGTGCGGTGTAGTGCCCGAGCCCGCCGGTCGTGGGACCGGTGACCACGACCGTGCGGCCGGTCTGGTCGTGCAGGTCGGCGATATTCCAGGTCATCGAGGTCCTCACGGCGTGGTGGCGAGCCGGGCGACGATCCGCTCGCCGAGCTCCTGGTCTCCCGAGATCCGGACGGCGCCCGGCACGGCGGCGCGCCGGCCCCCGGCCAGCACGATGAAGCTCTCGCGGTCCATCGTCAGCGCCACGCTGGGCGCCGACGGCACGTCGTCGAGCCGCTGCGCGCGGCCGTCCACGCCGACGACGACGGCCACCGGCACGCTGCCGGCGACGTCGAGCACGGCCGTCGTGCCGGCGGGCGGGGCGACGCGCTTGCCGACCACGAACCCGAAGCCCTCGCTCAGGTAGTCGGCCGTGTGCTGCGCACCCGCCGTGTCCATGCCGCCGGGCCGGCCGACCGCGCGCCGGACGTCCTGCTCGTGCATCCACACGTCGAGGGGCCGATTGCGCAGCAGGGTGCGGGTGTTCCAGCCGATCAGCCCGAAGATGCCGTCGGCGGGCGCGGCGCCGTCGTCCGGCGCCGATGCCTGCAACGCGGCGTGCCGGCGCTCGGTGGTCGTCCGGATCTCGGCCACGATCGCCCCCGGCGCGACGTCGCGCCGGGTGACCACGCCGATCTCGGTGAACTGGCCCATCGGCCCGGTCACATGCGGCAGCTCGCCGATCTCGGCGGTCTCGTCGGGCCCGCCGGCGAGGATCGACTCCAGGTGCGCGATGTGCGACGCGACGGCCTTGACGTCCCAGCCGGCGAGGTCGGTCGTGCGCGCCCAGTCGTCGGGCTCGAGCTCGTCGAGCAGCGCGGCGAGGTCGCCGATCGCGCTCCACCAGGTGTCGACATAGCCGGCCAGCAGCTCGCGGTCGCTCATGGCGCCGATGCTAGTGGGGCGCCCCATGCCTCAGTAGGAAGCTGAGACGTCGACATGGTCGTACGTCGCCGAGACCTTCCCGCTCCCCTGGCAGTCGAGCTCTTCGGAGTTGCCGTGGGCGATCGAGCCGCTGCTGCTGCAGGTGACCTCCCCGACCTCGACGCGGTCGGCGGTCACGAAGGTGAACGTCAGGAACACCGACCTGCTGCGGCCGTCGTCGCGACGGTTGCTGCCCTTCAGCCCGGCGATCGTGCCGTCGCCGTAGGTCCAGCCGGCGGCATAGTCGATGCCGTCGATGTCGAAGGCCTGCCCGACCGCGACGGTGATCGGGTTGTCGCGGCCGCCCTCGCGGTGAGGGTCGAAGTCGGACACCGCGTGCTTCACGTTCGTCAGGAACCAGACGAAGAGCGCCACGATCCCGCTGCAGAACAGGACGATCACCAGCAGCACGATGCCGACGATCAGCCCGATCGTCCGGCCCGTGCTCGTCGAGGGCTGCTGCGTCACGCGACCCTCCTACCCCGCCGGCAGATAGCGAACCACCGTCGGCACACCGCCCGGGAACGCCAGCCGGGCGGCGTACATCGCGCGCCGGGCCTCACGCTCGCCGCCGTTCCAGCCCCAGAAGCTCGCACCCTTGGGCTTCGTGGAGTGCAGCCGCACCCAGCCGTGGAAGTACAGCGTCGTCCGCCCCTGCCGCACCAGCACGTCGCCACCGCCGGGACCGCAGAGCCCGCCGGTCGTCGTCCGGTCGAGCAACACCGCCGGTACGGCGTCCGCCCACGCGGTCAGCGACGCCGATCGGCGCCAGGTCTGGCGATAGGTGCAGCGCGCGAAGTCGCCCTCCGACGCGAACAGGTAGTAGCCGGCGGCATTGCGCAGCAGGACAGGGTTCTCGATCACCCCGTCCGACCGCACCAGCTCGACGCTCGCGCCCGCGGCGTTGCGGCCGCTCGCCGTCAACGGCAGCAGCCGCAGCGACGACGGCTTCCTGTCGGTCTTGTAGAGCAGGTAGCGCCGGCCGCCCTCCTCGTAGGCCGACGGGTCGATCACGCCCTTGCTCGGCAGGTCCGGTACGACGACCGGGTCGGCCGCCGCCGGGACCTTCGCCCGCGCCGGGCACACCAGCGGCCGTGTCCCCACCGGGCGGAAGGTCTTCAGCGGACCGCGTGCGACGGCGACGCCGATGCACCGGCCCTCACGGCCCAGACCCCGCACCGGAACGGCGAAGTAAAGCAGCCACCGGTTGCCGACGCGGGTCAGATCGGCTGCCCAGATCGCGCCCTTGCGCGCCCAGTCCGGACGCGAGGCGAGCACCGGCTCGGTCCACCGCCAGTCCCGACCGGGCTCCTTGACCGCCCGGTCGACCTGCGCGCCGGTGGCGACGACGACCAGTCGTCGTCCGTCCGCGACCACGCTCGGGTCGCCGACGTCGCCCACCAGTACCGGCTCCGGATAGGTCTCCGCGAAGGCCGCAGCGGGCGCGACGAGGAAGGTCGCGAGCAGGAGCACGGCGGCACAGGCGAGGCGAAGCACCAGCGAAGGCTAGGGGACGAACGACGACGGCCGCCCCGGTTTCCCGGGACGGCCGTCGCATGATTCAGAGGGAGCGGCGTGGATCGGCAGCGATCGAGCTAGAACGCGGCCTCGTCGAGCTCCATCACGTCCAGGTTGGCGCCCTGGGCGATCTTCAGCTCGGCGGCGAGACGCGGCAGGTTGGTCTGCGCGAACCACTGGGCCGCAGCGACCTTGCCCTCGTAGTAGGCCTTGTCGGCGCCCGCGTCGCCAGCCAGCCGGTCGAGCGCGACCTCGGCGCCGCGGAGCAGCAGCCAGGCGCAGACGACGTCACCGAGCGCCATCAGCAGGCGGGTGGTGTTGAGGCCGACCTTGTAGATGTTGCGGATCTCGTCCTGCGCCGACATGAGGTCGTTGATCATCGCGCTGACCATGGCCTCGGCGTCGGCGAGACCGTGGGCGAGCAGGTCGCGCTCGTTCTTCAGCTGCGGGTTGCCCGCCTCGGACTCGACGAACGCCTTGATCTCGCCCGCGAGGTGGCCCAGCGCCCTGCCCTGGTCCTTCACGATCTTGCGGAAGAAGAAGTCCTGGCCCTGGATCGCGGTGGTGCCCTCGTAGAGGGTGTCGATCTTCGCGTCGCGGACGTACTGCTCGATCGGGTACTCCTGCAGGAAGCCCGAGCCACCGAAGGTCTGCAGGGACTCGGTGCCGAGCAGCACCCACGAGCGCTCCGAGCCGTAGCCCTTGACGATCGGGAGCAGCAGGTCGTTGACGGCCTCGGCCAGCTCGTCGCGCTCGCCGGCGGCCTTGGTGACGAACACCTTGTCCTGCCAGGTCGCGGTGTAGATGACCAGCGAGCGCATCGCCTCGGCGAAGGACTTCTGCGTCATCAGCGAGCGACGGACGTCGGGGTGGTGGGTGATCGTGACCCGCGGGGCCGCCTTGTCGGACGACTGGGTGAGGTCGGCGCCCTGGATGCGCGACTTCGCGTACTCCAGCGCGTTGAGGTAGCCGGTCGACAGGGTCGCGATGGCCTTGGTGCCGACCATCATGCGGGCGTTCTCGATGACGTCGAACATCTGGCGGATGCCGTCGTGGACCTCGCCGAGCAGCCAGCCGCGGGCCGGCTCGCCGCCGCCGACCTGCGCGTCGCCGAAGGTGACCTCGCAGGTGTTGGAGACCTTGAGGCCCATCTTGTGCTCGACGTTGGTGACGTAGACGCCGTTGCGCTCGCCGGTCAGCTCGCCGCTCTCGACGTCGAAGTGGTACTTCGGCACGAGGAAGAGCGAGAGGCCCTTCGTACCGGGCCCGCCGACGCCCTCGACGCCCTTCGGGCGCGCGAGGACGAGGTGCATGATGTTCTCCTGCAGGTCCGACTCGGCGCTGGTGATGAAGCGCTTGACGCCGGAGATGTTCCAGGTGCCGTCGTCGTTGGGCGTGGCGAACGTCTTGCCGGCGCCCACGTCGGAGCCCGCGTCGGGCTCGGTGAGGACCATGGTGGCGCCCCACTGCTTCTCGAGCATGAGCTTGGCGATCTTGATGTCGCGCTCGACGCCGTTGGAGTTCTTGAACACGACCGAGCCCATCGACGGGCCGGTGCAGTACATCCAGATCGGCGCCTGCGCGCCGAGCACCATCTCGCCGGTCGACCACACGAGGGACGGCGGGGCGGTGGTGCCGCCGATCTCCTCGGGCAGGCCGAGCGCCCAGAAGCCCGACTCCATCCAGGTGTCGTAGGACTTCTTGAAGGACGCCGGGACGGGCGCGCTGTTGGTCGCGGGGTCGAAGACCGGGGGGTTGCGGTCGGAGTCGACGAAGGAGGCGGCCAGGTCTTCCCGGGCCACGCGCTCCACCTCGGAGAGGATCTCGCGCGCGGTGTCGGCGTCCATGTCCTCGAAGACGCCGGTGCCGAGGTACTCCTGCACGTTGAAGAGCTCGAAGAGGTTGAACTCGATGTCACGCAGGTTGCTCTTGTAGTGGCTCACTGTTCCCACCATTTCTAGGGGTTCTCAGAGTTGAAGTGGCGACTGCTACTCACCAGTAACTTCATCATACGGGGGGTGCTAGCCCCGAGCAAGCAAGGGGGTCGGTCTGATCTCTCACATCCGTTGCCTGGCCGGGAGAAGATCACCGAAAAGGGTCATTCATTCGGGCGTCCGAACCGCTCAGATGGGACGATGACCGGACGCCGTACGTCGACCTCGCTGCTGGCCCTGGGCAGCTTGGTCCTGGCCTTCCTCCTGACAGGGGTCGCTGCTCCCAGCCGCGCCGCCGACACCGGCAACGCCGACCCTCAGACCGGACGCATCGTCAGTGCCGCGCCCGCCGCCTTCACCCCCAACGTGATGGACGGCGCCGTGCACGCGATGACCCGCGTCGGCAACACGATCATCGTGGGAGGCACCTTCACCCGCGTGCGCAACGCCGGCAGCAGCGTGGACATCCCGCGCGCGAACCTGTTCGCGTTCAACGCCACGACCGGCCAGGTCAGCACGACCTTCGCGCCCAACCCCAACGGCCTCGTCTACGCGCTCCAACCCGCCGCCGACGGCCAGTCGGTCTACATCGGCGGCGCCTTCGACCACGCCACCTCCGGCGGCGTGAGCATCGTGGCGAGCCGGCTCTACGAGGCCAGCGTGGCGACCGGCAACCGGGTCGCTGCCTTCCAGCCCGGGACGTTCGACGGCCAGGTCCGCGACATGTCCGTGACCGGCAACCGGCTGTGGGTGGCCGGCAAGTTCACCTACGTCCAGGGCCGCCCGAGCCGTGGCCTGGCGACGGTCGACGCGATCACCGGCGCCCGCGACCCGTACTACGCCAGCGTGCTCGCCGGCGTCCACAACGGCGGCGTCACCAACGTGCAGAAGATCGCGACCGACCCGACGGACAGCAAGCTCGTCGCGATCGGCAACTTCGACACCGTCGACGGCCAGAAGCGCCACCAGTTCGCGGTGTTCGACATCTCCGGTGGCACCGCGGCAACCCTCTCGAACTACTACACGACCCAGTACGAGACGCCCTGCAGCTCCTCCTTCGAGACCTACATGACCGACGTCGAGTTCTCCCCCGACGGCACCTTCTTCATCGTCTCCACCACCGGGGCCTACGGCGGCTTCAGCGGCAGCATGGCGGGCACCAGCGGGTGCGACCTGGTCGCGCGGTTCGAGACGAACGCCGGCGGCCTCAACGTGCGGCCGACCTGGACGGCGTACACCGGCGGCGACACGACGTGGACCGTCGAGGTCACCAGCGACGTGGTCTACACCGGAGGCCACATGCGCTGGCAGAACAACCCGACCCGTGGCGACGCGGCCGGTGACGGCGCGGTCTCACGGCCCGGCATCGCCGCGCTGGACGTCGTCAACGGCATGCCCTACCAGTGGAACCCGACCCGCACCCTCGGCGCCGGCGTCCGCGCGCTCGTCGCCACACCGGACGGGCTCTTCGTGGGATCGGACACCGACACCTTCGCCGGCCAGACGCACCGCAAGGTGGCGTTCGTGCCCCTCGCCTCGGGCAAGACCCTGCCGCTGCGTCAGGACGCCTCGCTGCCGGGTGACGTCTTCCGCGTCGTCAGCGGCGGATCCCAGCTGGTGCGCCAGAGCTTCGACGGGACGACGGCCGGCGCGCCCGTCAATGCGCCGAACGGCCCCGGCTGGGGCACCGCGGTCGGCGCGTTCATGATCAACGGCGACCTCTACACGGCGTACTCCAACCGGACGCTGACGAAGAGCACCTTCGACGGAACCACCTACGGGCCGGCGTCGCTGGTCGACACCGCCGACCAGCTCGTCACCGAGAACGCCTGGCACAACACCGACATCCCCGCCCTGACGAGCCTGTTCTACTACCGCGGCTGGATCTACTTCACCGAGTCCGGCTCGACCACGCTGTTCCGGCGGGCGTTCGAGGGCGAGTCGGGCGTGGTCGGGCAGCAGTTCTTCACCACGCCGTCGGTGACCGGGGTCAGCTACAGCACGATGCGCGGGGCGTTCGTCGCCAACGGCAACCTCTACTTCGCCGGCAGCAACGGGTCGTTGAGCCGCGCGACCTGGGGCGGCAACGGCGCCGTCGCCGGAACGGCGACCACGATCGCGCCGTCCGGCTCCGGCTGGTCCTCGCGGGCGATGTTCCTCTACCAGGGGCCGCCGATCCCGCCGCCGGTCAAGGTGCCGCCGACGGCGTCGTTCACGGTCAGCTGCGTGCAGCTCACCTGCAGCTTCGACGCGACCGCCTCCACCGACACCGACGGCACGATCACCGGCTACGCCTGGGCATTCGGCGACGGCGCGACCGACACCACCTCCGGCGCGACCGTCAGCCACACCTACGCCTCGGCGGGCGCGGTCACCGCGTCACTCACCGTCACCGACAACGACGGCCTCACCGACGCGACGACGCGGACCGCCCGGCCCGCCACCGCCGCACCGACCATCAGCGTCGTCGGCGCCGCGTCGACCGCGGGCAACCGCACGTCGCACACCACCGCCATCCCGGGGGGCGTCCAACAGGGCGACCTGCTGTTGGCGTTCTTCGTCGCCAACACCACGACGCCGACGTACACCGCGCCGGCGGGCTGGACCGAGGTCGAGAACACAGCCGCAGGCACCAAGGCGGTCGGCCGGCTGTACCGCCGGATCGCCACGGCGACCGACGCCGGCAGCCCGGTCACCGTCACCTCGAGTGCCTTCGCGAAGAGCGTGCTCAGCGTCGTCGCCTACCGCGGGACCGACCCGAGCGTGCCGATCGCCGACAGCTCGGTCGAGGTGCAGACGAGCAGCGGCGCCGACCACGTCACGCCGTCCGTCAACGCGCCGGACGGGCAGGGCTGGCTGGTGAGCTACTGGGCCGACAAGAGCAGCGGGACGACGTCGTGGACGCTGCCGCCGGGCGCCGTCCTGCGCACGACCGCCTCGGGCAGCCCGTCGGGCGCGATCTCCGGCGTCCTCGCCGACAGCGACGGCCCCGTCGCCGCCGGGCCGCAGGGCGGGCTGACGGCGACCGCGAACACGAGCGGATCGGCCGCGATCACCTTCAGCGTCCTCATCGAGCCGTGACCTGTCGCCGCCCGCGCCGGGGTGCCTGCACTCATCCCGGCGCGGGCGCGCGGCGCCGGGGTCGGGGCGGGGCTGGGTCCGGGCGCCTGGGGTGCGAGTTCGCTTGTAACTCGGTGTCCGTACATCCACCGCGGTGCTGTGACTGGTCAGGACGCGGTGCTAGTTGACGAACGACCGTGGTAGATGACCGGACACCGTGCTAGCTGACGCTCGACCGTGGTGGATGACCGGACACCGAGTTACCTCACGCTCGACCGTGGTGGATGACCGGACACCGAGTTACAAGTGACCTACCCCACCCGCCCGGAGCACCACCGCGCGTCCGCCGAGCAACATCGCCCCTAGGTCGAGTGATTCGATCGAGCAATCTGAGACACTAGCCTCATGCGCGTCTCCGCCAAGTCCGACTACGCACTCCGGGCACTCATCGCCATGGCAGGCCGGTCCGACGGCAAGGCCGTGAGCGCCGAGGAGCTCGGGCGCCTCCAGGACATCCCCCACGGCTTCCTCCAGGCGATCCTCGCCGACCTGCGCCGCGCGGGCATCGTGATGTCCCAGCGCGGCCAGTCCGGCGGCTGGCGGATGGCCCGGGAGGCCGACTCGGTGTCGGTCGCCGACGTGATCCGCGCGGTCGACGGCCCCCTGGTGTCGGTCTACGGGCTGCGGCCCGAGGCGGTCAACTACAACGACGCGGCCGAGGTCCTGCAGCACGTCTGGATCGCCGCCCGTCGGGCCCTGCGCGAGGTCTTCGAGGACGTCTCGATCCAGCAGCTCGCCGACGGCCGGCTGCCCGACGCGGTCACCTCCCGCACCTCCGACGACGACGCCTGGGCGCCCCACTAGCAATCTGGCGCGAGCCTGCCTCTCGCCGCGCTGCCGCACTAGCACTTCTGGCGCGAGCGCAGCGCCGGACCCGCGGGCGGCCAGACCTGTTTGGGACCCCGTCTCGTTTCTCGGCCGACGGCTCAGCACTGATCGGGCTTCACCGATCGGGCGGGCATGCGTCGTGTCCTGCTGTCGTTCCTTCTCGGGATCGCGCTCGTCGTCCCCGCTGCCCTCAGCCTCTCCCCCGCCGCGCCCCAGCCCGCCCGCTGCGGCGACGCGCTGGCGTGGTCGCTGCCGGGCGCGTGCCAGCACGCCGACGACCCGCCGCCGGGCGTCGACCCGACCGTGCCGGTGAGCACGGCCGAGCTGCGCACCCGCGACGGCGGCACCGCCGGGGCGTACGACGCGGCCGAGGATCTCGGCGTCCCTGCGTCGGCGCAGGCCGCCGCGGCCAGCCCGGCCGTCACCTGCGAGGGTGACGGGACGACGGGCTACCGCACCCAGGCGATGTACGTCGTGGAGGCCGGCAAGACCAACCGGTACGCCGCGCTGCTGCCCAGCTTCCGGTTGTGGGCCGCCGGCGTCGACGACGTCGTCAACCGCTCGGCCGCCCTCACCGGCGGCGTACGGCGGGTCCGCTATGTCACCGAGCCCGACGGCGCCGCCTGTGTGGCCAAGGTCCTCAACGTGACCGTCCCGGCCGGCTCGATGGCGTCGTTCAACGCGACCGTCTCGGCGGTGCAGGCGCTCGGCTACACCGACCCGGCGCGCAAGTACCTGATGTGGACCGACGCGACCGTGCTGTGCGGCATCGCGTCGATGTACCCCGACGCCACCGACGGCCAGGGCAACCCCAATAACGGGCGCTACGCCCAGTACGCGCGGATCGACTCCGGCTGCTGGGGCTTCGGCGACGGCGCGACCCAGCACTCCGTCGAGGCGCACGAGCTGCTGCACACCTTCGGCGGCGTGATGAGCACGGCCCCGCACGGCACCCGCGCCGGTCACTGCTGGGACGAGTCCGACACGATGTGCTACGCCGACGGCGGCGGCTTCGCGATGAAGCAGGTCTGCCCGGCCGAGCGCGAGTACCTCTACGACTGCAACAACGACGACTACTTCTCGACCTACCCCGACCCGGGCAGCTGGCTCGACACCCACTGGAACGCCGCGGACTCGCGCTTCCTGATCGGCGGCGGCGACGGGTCGGGCGGCGGCGCCCCCGGCACGCCGACGGTCCTCGGCGCGACGATCGCGGTCAACAACCCCGCCGTACCGGGGCTCGCGACGCAGGCGTCGATCGCACCGACGCTGCCGACCGGGCGCACGGTGACGTCGGTGACGTGGAAGTCGGCGCGGGCCGACTGCGTCTTCAGCACGCCGACCGAGCTGCAGACCTCGGTGACCTGCAACGCCTCGACGGCCACCCCGACCACGGTCACCGCGACCGTCGTCGACTCGACCGGCGCGAGCAAGGCGGTCACCAGCCCGCTCACCTTCGCCACCGGTACGGCGCGCCCGGTCACCGTCGCGTTCCCCGCGGGCACCTCCACCGGTGTCTGCACCGGTGCCGCCTTCCCGCTGACCGCGCGGGTCGTCGACACCGCGAGTGGCCAGCCGGTCAAGGGCCTCGCCGTCGCGCTGACCAAGCAGACCGCCGCGATGACGGCGCCCGCCACGGCCGGCTCCCCGCTCACCACGGTCGAGGGCACCGCGATCCTCAGCCAGACCGCGACCGTCGCGACGACGTACCGGGCGAAGACCGCGGCCGGGACCGTGTACGCCGCCGGCGGCACCGCCCAGCTGGTCGCGACGCCCGCGCGCTGCACGACCGCGCTCACCGCGTCGGCCGACGACGCGGCGATCTACTACGGCGACCCGGTCACCGTGACCGGCCGGCTCACCGCGACCGCCGGCTCCTCGGAGGCGTCGGCGGCGGGCGTGGCGCTCGCCGTACGACTGACGACGGGGGCGGGCAAGGTCCTGCCGCTGGGCACCGCGAAGACCGGCGCCGACGGGCGGTTCAGCGTCGTCGTGAAGCCGACCGAGTCGGGCACGATCAGCGTGGCGCTGACGGCCACGACGGCGTACGACGGGGCGACGGCGACCGCCGGCACCATCGCGGTGAGCACGCCGGCCACCCTGATCAGCGGCGTCGTCGACAAGTCCGACGTGGGCTACGGCCAGAGCGTGTCGGTCACCGGTCGGCTCCAGCGCGACGCGGGCGGCACCGTGACCTCCCTGGCCGGCAAGCCGGTCACCGTCTACGTCACCCCGTCGGGCGGCGCGGCGGTCCGCGTCGGCGCGGGCACCACCAACGCCGAGGGCCGGTTCACGGCGGCGGTGCCGCTCAAGGTGAGCGGCGTCCTGTCGGTGACCTTCGCCGGGGTCGCCGGACAGCCCGCGGCCACTGCCACGGTCGGCTCGGTCACCGCCGGCACCTGGACGACGGCCGTCACCGCGACGGCGTCCGCGAGCACGGTCGCTCCCGGCGGAGCCGTGACGCTGAGCGGCAGCGCCACCCGGACGTACGGCGGCAGCACCGGCCCCGCGCCCACGCTGCGGCTGACCGTGCGGTTCAAGGCGACCGGATCGTCGACGAGCACCGTGGTCGCGGCGGCGACGACGAGCGCGACCGGGGCGTGGACCCTGCGCGTGCTGCCGAAGGCGAGCGGGACCTGGACCGTGTCGGTGTCCGAGGTGGTCGGCTACGCCAACACCGAGGCGACGCCGCTGACGATCAACGTCGGCTGAGCACAGCCGGCGGCGTCGGCTCGGTCAGGCCACCTGGCCGAGCCGGCGCTTGAGTCGGCGGCGCTTGCGGTCGAGCTCCTCGAGGCGCACCTCGAGCGAGGCGTTGCGGCGGGCCAGGCGCTCGACCTCGCGCAGGGCGTCCGGCAGGGACTGGAAGGCCGCGGTCGCACGGGGGACGTCGTCGAGGCGGAGCGACGCCGTACCGAAACCGACGACCCGGCCGAACGCCTTCCAGACCTCGGCGGGCTCCCTGCCGTCGGTCTCGATGACGTGCAGGCGCTCGGGCTTGCGGACCGCCGCCTGCCACCGCGCCAGCGCGCCGGACTCGTCGTCGAGGCCGGTCGTGACGACCACGTGGACCTGGTAGCCGCCGAGCGCGTCGACGAGCAGGGCCACCTGCTCGGGCGTCGCGGCGGCGAGCAGGGACTGGCTGAACGCCAGGTCGGCGCGGGCCTTCTCGGCCCGTCGGACCAGGCGCGTCCACTGGCCCTCGACGTCGCCGCGCTTGAGTCCCCAGTCCCTGTGGGAGCGGGTCATCTCGACCGCCGCGCGGAAGCCCTCCGCCGTCGTCCGCGCCGCCGACGCCACGCCGAGCTCGACGAGCGCCGCGTGGTGGTGGGCCAGCGCGGGCTCGATCACGTCGCCGGCGCCGGGCATGCCGATGTGGATCCAGGCCTTGTGCTTCTTCGCCATGACGCGCACGGTGGCAGGCCCCGATGAGCGGCCCGTGAACCGGCGGTGGCCGGGAGCGGTCGAGCCCAGGGGTAGAACGTGTTCTATATCGGCTCTACGATTGCCCGCATGATCACCTCCGACGCCATCGTCTGGAACGCCCCCAACGACCCGCATCCCGCCCGTACGGCGTCCCAGCGGTCCTACTCCGCGGTGGCCAAGGGCGACCTGGCCGAGTGGCTCACCGTGTACGCCGAGGACGCCGTCCTCGAGGACCCGGTCGGCCCGTCGATGTTCGACCCCGAGGGCGCCGGCCACCACGGCCACGCGGGGATCTCGGCGTTCTGGGAGAAGGCGATCGCCCCGATCGACACCTTCGAGTTCACCATCACCGACTCCTTCGCCAACCCGGGCAGCAACACCTGCGCCAACATCGGCCGGATCAAGACGTCCTTCGCCGACGGCTCGCACACGACGACCGACCTGATCATGGTCTACGTCGTCGACGACGAGGGCCGGGTGAAGTCGATGAAGGCGTTCTGGGAGCCGGAGCGGACGATGGCGAGCTTCACCTCCGCGTCACCGACCGCGTAAATGGGTGGCGGGGGTCCGTAGCCTGGATCGACGTGAGCCCCCTGACCGAGCAACAGCTCCGCGCGTCCTTCGTGAACTGCTCCAAGGGCGAGGCGAAGCGCCTCAACATCCCGCGCCCGCTGACCGACCAGCCGTGGGAGCACCTCGACTTCCTCGGCTGGCGCGACCCGCAGTCGCGGGCCCGCGGCTACCTGGTCGCCGAGCGCGACGGGGCGCCGTACGGGATCGTGCTGCGGGCGCCGGACGGCAGCGCCGGCGTACCGCGCAAGAACCTGTGCACCCTCTGCCTCACCCCACACGCCGCCGGCGGCGTCACCTTGATGGTGGCGCCGCGCGCCGGGAAGGCCGGCCAGAACGGCGACTCCGTCGGCACCTACATCTGCTCCGACCTGCAGTGCTCGCTGTACGTGCGCGGCAAGAAGAAGTCGGAGATGGGCCGGATGCCGGAGTCGCTGACCCCCGAGCAGCAGATCGAGCGCCTGCTGGCGAACGTCGAGACGTTCCTGGCGCGCGTGGGCTGAGGCCCAGACGGTCGGCCTAGACGGTCGTCGCCTCTGCGATCCAGCTGACGAGCGGACGCAGCCGGCGCCAGTCCTCGCGCACCCGGTCGAGCAGCTCGGCCGTGTGCACGAACGGCTCGAAGCCGTAGGAGCGCATGCCGAGCACGGTCTTCATCTTCAGCAGCTCGATGCGCGGGTGCTCCTTGTCGTAGCCGCGCGGCACCGTCTTGAGCCGCTCCCCCGTCACCTCGAAGCCGCCGCGCTCGAGGTCGCGCAGGATCCGCTGCAGCAGCTTGCCGGACTTGTCGTCGGCCATCGCCTCGCGCATCGCGGCGAGGCGCGGGCCGCCGGCCTCGTAGATGCCACCGCCGACGCGCACGCCGGGCGCCGCCACCTCGACGTACCACCCGCTCGCGGGGCCGACGCCCACGAACGCCCCCTGGTGCGTCTTGTACGGCGTCTTGTCCTTCGCGAAGCGCACGTCGCGGTAGGGGCGGAACACCTTCGCCTCGCCGAACTCCTGCGCCAGCGCGTCGGTCAGCGCCACCATCGGCGCCTTGACGGACTCGGCGTAGACCGACTTGTGGGCCTCCCAGAAGGACTTGGTGTTGTCGACCTCGAGGTCGTCGTAGAAGTCGAGCGCGGCGACAGGGAATCCTTCGAAGGTCACCGGTCCATTGTGCCCGCGCGCGAACGTCGCCGACGCGGCCGGGCGGGGCCTCCCCGGTGCTCGTCGTCCTGACCCCCGTACGGGGGGCCGACACGTCACCCTTCCGGGGGTCAAAACCGCACCTGGACGGCCGATTCGCGAATGGCGACCAGCATCGTTGTTAGGAATGCGCCCGTGAAGACCAAAGCCCCCACCCACGCCTCTCGTGCGCGTGTCCTACGGCGCGCCGGACTGGCGTCGCTCGCGGTCAGCGCCGCCATCCTCAGCCCGCTGGGCCTGCCGACGACGGCTCAGGCCGACCCGGCGCCCGACGCGGAGAACACCGTGCTCGGCGTCGGTGACTTCTCCGTGACCCCCGCCGCCGGCTCCTGCTCCGCGATCGTGACGATCGAGGGCGGCAACGGCGGCACCGCCGTCGCGACCGGCACCAACGATGACGACCCCGACCCTGACAACCCGGACCAGGTCGGCGGCGGCCAGGGTGGGCGCATCCGGTTCCGCGTCCCGCTCTCCCCGACCGACGTCCTCACCGGCGTCGTCGGCAGCGGCGGCTCCAACGGCGGCATCGGCGGCACCTCGGGCAGCGACGCCCAGACCGCCGACCACGGTGGTGACGGCGGCGTCGGCACGCACCGCGGCGGTGGCGGCGGTGGCTACACGAGCTTCCTGCGCAACGGCACGCTGGTTGCGCTGGCCGGCGGTGGCGGCGGCTCCGGCGGCGGCCACAACCCCGACGCCGGCGGCGGCGGCCACGCGGGCGTCGTCGACGGCCCCGGCGTCCACGCGGGCCAGGAGGGCGCCGAGGGCACCGACGTCGACAGCGTCGCCACGGCGGTGCCGGACTCCTCCCCGGTCACCTACACCTTCTCCGGCGGTCCCGGCGCCGGCGGCGCGGGCGGCATCGACGCGGCCGGCGCGGCCGGCGTCCACACGGTCAACACCGACCTCAACGGCTTCGCCGGCAGCGGCCGCAACGGCGGCCAGGGCGGCGCGGACGGCTCCGCCGACCAGGGCGGTGGCGGCGGCGCCGGCTACTTCGGCGGTGGCGGCGGCGCTTCGACCGACGGCAACGTGTCCGGCGGCAACCCGGTCCGACCGATCATCGGCGGCGGTGGCGGCGGCGGCTCCAGCTTCTTCGACGATGTCGACGGCGCCAGCCTCATCGTGCCCGCCCCCGACTCCGGCGAGGGCCTCGCCCCCAACGGCGGCCAGCGCAACGGCACCGCCGAGATCGAGTGGGTGCCCTGCGACTACGACCTGTCGGTCACCAAGACCGCGTCGGCCAAGCAGTTCGAGGCCGGCGTCCCCGTCACCTTCACCGTCACCGTGAAGAACGACGGCCCGCAGCCGATGGGCATCGGCGACACCGTCAGCATCACCGACGACAAGGCCGCCGGCGCCACGCTGGTCCGCGTCATCGCCAGCAGCAAGACCGACGCCCCGATCACCTGTGACGTCGCCGCCGGCGGCGTCATGACCACCGGCAAGCTGGAGTGCTCGCGTCCCGTGGGCTCCTCCGTCCGCGGCCTCAACGTCGGCGAGACGCTCGTCCTCACCTACCGCCAGACCTACGCCGACGCCCTCCCGGTCGTCAACACGGTCTCCGTGACCGACCGCGGCAACCAGGCCAACAACACGGCGTCGGCGTCCCTCGAGGTCGCGAAGCCGGGGCTGAAGCTGGTCAAGAAGGCGAACCGCACCAAGGTCACCCGCGTCGGCGAGCGCATCACCTACACCTTCCGGGTCCGCAACACCGGCAATGTCGTGCTGCACCACGTCCGGATCGCCGAGGGCGCGTTCAGCGGCAAGGGCACGCTCGCGCCGAAGTGCGACAAGCTCCCCGCCAAGGAGCTCGCTCCGGGCAAGGTCCTCGTGTGCAAGGCGACGTACCGCACCACCAAGGGCGACCTCAAGCGCGGCTCGATCGTCAACACGGCCACCGCCTCCGCGGTCACCCCGGGCAGCCAGCCCCTGGTCTCGGCACCGGCCACCGCCGTCGTGAAGACCAAGATCAAGAAGTCCCCGCTCCCGGGCGCGCCGAACACCGGCGCTCGGGCGAGCTGATCACCGACCGACTGACCCTGCTTGACCCGAAGGGCTCGCACCGCACGGTGCGGGCCCTTCGGCGTGCTCGGCCGGGCATACTCGACGCATGGCCAAGAAGCACTGGCGCGACCTCAGCCCGCGCACGCGCAAGATCATCCTGGTGACCGGCGCCGTCGACGGCGCGCTCAAGGCGATCGCGCTGGCCGACCTCAAGCGTCGCGACGACGACGAGATCAACGGCTCGAAGCGGACGTGGGCGACCGTCTTGACCTTCGTGAACTCCGCCGGCGTGCTGCCGCTGGTCTACTTCGTCCGCGGGCGTCGTACGACGCGCTGAGCGGGGCCTGCGTGGAGCGGACGACGAGGTTCGAACTCGCGACATTCAGCTTGGGAAGCTGACGCTCTACCAACTGAGCTACGTCCGCACGCACGGGGGCTCCGCCCCCATGGACCCCCGAAGGCGCCACAGGCGGAACGCCGTGCGATGAAGGATGCTACCCGATGGGCATGAGCACCGGGCGCTTCGGCTCCACCCCGTCGCCCGACGAGCGTCCGGTGACCCGGCGCTTGACCCACGGCGCAAGGTGCGTGCGAGCCCAGGCGAGGTCGGCGGCACGCTGCGCCCGGGCGCTGAGGACCGGCAGGTCGGCGGGCGGGATCGGCTCCAGCGCGTGCGGCACGCCGAGCGCGTCGAGGGCGGCGATCGCGATCGCCTGGTGGCCGACCGCGTTGAGGTGGAGGCGGTCGTCGTCCATCACCTCGGCGACCTTCCAGCCGCGGATCCGCCACATGTCGACCACGGTGGCGCCGCGGTTCTCGGCGATCTCGCGGACCCACTCGTTGAAGATCGCGGTCCGGCCGCGGATCACCTTGATCACGCCGTTGAGGCCCGGGTCGGCGATCGTGAACATCACGACGTGCGCGCCGGTCGCGGTGATCCGCGCGATCGCCTCGTCGTACGACGCCGCGAGGGCGTCGATGTCGACCTTCGGCCGCAGCACGTCGTTGCCGCCGCCGTGGATGCTGACCAGGTCCGGCCCGAGCGCAAGACCCGCGTCGACCTGCTCGTCGATGATCGCCGGCAGCTTCCGACCACGGATCGCGAGGTTGGCGTAGCCGAACGGACGGCCCTCGACGGCGGCCCGCGCGGCCAGCCCCTCGGCGAACCGGTCGGCCCAGCCGCGGACGCCGTTGGGACGGGTCGGGTCGGCGTCGCCGACGCCTTCGGTGAAGGAGTCGCCGAGCGCGACGTACTTGCTGAAGGTCACCCCAGCATTCTGCGCTCGTGATCGGCGCCACGGGCCACCGGGTTCGGCCGGTAGGGTGCGGTGCGTGCTGCTCAGCGACCGCGACATCCTGTCCGAGCTCGACGCCGGACGGATCGCCCTCGAACCCTACGACCCGGCGATGCTGCAGCCGTCGTCCATCGACGTGCGCCTCGACCGGTTCTTCCGGGTGTTCGACAACCACAAGTACCCCTCGATCGACCCGGCGGCCGACCAGTCCGACCTGACCCGCGTGGTGGAGCCGGAGGGCGACGAGCCGTTCATCCTGCACCCGGGCGAGTTCGTCCTCGGGTCGACGTACGAGGTGGTGACCCTGCCCGACGACATCGCCGCGCGCGTCGAGGGCAAGTCCTCGCTCGGCCGGCTCGGGCTGCTGACCCACGCGACGGCCGGCTTCGTCGACCCCGGCTTCTCCGGGCACGTGACGCTCGAGCTCGCCAACGTCGCGACGCTGCCGATCAAGCTCTACCCGGGCATGAAGATCGGGCAGTTCTGCTTCTTCCGGCTCTCCTCGCCGAGCGACCACCCGTACGGCTCGGAGAAGTACGGCTCGCGCTACCAGGGCCAACGGGGGCCGACGCCGTCCCGCTCGTTCCAGAACTTCCACCGCACGAAGATCTGACTTCCTGACGGAAACTGGCGCTTCCTGGCCGTTGCATCGGCCAGGAAGCGACGGGATCCCCGCTTCAGCGGGGATTCCGACACAGGTGAGGTTAGGCTAACCTGACCCCATGACCGCGGAGCCGACCACCTACGCTGCCACCCTCCCGATGATCCTCAGCGAGGTCGAGGTGGTGCGCGCCGAGCGCGTCTCGCCGTCCTTCGTCCGCGTCGAGCTGGGCGGCGACGTCCTCGCCGAGCTCGGGCCCGACGGGCCGGTCTACGACCAGCGGATCAAGCTGATCTTCCCCAACGCCGCCGGCACCCTGCCGGACTTCTCGGACGCCGACGAGACCTGGTGGTCGAGCTGGCGTGAGATGCCCGAGCGCGAGCGCGGGGCGATCCGGACCTACACGATCCGCGACGTCGTCGGCAGCGGCGCTGACACTCGCCTGGTCGTCGACATCGTGGTCCACGAGAGCGAGGGGGACGACACGCACGATCCGCTCGAGGGCGCCGGCAACCGGTGGGCGCTGCAGGCGAGCCCCGGCCAGCGGCTGGTGACGATGGCGCCGCGGCGGGGGCACGAGTTCGGGGGCGTCGAGTGGGCGCCCGGTACGGCGTCCCGGCTGCTCCTCGTCGGCGACGAGACCGCCCTCCCCGCGATCCGCGGCGTGCTGCGGGATCTGCCGGCCGACGCGCGCGGGGCGGCGTACGTCGAGATCCCCGTCGCGGCCGACGTCCAGGACGACGTCAGCGCGCCCGCGGGCGTCGACCTCACCTGGCTGCCGCGCGACGGTGGCCCGCGCGGCGAGCGGCTGCACGCGGCGGTGCTCGCCCACCTCACCGGATCCGCGCCGGCGCCGGCCGAGGCCGTCACGGTCACCGACGACGAGGTCGACCCCGACCTCTGGGAGACGCCGGTCTACTCGTCGTCCGGCGAGCAGGTCGCGGCGGCGACCGCCGTCCCGGCGACGGACACGCCGCATGCCGGGCTCTACGCCTGGATCGCCGGCGAGTCCAAGATCGTGACCGGCCTGCGGCGCACGCTGGTCAACGACCTCGGGCTCGACCGACGTCAGGTCGCCTTCATGGGCTACTGGCGCGAGGGCGTCTCGATGCGCTCCTGACGCGGCCGGTCGTCCGTCGTACCGGACGAACTGGTCGCGAAACAGGCGATTTCGCGACCGATTCGTCCGGTACGACGCAGAGTCCCCCGAAGGAGAGGTCAGGCGGAGGCGCCCTCGAGCGCGGCCTCGCGCTCGGCCACGATCGTCAGCGCGATGTCGACGATCATGTCCTCCTGGCCACCGACGAGACGCCGCCGACCGCACTCCATGAGGATCTCGCGGACGTCGACCTGGTACTGCTCGGCCGCACGCTCGGCGTGGCGCAGGAACGACGAGTAAACGCCGGCGTAGCCGAGCGTCAGCGTCTCGCGGTCGACCCGGACCGGACGGTCCTGGAGCGGACGGACGATGTCGTCGGCGGCGTCCTGCAGCTTGAAGACGTCGCAGCGGTGCTCGAAGCCCATCAGGTCGGCGACGGCGACGAACGCCTCGATCGGGCAGTTGCCCGCGCCCGCGCCGTGGCCGGCGAGGGAGGCGTCGACGCGGTAGACGCCGTTCTGGACGGCGACGACGGAGTTGGCGACCGACAGCGAGAGGTTCTCGTGGGCGTGGATGCCGATCTCGGTCTCCGCGTTCAGCACGCCGCGGTAGGCCTGCACGCGCGCGGCGACGTCGTCCATCGTGAGCCGGCCGCCGGAGTCGGTGACGTAGACGCAGTGGGCGCCGTACGACTCCATCAGCTTGGCCTGCTTCGCGAGCTCCTCGGGCGGCGCCATGTGCGAGAGCATGAGGAAGCCGGAGACGTCCATGCCGAGCTCGCGGGCGGCGGCGATGTGCTGCGCCGAGACGTCGGCCTCGGTGCAGTGGGTCGCGATGCGCACCGAGCGGACGCCCAGGTCGTAGGCGTGCTTGAGGTCGTGGACGGTGCCGACGCCGGGCAGCAGCAGGGTGGTGAGCCGGGCGTTCTTCAGCACCGAGGCGGCCGCCTCGATCCACTCCCAGTCACTGTGGGAGCCCGGGCCGTAGTTGACCGAGCCGCCGGCCAGGCCGTCGCCGTGCGCGACCTCGATCGCGTCGACGCCGGCCTCGTCGAGGGCGACGACGATCCGCTTCACGTCGGCGGGGTCGATCCGGTGCCGGATCGCGTGCATGCCGTCGCGGAGGGTGACGTCCTGGACGAAGATCTTGGTGGTCACTGGGCGTTCTCCTTCGCGGCCGCGATCCGCTCGGCGACCTGCAGGCCGGCGGAGGTCATGATGTCGAGGTTGCCGGCGTACGCCGGGAGGTAGTGGCCCGCGCCGGTGACCTGGAGGAACACCGACACCTGGTGGGTCGGGCGCTCCGTACCCTCGACCAGCAGCGTCTCGACGGGCTGGTCGGCGGGGATCTCGGTGACCTGGACCTTCTGCACCAGCCGGTAGCCGGGCACGTACGCCGCCACGTCGGCGACCATCTTCTCCACGCTCTGGCGGATCTCGTCGTGCACGCTCGGGTCGGGCGCGGTGACCAGCGCGAAGACGGTGTCGCGCATCATCAGCGGCGGCTCGGCCGGGTTGAGGATGATGACGGCCTTGCCGCGCTTGGCGCCGCCGACCTCGGCGATCGCGCCGGACGTGGTCTCGGTGAACTCGTCGATGTTGGCGCGGGTTCCGGGGCCGGCCGACTTGGAGGAGATGGAGGCGACGATCTCGGCGTACTCCACCGGGACGACGCGGGAGATGGCCGCGACGATCGGGATGGTGGCCTGGCCGCCGCAGGTGACCATGTTGACGTTCTCGGCGTCGAGGTGCTCGTCGATGTTGACCGCCGGGACGACGAACGGGCCGATCGCCGCGGGGGTCAGGTCGATGAGCCGCTTGCCGAGCGGGCGCAGCAGGGAGTCGTTGTGGACGTGCGCCTTGGCGGACGTCGCGTCGAAGACGATGTCGATGTCGGCGAACTCCGGCATCGCGATGAGTCCCTCGACGCCCTCATGCGTGGTCGGCACGCCGAGGTCGCGGGCCCTGGCGAGGCCGTCGGAGTCGGGGTCGATGCCGACCAGCGCACCCATCTCGACGTGCTGCGCGGTGCGCAGGATCTTGATCATGAGGTCGGTGCCGATATTGCCCGACCCGATGATCGCCACCTTGGTCTTGCTCATGAGTTCTCCTTGCTGGTGGTGCTGAACGTGATCGAGACCGACCCGAGGCCGGCGATGGAGACCTCGACGGCGGCGCCCGGCGCGGCCGGACGCATCGGGCCGAGGGCGCCGGAGAGGATGACCTGGCCGGCGCGCAGCGGGTCGCCGAGGTCGCGCGCCTGGCGGGCCAGCCACTGCAGCGCGACGAGCGGGTCGCCGAGCGAGGCGGCGCCGGTGCCGGTGGAGTCGTCCTGGCCGGTGACGGTCATCGCCATCGCGGCGTCCTTGGGGACGAAGCCGTCGGCGAGGGTACGACGCTCGGTGCCGAGCACGTAGCCGCCCGCGGAGGCGTTGTCGGCGACCGTGTCGGCGAAGCTGATGTCCCAGTCGGCGATCCGGCTGTCGCAGACCTCGATGGCCGCGACGGCGTAGTCGACGGCGGCGGCGACCTGCTCGAGGTCGAGGTCGCCCTCGGCGAGGTCCTCGGCGAGGACGAACGCGATCTCGCCCTCGACCTTCGGCTGCAGCAGGCCGCTGATGTCGATCGGCGCAGACGCGTCGTACTCCATGTCGTCGAAGAGGACGCCGAGGTCGGGGGTGTCGACGCCCAGCTGCTGCTGGACGGCGGCCGACGTGGCGCCGATCTTGCGGCCGACGACGGTGGCGCCGGCGGCGAGGCGGTGGGCGTTGAGCTGCTGCTGGACGGCGTACGCGAGCGTGATGTCGCGGTCGCCGATCAGGTCCCGGATCGGGGCGCACGGCTGGTTCTCGGCGAGCGCCGTGTGGAGCCGCTCGGCCGCGGTCCGGACCGCGGCGTCGGTGGCGAGGGCGGATTCCGTCATGGACCTACTCTCGACCGCGGAGCGGTCGGCGGCCATCCGGGCGTTCCACTCACCGGTACGCTGATGGGGTGGGGGGAACGGAGGACGCCGAGCTCGAGACCGTGCTCGGCAAGGCGGTGGCGATCCTGCGCGCGTTCGGCAGCGACGACCGGCTGCTGCCGCTCGCCGAGCTGGTCCGCCGCACCGGCCTGTCCAAGGGGACGGCGCACCGCGTCGCCGCCGACCTGGTCCGGCACCGGCTGCTGGAGAAGACGCCGCACGGCTACCGGCTCTCCGGCGGGCTCTTCGAGCTGGGCATGCGCGCGGCGACCGAGCGGACCCTGCTCGAGGTGGCGATGCCCTTCCTGCAGGACCTCTACGAGCGCACCCACGAGACCGTCCACCTCGGCACCCGCGAGGGCACCGAGGTCGTCTACGTCGCCAAGATCGGCGGCCACCGACAGGCCCCCAGCCCGTCGCGCACCGGCGGCCGGATGCCGATGCACTGCACCGCCATCGGCAAGGCGCTGCTCGCGCACGCCGCCCCCGAGATCCGCACGGCGGTGCTGACCGGGCCGCTCCACCGGCGAACGCCGCACACGGTGGTGGCGCCGGGCCTGCTGGAGCAGCAGCTCGACCGGGTCCTGGAGACCGGGCTCGCCTACGAGCGCGAGGAGTCGACGCCCGGGCTGCTCTGCGTCGCGGCGCCGGTGCTCGACCCCGGCAGCGGCGCGATCCTCGCCGCAGTGAGCGTCACCGGACCGGTGGGCCGGTTCCGGCCGGAGTCGCACGCGACCGCCGTCCGGGCGGCGGCCACCGCTCTCGGCAGCACCCTCGCGCGCCGTCCCGGCGGGGTCAGCGCACCGCCATCGTGAGGCTGGACGGCGTCGCCGGGCCGGTGTGGACCGTGAGCGGCACCAGGTGCGCCGGGAGGTCGACCAGCGTCGAGAGCAGGTGCGGGACGTCGAAGGCCTGGACCGAGATCCGCAGCCGGTGCCCGGGCAGGATCACCGCTCCCGTGGGGAAGATCTCGACGTCGACCGGCGCGATCTCGCCCCGGGCGAGCGGGGCCTTCGCCGCCTTGGTGAACGGGTGGTACGGCTGCAGCAGCTGCCCGTCGAGATAGCGCGAGCGGGCGGGGTCGAGCCTGCGGTGGGCGATCGTCTGCCAGCCGCCGCTGAGCCGGGTGACCGTGCCGTCCGGCGCGACGTCCTCGACGGCGACCGAGAGCATGCCGTCGCGGGCGGGCGTCGAGACGTAGAGCCGGGCGTCGAGCGGGCCCTGGAAGCGGACCGCCCTGTCGAGCGCCGCGGTGTCGAAGGTGACGCCGCCGGCGTCATTGAGCCGGTTGTCCTGGAAGCACGGGAAGCCGGGCAGCATCATGTTGGCGATGCCCGCCGTCCACTGGTTGGCGGAGCGGGTGCACAGGCCGGTGACCGGGATCGGCGGGACGACGGACGCCCCGGCCCTCGGCGTCCCGGTCGTGAGCGCGCCGGCCTTGCCACCGAGCCGCGCGGTGCCGGAGAGCTTGAAGACGCGTGCGCGCAGGTCGCTGTCGATCCACTTGCTCTTGCGCACCCACGCGCCGGAACCCTGCTCGTAGTAGGTGAGCGGCGCGATCTCGTCGAGGCGGCCGTCGCGTCCGTCGAGGTACTGGTCGAACCAGCGCAGCTGCAGCTCGGCGAGCGAGCCGTAGCCGGCCTCGCCGACCTCGGCGCCCGACGAGCCCTGCAGGTGGTCCCACGGGCCGATGATCAGCTTGGTCGGGATCCCGCGCTGCTGGAGCCGCTCGAAGACGAGCGGGGTGCCGCGCTGGAAGAGGTCGAACTCGCCGCCGACGAGGAAGGTCGGGACGTTGACCTTGTCGATGACCTCGATCGGCGAGCGCTCGCGGTAGAACGGCCCGTCGTACGCCGGCTCGCCGCCGAGGACCGCCTTCAACGCGAGCGGCAGGGTGAACTGGCCGCCGGCCAGCAGGTGGTCGATCGCCGTCTGCAGCGCGGCCCGCGGCTCCGAGACGCCGTACGCCGGCGGGATCACGCCGGTCGCGGTCACCAGTCCCAGCCAGAGCGGGATGAAGCCGACGTCGATCTGGCCCCCGGACGCGACGACGTCACGGTAGACATCGGCCGCCGGGACCTGCGGGAAGATCGCCTTGAGGCCCTTCGGCTGCCGGCCGGCGGCGAAGAGCTGCGAGATGCCCATGTACGACGCGCCGGTCATGCCGACCTTGCCGTTGCTCCACGACTGGCCGGCGGCCCACTCGACGATCGCGCCGGCGTCCTTGCCCTCGCGAGCACTGAACGCCGCCCACTGCCCCTGGGACCCGCCCGTGCCGCGCGCGTCGACGGTGAGCTGGGCGTAGCCGCGCTTGACCAGGTAGCCGGGATCGGCGCCCGCGAGGACCGCGCCCGCGCCGGCCGCGAGGACCGTCTTGTTGTAGGCCGTGATCGTCACGATCACCGGCAGCGGCGTGGTGAGCGGCCTGCCGTCGGCGCCGGCCGGGCGGACCAGGTCGCCGCGCAGGATCACGCCGTCGTCCATGACGATCGGGATGTCCTTGGTGGCGACCGTGCGGGTGTAGTCGGCCGGGCGCGGGGTCCATGGGGCGGCCTTGGCGGCAGGCGCCTGGCCGGTCGCGGCCCTGCCGGGGGCCGCCTGGGCGCCGGGGGCCTGGGCGCCGGGGGCCTGGGCGCGGGCGGGCGTCGGCGCGGC
>NZ_BAABAC010000041.1:0-30587 GCF_039537225.1 Nocardioides ginsengisoli
GTCACACCGCACTCGGCGGCAAGTCACCAGCCGACCTCGTGCCCAACCTGCGTGGACAGAACATCTAGCCCGGCTCTAGGTGAGCGGTCCGACGATGGTGATCGCGCCGCCGCGGGGGTCGGTCGCGCTGGTGCCGTCGCCGAGGACCTTGGTCCAGGCGGTGCGGGCGTCCTCGCCGGTCGCGCGCATCCGGGCGGCGATCAGGCCGGTGACGACCGGCGTCGAGAAGGACGTGCCGCTCCACCGGGCGAGGCCGTCGAAGTGGCGGACCTGGCCGGCGTTCGGCGGCTCGTGGCAGATGTAGGTGCCGCGCGGGAAGGCGTTGACCAGGTCGCGCCCGCGGGCGTAGACCTTCACCCAGTCCTCGCCGACATTGGAGAAGTCCGAGACGGTGCCGTCGGGGTCGACCGATCCGACGCCCACCGCCCACGAGAAGGCAGCCGGCCAGAACGGCTGGTCGCTCGCGTCGTTGCCCGCCGCGGCCACGACGAGGATGTCGTCGCGCTCGGCGAGGCGGTGCGCGGCCGCGAGCAGCGCGAAGGACAGCAGCGGCCATCCGCCGCGGGTGTGCGTGCCGGCGGAGATGCTGATCAGCTGTGGGTGGTCGTCGTCGTTGAGCGCGTCGTTGAGCTGCGCGATGATCGCGGACTCGTAGATCGCACCGCCGTGGGTCAGCAGGCCCTCGACCTCGACCCGGGTGTCGGGCGCCAGGCAGCTGATCACGCCGGCGACGAAGGTCCCGTGGCCGGCGTACGGGTGGATGGCCGCGGGGTTGACGTGCTCGACGTCGGCCGGGTCGGCGAAGATGTCGTCGCTCTCGAGCCAGGGCGTCATCGCGCTGCCGACCGCGTCGGCCCACAGACCGGTGTCCACGACCGCGACCCGTACCCGCTCCGCGGGCTTGGGCTCCTCGCCCGCCGGCGCCTGCGGCGGCCACGGACGACGGGTCTTCGGCACCTCCGGCTCCGTCGCCGGGCACAGGCCGCCCTTCGCAGGAGTGACGTAGACGAGGTGGTCGGGGGACACGATCGGCGGCTGGTCCTTGCCCTCCGGCCGGCCGAGGGCCTCGTCGAGCTCGGCGAGCGTGGCCAGGACGTCGTCGCCCTCGTCGCGGCGCCGCGGCAGCCGCAGCAGGACCAGGCCGGGGCCGGGCTCGTCGACTCGCTCCGGCCTGCCGTCGAACTCCTCGCCGCGCCGCTCGAAGAAGGCCATCACGTCGTCGAGCCGCTCGGCCTGCGCCAGGGCGTGGCCGGGACGGTAGAGATAGACCAGCTCCGCGTCGTCCTTCGCGGGCCGGTCCTCCGGCCCTGCGGCGGCCACATCGCCCTTGAGGGCGTCGCGTACGACGCGTGCCTGCACGCGCAGCTTGTCGCGGTTGAGCCGTTCGGGGTCGACCGGCTGGACGTCGACCGACTGTCCTGGATCGCGCCGGACGACCCGCCAGGGCCACCGGACCAGGCGGATCAGCGCGCTCAGCGAGAACGAGGGGCGAGAAGGTCCACCGGGCTGGGACATGGCCACTCCTGGGAGGCAGGCGAGGGCTCGGACCGAACGGTCCCGTGCGGCGCTAACGTAGTGCCGCCCCGCGACGCCGTAAAGGAGTCGACCCTTCCTTGGTGAGGCGGCCATGCAGGATCTGCTCGACCTGGCGCTCGACCGGCCGGACGAGGCGCGGCGCCGGGCGGAGGCGCTGCTCGCGACCGAGTCGGACGACAGGACGCGGTCCTACGCCTACCAGTGCCTCGGGATCGTGCTCCGAGACGCCGGCCAGCCTGCGGAGGCGGTGGCTCTCCTGCGGGACGGGCTGCGGTGCGCGCGCCGCACCGGTGACGCGGACCGGGAGCGCGACGTCCGGGCGACGCTCGGTGTGGCGCTGGCGTTCGCCGGTCGGTCTGCGCCTGCTCTGCGAGAGCTCGAAGGGGCGCTGAACGGCGCGGACGGGGTGGTCGCGGCCAAGGTAGGCATGCGCCTGGCGGCGGTGCTGACCATGCTCGGCCGGCATGCGGAGGCGGTCCCGGTGTTGACGACGGCGCTGGCGGAGCTGGAGGGCGCGGGCGACCGCGGCTGGGAGGCGCGGACCCGCGTCTGGCTCGGCTACGTCGAGCTGCACCTGGGCCGGATCGACGAGGCGGAGGCCGCGATGACCGCGGCCGCGCGGATCCTGGCCGAGGAGGGCGCGTGGGTCGACCGACTGTCGAGCCTGACCAATCTCGCCGAGATCGCCGTCGCGCGCGGCGACCACGCGGTGGCACTCGCGCGGTTCGCCGAGAGTGCCGAGGCGCACGAGGCCGCCGGCTGGCCGGTCGGGTCCGAGTTCGTGGCGCTCTTCGCCGAGGCCTACCTCGCGGCGGGTCTCGCCGCGGAGGCCGTCGACGTGATGCGCGGCTTCGAGGGCGAGATCGCGCCCCTCGAGGAAGCCGAGTTCCAGGCGGCCCTGGCGAACGCCCTGCTTGCTGCCAACGATCCCGCCGCGGCGGCCGAGGCCGCCCGTCGCGCTGCCGACCTCTTCCGCCGCCAGGACCGGCCGTGGTTCCGGCTGCGAGCGCGTCTCACCGTCGTCCGCGCCCGGCTCGCGCTGCAGGACACGCGCGGCCTGGCCCGCGAGGCGGCGTCGGTGGCGGCCGACCTCGACGAGCAGCATGCCGACGAGGCCCCACTCGCTCTCACCCTCGCCGGTCGCCTCGCCCGCGGCCCCGAGCGCCTGACCGCCTGGGAGCGCGCCGCGTCGTACCGCCGCCACCCCAACGCCCTGGTCCGGGCCGGCGCCTGGCAGGCGCAGGCGCTGGCGCGCGCGGAGGTGGGGGACCGGGGTGGGGTGCTGCGGGCGGCGGCGGCGGGAATGGACGCGATCGACGAGCACCGGAGGCTGATCGGGTCGTCGGAGCTGCGGGCGCTCGCGACGACGCACGGGCGGGACCTGACGGCGATCGCGCTGCGGCACGCGGCGAGCGACGCGCGGACCCTGCTGCGGTGGAGCGAGCGCACCCGCGCGACGGCGCTCGCGCAGCCGCCCGCGACGTCCGATGCGGCGACGATCCCGGCGTCCCTGGCGGCGCTGCGCGACAACGGGCGGCGACTCGCCGAGGCCCGGCAGGACGGCGACCCGACCGACGAGCTCGAGCGCGAGCGGCTCCGGCTCGAGCGGGCGGTGCGGGCGGAGAGCCACACACTGTCGGCGACGACGGCGGCGCAGCAGCGCCCGGCGAGCGTCGCGGAGATCGTCGCCGCGACCGCCGACGCCTGCCTCGTCGAGCTGGTCGACGTCGACGGCTCGCTGCACGTCCTGGTCGCCCACGACGGCCGGGTACGACGGCGCGTCGCCGCTGCGACGGGCGAGGTCGCCGCCCTGCTGGGCCCGGCCGCGATGCTGCTGCGCCGCGCCTCCCGCGGCCGTCCCGTCGACACCGCCGACCTCGGCCGCCGGCTGCAGGAGGCGATCCTCGGCGACGCGGTCGCGCTGCTCCCCGATGCGGACGCCCCGGTGGTCCTCGCGCCGACCGCGCGGCTGCACGGCCTCGCCTGGTCGCTGCTGCCGGCGCTGCACGAGCGGCCGTTCAGCGTGGTGCCGTCCGCGGGGCAGTGGCTGCGTGCGCGGGCGACTCCGGCCCCGCCGGACGCCGCGACGGTCCTCGTCGCCGGCCCCGACCTCGTCTCCGGCGGCGCGGAGGTGCCGGTCCTCGCGCGCGAGCACCCCGATGCCGTCCTGCTCGACGGCCCGGGCGCCACGCTCGACGCCGTCCTCGACCACCTCGACGGCGCCGGTCTGGTCCACCTCGCGGCGCACGGGCGGTTCCGCGCCGACAGCCCGCTGTTCTCGGCGCTCGACCTCGCCGACGGCCCGCTGACCGTCCACGACCTGGAGCGGATCCGGCGGGCGCCCTACCGGGTGGTGCTGTCGGCGTGCGAGTCCGGCGTCCTCGCACCGGTGGGCGCGGAGGAGCTGCTCGGGCTCGCCGCCGCCCTCTTCTCCCTCGGTACGGCTGGCCTGGTGTGCAGTGTCGCCGAGGTCAACGACACCGCCACGGCCGCACTGATGGTCGATCTGCACGCCGCGCTGGCCGCCGGCAGCGACCCCGCCACCGCCCTGCGGGAGGTACGCCGCCGTACGGCCGGCGACCCCGTCGCAGCCGGCACGGCGGCCGCCTTCCTGGCCCTCGGCGTCTGACGGGCGAAACCGCCCGACGGCCCGCGGCCCGCCCCGCATAGGCTTCCCCCATGACTGACACCAGCCTCACCGCCCGGGAAGCCATCGCGGCCGTCCAGGGGCACGAGGCCTGGGCGATCATCCGCCGCTCCACCCGTGCGGGCGACCGCGACACCGTCGGCGTCCTCGGCGGCACCCGGAGCGTCGTCGAGTCGATCATGGACATCCCGCTCGAGACCGGCGTGCCCGAGCCGGGGCACATCTGCGACCGGCTGGTCGCCGTCCCGTTCCGGCAGGTGTCCGAGCGCGGGTTCGAGGCGCACGACGACGGCACGCCGCTCGTCGTGGTCGACGTCCAGCAGGAGCACGAGTTCTCGGTGGCCGACGTGATCGCGGCGATCGACGAGGTCCCGGTGGAGTTCACCGACCGCGGCGGCTTCGAGACCTCCGACGACGAGTACGCCAAGATCGTCGCCTCGATCATCGACGAGGAGATCGGGCAGGGCGAGGGCGCCAACCTGGTCGTCGGCCGCAGCTACCGCGCCGTCGTCGCCGACTGGAGCGCCGAGGTCGCGCTCACCGTCTACCGCCGCCTGCTCGAGCGCGAGCGCGGCGCGTACTGGACCTTCGTCTTCTTCACCGGCGACCGCTACCTGATCGGCGCCTCGCCCGAGCGGCACGTGTCCGTCCACGGCGGCGACGTCCGGATGAACCCGATCTCCGGCACCTTCCACCTGCGCCCACCGGCCGGCGACCCGCGCAGCACGGAGGCGCGCATGCGCGAGTTCCTGCGCGACGAGAAGGAGATCTACGAGCTCTTCATGGTCGTCGACGAAGAGCTCAAGATGATGTGCGACATCTGCACCGAGGGCGGCCAGGTGCTCGGGCCCTTCCTCAAGCCGATGACCCACCTCATCCACACCGAGTACCTCCTCGCCGGCCGTACGACGCGCGACGTCCGCGAGATCCTGCGCGACACCATGTACGCCGCCACGGTGACCGGCTCGCCCGTCGAGAACGCCTGCCGGCTGATCAAGCAGTACGAGCCCGAGGGCCGCGGCTACTACGCCTCCGCGCTGGCCCTCTTCGGCCGCGACGGCGACGGCGCGCCCGTCGTCGACAGCCCGATCGTCATCCGCACCGCCGACGTCTCGCTCGACGGCAGCCTCAAGGTCACCGCCGGCGCGACGCTGGTGCGCGACTCGGTGCCGGCGTACGAGGTCGCCGAGACGCACGCCAAGGCCGGCGGGATCCTGTCCGCCTTCGGCCTGGTGTCGCCCGCTCCGGTCCCGACCACCGATGTGGCCACCCTCGTCGCCGACGAGGAGGTGCTGATCGCGCTCAACAGCCGCAACAACCGGCTGTCCGGGTTCTGGCTCGCCGACCAGGCCGGTACGCCGACCGACCCGCGGCTCGCGGGCAGGTCCGCCGTCATCCTCGACGGCGAGGACGACTTCGTGAACATGCTGCGCCACATGCTCGCGCGGATGGGCATGACCAGCGCCGTCGTCCGGCACGAGGACTACGCCGACGGCGTCCTCGACGGCTACGACCTGGTCATCGTCGGTCCCGGCCCCGGAGACCCGCGCGACGACGCCGACCCCAAGATGGCCCAGCTGCGGGCCGCCGTCGCCTGGCTGCTCGCCCACGAGAAGCCGTTCGTCGCGGTCTGCCTCGGCCATCAGGCGCTGTGCCACCAGCTCGGCGTCCCGCTGGCCTACAAGGACATCGTCTTCCAGGGCACCCAGGCCACCGTCCTGCTCGGCGGCCGGCCCGAGAAGGTGGGCTTCTACAACACCTTCGTCGGCCGGGTCTCGCCCGAGCTGGCGCTGCCGGACGGGGTCACCGTCGACGCGGACGCCGAGACCGGCGACGTCAACGCGATCGCGGGCCCGCACTTCCGGGGCGTGCAGTTCCACGCGGAGTCGATCCTCACCGAGCGGGGCTTCGACATCGTCCACGACCTGGTGTCCGGCGTCCTGCTCTAGGCATGGCTCGCGGTCACGCCGGCGCGCCGGTAGCATCGTTCTCGTCATCAATTGATGCGGGGTGAGATGCATGCGTACCACGGTGACGGTCGACGACGACCTGGTCGAGCGGGCGGCCGAGCTGAGTGGCATCGAGGAGCGGTCCGCGCTCGTCCGGGCCGGTCTGGAAGCGCTCGTGCGGGTCGAGGCCGGACGCCGGCTCGCTGCGCTCGGAGGATCCGACCCGGACGCGACGGCCGCACCCCGACGCCGCGCCACGCGTCGGGCGTCGTGATCCTGGTCGACACCTCGGTCTGGATCGATCACCTCCACCGAGGCGAGCCCCGGCTCGTCCGCGAGCTGGCCGCCGACGAGGTCGGCTGTCATCCCTCGGTCATCGAGGAGCTGGCGCTCGGCAGCATCCGCGGCCGGGCGGACGTGCTCCGGCTCCTCGGGGAGCTGCGGCAGTTTCCGGTCCTGCAGACCGCCGAGCTGCTGACCCTCGTCGACGCTCGGCGGCTCTGGGGCCGCGGGCTCAGCCCCGCCGACGCCCAGCTGCTCGGCGCCTGCCTGCTGGCACCCGGCTCCCGACTGTGGACCCGTGACAAGCGGCTGCGCACCGCCGCGGTCGACTGCGGCGTGGCGGTGGTGTCGTGGCGATGACCCCCGACGTCGTGGTCGTCGACCACCACGACTCCTACACCTGGAACCTGGTCCACCTCGTCGCCGGCGTCACCGGCGTGCTGCCGACGGTGGTGCAGTGGAGCGACGGCGCCGACCTGACGACGTACTCGCACATCGTGCTGTCCCCCGGCCCCGGCCACCCGACGGAGTACGACTGGGGCTTCGACGAGGGCCGGCCGGTGCTCGGCGTCTGCCTCGGCATGCAGGGGATGGTGGTCGCCTTCGGCGGCGAGGTCGCGCGGGTCGCGCCGGCGCACGGGACGGTCGAGTCGGTGACCCATGACGGGCGCGGCGTCTTCGCCGGCGTCCCCACGCCGCTCGACGTGGTGCGCTACCACTCGCTCGCCGCCGTCCGGCTGCCCGACGAGCTCGAGGTGACGGCGTGGGCGGCCGACGGGACGGTCATGGGGGTGCGGCACCGGACGCTGCCGATCGAGGGCGTGCAGTTCCACCCCGAGTCGGTGCTGTCGCAGCACGGTGCGCGGCTGGTCGCGAACTTCCTGGCCGTGGGACGCTGACCGGATGGTGACCCAGGGCGACCCCGCCGAGGCGTTCGCCCGGATCCAGGCCCGGCACGCCCGCTGCGTGTGGCTCGACGGCGGGGGCGCCCGCGACTGGTCGCGGCGCAGGTCGATCCTCGGCTGGCTCGAGGACGACGACGTCTCGCTCACCTACGACGCCGCGACCCGCGAGGTCACCCGGCACGCCGGCGGGCGGTCGGTCGTGGTCGGCGACGACCCGTTCGCCGTCCTGGAGGCGGAGCTCGCCGTCGGCAGCCCGAGCGACCAGTGGTTCGGCTACTTCGGCTACGCGTGCCGTGCGGACCTGCCGGCGCTGCCCGACCCCGACCTGCCGGACGCGGTGTGGCTGCGGCCCTCGCACCTGCGGGAGTACGAGCACGAACTTCCTGACGTTTCCTTGCGCTTCCTGCCCGTTGCAGAGGCCAGGAAGCGTGGGAATCCCCGCTTAAGCGGGGATTCCCACACCCCGCCGCACCCCTACGCCGAGGCCTTCGCGACGGTGCAGGCCCACCTCCACGCCGGCAACTCCTACGAGGTCAACCTGACTCACCGGCTCCGTACGGCGAGCCCGCTCAGCCCCGCGGCGGCCTATCTCCGGCTGCGGGCGCTCAACCCCGCGCCGTACGCCGGCTTCCTGCAGCACGACCTCGACGGCTCGCGTGCCTGGCTGCTCAGCTCCTCGCCCGAGCGCTACGCCCTGGTCACCGCCGACCGGATGCTCGAGACCAAGCCGATCAAGGGCACCACCCCCCGCGGCGCGACGCCCGCCGAGGACGCCGACGCGCGCGAGCGGCTGGCGAGCGACCCGAAGTACCGCGCCGAGAACCTGATGATCGTCGACCTCCTCCGCAACGACCTCGCGATGGTCTGCGAGGTCGGGACGGTCGAGGTGCCGGTGCTGATGGACGTCGAGTCGTACGCCTCGGTGCACCAGCTGGTCTCGACGGTCCGCGGGCGCCTGCGCGACGACATCACCACCGTCGGCGCGCTGCGGGCGCTCTTCCCGGCGGGCTCGATGACCGGCGCCCCCAAGCTGCGCACCATGGAGATCATCGAGGAGGTCGAGGACTCCGCCCGCGGCGCCTACGCCGGCGCCTTCGGCTGGGTGTCCGGCGACGGCCGGGCCGATCTCGGCGTCGTGATCCGGTCGCTGATGAGCGCCGGCGACGACTACGTCCTCGGCACCGGCGGCGGGATCACGGTCGCCAGCGAGGTCGACGAGGAGTACGCCGAGACGGAGTGGAAGGCCGCCCGGCTGCTCCAGGCGGTCAACCCCTAGGGATCAGCCCTGCGGCGAGCCCGACGGGATCGCCGGCGCGCTCGGGCCGCTGCCGGCGTTCGACTTCGCCGCGTGCGCGGAGAGGCGGGTCAGCACGGCCGTCGCGCCGCTGACGTCGCGCTTGACGTCGTACGGCGCCGGGTCGACGACGTCGACCTGCTGGATCAGGTCGCCGTTCTGGACGAAGCCGGTGACGTAGAGCTGCTTCTTGGTGGCGTTGACGACGATCCGCGCGTCGTCGGCGCCGGCGACCTTGGGCTTGCGGACGTCGGCGTCGGCCTTCTGGCCCATCGTCTTCCAGGCCTCCTCGAGGGTGCCCGGGAAGAGCAGGTAGTTGGACGTGATCGCGGCCTGGCCGGACTTCTGGTCGTTGGGAGTGAAGCGGCACTCGGGCGCGGTCGGCGTCCCGGCATGCTTGGTGGCGTCGACGCCGAACTCCTTCTTCACGAACGCCGTGTCGAGGACGTCGCACGGGTTCCACAGCGCGCCGGTCGATGACGGAAGCGTCGGCTTGGCGGCCACGTCGTTGCCGCCGCACGCGGCGAGCAGCACGCCGAGGGCGGCCACTCCCGCGACCTGGAGGGTCGTCGAGCGGAGGTCAGTGCGCATGCGCATGGGGGTTCTTCTCCCGTCCGGGGAGGCGGAGCACGAGGCGCGCTCCGCCGCTGGCGTTGTCGGTGGCGTGGACCGATCCGGAGTGGCGCATGGCGACCTGGCGGACGATCGCCAGGCCCAGCCCGGAGCCCGGCATGGTGCGGGCGTCGGGCGAGCGCCAGAACCGGTCGAAGATCTGGGAGCGGTCGGCCTCGGCGATGCCGGGCCCCTGGTCGTCGACGGTCAGGACGCCGTCGCTGAGCCGGACCGTGACCTGGCCGGCCTCGGGGCTCCACTTCGCGGCGTTGTCGAGCAGGTTGGTGACCGCGCGCTCGAGCTCGGCGTCCTCGCCGATCACCCACCAGGGGCGGGTGAAGACCTCGAAGGTGATGCTCGGCGCGCGGCGTCGGACGCGCTGGACGGCGTGGTCGACGACGTCGGCCAGGTCGACTGGCTCGACCTGGACCGGGATCGGCTCGTCGCGGGCCAGCTCGGTGAGGTCGCCGATGAGGGTGGTGAGCTCCTCGATCTGGGCCCGTACGTCGTCGAGCAGCTCGTCGCGCGCATCCTGCGGGAGTCCGGCCAGGCCGGCCTCGCTGCGGGCGGTCATGGTCAGCAGGTCGATATTGGTGCGCAGCGCGGTCAGCGGCGTGCGCAGCTCGTGACTGGCGTCGGCGACGAGCTGGCGCTGGCGGGTGCGGCTCGCGTCGAGCGCGACCAGCAGGTGGTTGAACGCCGTGGCCAGACGGGCCACCTCGTCGTCGCCCTCGACCGGCAGCGGCGTGAAGTCCTCGGTGCGCGCGATCTCCTCGACCGAGGCGGAGAGCCGTCGTACCGGACGCAGGCCGTTGCTCGCCACCGCCCAGCCGCCCAGCCCGGCGGCGAGGACCCCGAACAGGCCGAAGGCGAGGGTCACCCAGCCGAGGCGCGCGAGGGTGCGGTCCTGGTCCTCCAGGGGTTGGGCGATGATCAGCGCGATGCCGCTCTTCTGGGTCGGTACGGCGACCACGCGGTAGCGGTGGCCGGCGATCAGGATGGTGCGCAGGCTGTAGTCGAGCCGACCCTGCGCGACCTGCAGCTCGGGCTTGCCGAAGTCGATGGTGGGCCCGCGGTCGAGGACGGCGGTGGTGCCCTGGAAGTCGAGGAACGCGATCCGGACGTCGCCCGCGCCCAGCGCCCACGGCGGGATGCCCTTGGAGCCCGCCTCCAGCAGCTCGTTGGACTTCGCCGCGCCCTTCGCCCGGCTGAGCAGGGCGTCGTCGAGCGCCTGGGTCATCTGCACGCGCGCGGTGATGTAGGCGCCGGTCGCGACCAGCGCGACCGACAGCGCGACGGCGATCGTGGTCAGCCAGATCACCCGGCTGGCGAGCGAGCGGCGGTAGTGCCAGCGCCCGTCGGCGCCCGGGCCGACCGCCAGGCCCCAGGCGGTCATCGGGTCACGTCTCGGTCGCGCGCAGGACGTAGCCGATGCCGCGGACCGTGTGGATCAGGCGGGGCTCGCCCTCGGCCTCGGTCTTGCGGCGCAGGTAGCCGACGTAGACCTCGAGGGAGTTGGCGGTCGTGGGGAAGTCGTAGCCCCAGACCTCCTCGAGGATGAAGCTGCGGTCGAGCACGCGGCGCGGACGGCGCAGGAACATCTCGAGCAGGGTGAACTCGGTGCGGGTCAGCTCGATCAGCCGGCTGCCGCGGCGGACCTCGCGGGTGGTGACGTTCATGGTCAGGTCGGCGAAGGAGAGGACCTCCTCCTCGGCGCCCTCCTCGAAGGGCGTCACCCGCCGCAGCAGCGCGCGCAGCCGGGCGAGCAGCTCCTCGAGCGCGAACGGCTTGGTCAGGTAGTCGTCGGCGCCCGCGTCGAGACCCTCGACCCGGTCGCCGACGGCGTCGCGCGCGGTGAGGACGAGGATCGGGACGTCGTTGCCCGCCGCCCGCAGCGCGCGGGTGGCCTCGAGCCCGTCGAGCTTGGGCATCATCACGTCCATCACCACGACGTCGGGCGCCACCGCGCCGATGCCGGCGAGAGCCTCCGCGCCGTCGCCCGCGAGGTGGACGTCGTAGCCGTTGAACGCGAGGGAGCGCCGCAGCGACTCACGCACGGCACGGTCGTCGTCGACGACGAGGACACGGTGCTGCGTGGCGGAGCGGCTGGACACGGTCCCATCATGGCCGATGGGCCTGAGCGGGGGCTGAGAGCGCCGCGAACTGGCGCGTCGCGGAGCTGGTGGTCGACCGCCGTGCTGCCGCGTGAGTGCTGCCCACTTTGGGCGAAGTGGTTGACGTCACATGAATAATCCATTTAGATAAATGGATCATCTATCAGGCCTGAGTGTGAGATGTCCCAGGACGACCCCGGGACGTGGAAGCGCTCCTCTTGCAGCAGGTGCAGCGCCCGCGAACGGCTGAGCGGCGGGCGTCGTACCGGTGCGCTCTCGGCTGCGATCGCCGGCCACGGCAGGACCGAACATGTCCGCCGCATCGACTCATCTACGACAACTTCCAGCGGACGGCCTCGCGGTGTCTCGGTGCATCGGCGAGAGTGGTCCCCTAGTGCCAGAGGGCTCAATGAACCACACGACTTCACCGCAATCCGCCGCGCGGACCAGGGCGGGCGTCACGCTCGCTCTGGTCGTGGGCGCGGTCGGCATCTACAAGGCCATCGAGTCGATGACCTCGCCTGCGCTCCCGATCCTGCAGGAGGAGCTGAACGCCTCGAGGGCGGAGATCGCCTGGGTGCTCACCGGCGTGCTCCTCACTGGTCCCGTCGTCACGCCGGTCATCGGCCGGCTCGGTGACCTCTACGACAAGCGCCGAGTGCTGCTCGGCGTGCTGTGCATCGTCGGTGCCGGGACGCTGCTCTCCGCGCTCTCGGTCTCGATGCCGATGCTCATCGCAGGCCAGCTTCTCCAAGGCGTCGGGTTGGGCACGGTTCCGCTCGCCGTCGGCATCATGCGTGACACGCAGAGCGCCAGCCGGCTCAAGTTCGGCAACGGCCTCATGGTCGGTGTGATCTTCGCGTGCACGGCCCTGGCTATGCTGGTCGCCGGCCCGATCGCCGACCGGCTCGACTACCACTGGCTGTTCTGGATGCCGTTCGCCGTACTGGTGGTGGCGATCGTGGCCGCCTGGGTGCTCGTGCCATCCTGCCCGTCGAACAGCTCCGGCCGGCACGTCGACCTGCTCGGAGCGGCTCTGTTCGGAGGCAGTCTCGCGACCTTGCTGATCGGGTTCACGTATGCGCCTGAATGGGGCTGGACGTCGTACCGATTCGTCGCGCTCGTCGTGGGCTCTGTGGTGCTCTTCGCGATCTTCGTCGCGGTCGAGCTCCGCTCGGTCGACCCGTTGGTCGACGTGCGGATTCTGGCGAGCCACGAGGTGATCGTGGCCTCCGGGCTGATGGTGATGGCTGGTTTCACGATCAACCTCTTCTTCGTGATGATCCCGATGCAGGTCCAGCAGCCGGCGTCCACGGGCTACGGCTTCGGCGCCAGCGGCACGACCACGAGCGCCATCCTCGTGCCGGGCGTTCTGATGGGGGCGCTCGCGCCGGTCGCAGGCTGGATCGAGGCGCGGGTGGGGCGCCGCGCCGCGGCCGCCATCCCGCCGATCCTCACGGCGGCATCGTTCCTGCTGATGATCGCCTCGCCGGGCGCTCTGCCGCTCGTCGTCGCGGCGATGCTCGTGTGCGGGTTCAGCACCGGGATCGGCATCACCCAGGCGATGAACATCATCGCCACCTCCGTTCCGGAGGACCGGGTCAGCGCGTTCAGCGGCATGAACTTCGTCGTCAAGGCGGTCGGCTCCACCTCGGGAGTCCAGATCGCGGCGAGCATCCTGTCGACTGATGCGGCCTCGGCGCACGATGCGCCGGCCTGGTCGGCGTTCCTGACCGTCTTCGCGGTAGGTGTGGGACTCGCGACCGCCGCCCTGCTGCTCGTGCTCACGCTGCGGCCGTCCCGGGACGCGGGAGCGGGTGCCCCGTCGCCGGCGGAGCCCGTGGAGGCGACTGTCTGATCCGGCGCGACCCGTGCCCGCCGCAACGACCGGCGGGCACGGGTCGCGAGTGACCCCGGAATCGGGGCTGTACGCCGTTGCTTCTCATCCGGCGCTCCGGTCGGTCCCGGTGTCTCCGGGCAAATCTCTCTTGACAAGCGGATGAGCAATCTATTTAAATCAATTGGTCGGAACTACTGGAAGGAAGCCTCGCAATGGGCAGCAAGTACCGGGTGATCGACACTGACACCCACCTGATCGAGCCGCCGGACCTGTGGACGGACCGGCTCCCGAAGTCCTGGGGCGACGACGTCCTGCACGTGAAGTGGGACGACAAGACGCAGTCCGAGCTGTGGTTCTTCGGTGATCAGCCGCTCAAGGCCGCTTGGCAGTGGGCCAACTGGGGCTGGGAGGGCAGGGGTGAGATCCACGACGGGTCCGGCCCGACGCGTCAGGACGAGGCGCACCCCGCCACGTACGACCCGAAGGCGCGGGTGGCGTTCATGGACGAGCAGGGCTTCGAGATGCAGGTCCTCTATCCCAACCTCGCCGGCTTCGACTGGAAGCCTTTCGTCAACCACCCCAACCCGGAGGTCGCGATCGCGCATCTGCGCGCCTACAACGACTTCCAGCTCGAGTGGGTGCGCGACTACCCCGGCCGCTTCATCCCGATGATGGTCGTCCCCTACTGGGACGTGAAGCAGACGGTGGCGGAGATCGAGCGCCTCGCCGACAGCGGCTTCGGTGGCATCGTCACCACCGGCGCCCCTCACGAGCACGGCCAGGCGCCACTCGGCAGCCGCACCTGGGACCCGATGTGGCGTGCCTGCGAGGAGGCCGGCCTGAGTGTCAGCTTCCACACCGCGAGCGGTGACTTCCGGCAGCTGATGGAGCGCCACGAGGACGACGACGTGTCCGGTGGAGCGCTCGTCGTGCGCGACGGGCCGCACATCTACCTGGCCAACGCCAACCACGTCTGTGACCTGCTGATGTCCGGCATCATGCACCGGTTCCCGACGCTCCAGTTCGCCTCTGTGGAGAGCGGCATCGGCTGGGCGCCGTTCGTCCTCGAGGCGCTCGACAAGCGGTTCGAGAAGAACGGAGTCGGCACCAGCCACCTCGACGAGTTCGGCGGAATGCTGCCGAGTGAGTTCTTCCAGCGCCAGATGTCCGTCAACTTCTGGTTCGAGGAGCTCGAGGACTTCCACATCGAGCGTCTGGGACTGCGCAGCCTGCTGTTCGAGACCGACTTCCCGCACCCGACCGGCTACCACCGGCCGACTCTCGACGAGAACATCGAGATGGTGATGGGCGGAGTCTCGGAGGAGATCCGGCACCAGATCCTCTGGCAGAACCCGGCGAATCTCTATCGCCGCGCACTGGAGAAGCAGGGCGTCGCCGTCGACACGGCGATCCCCGTCTGATCCTGGCGCCTTCCTGACCGGCGCGGTGTGCCCGAGGCGCACCCGGGCACACCGCGTCGTCCCGCGTCGATCCGTCCCACCACCGAGCCTGAGGAGGAACCGTGACCATCGACCAAGCGACCTTCGAGCAACGTTGGCGGTGTGCCGTCCGCGACCACGGCCGGGAGACCTTCCTGGTGTTCCGCGACCACGATGGAACCGTCACCAGCTGGAGCTACGGCGAGTTCGAGCGGATCGTCGCCTCGGTGGCAGCCACGCTGCGCTCGTACGGCGTGCGGCCGGGCGATGCCGTGCACGTCGGGCTCCGCAACTGTCCGGCCTTCGTCGCCGTCTGGCTGGCCGTGTCGCGCCTCGGCGCCTGGATGGTGCCCGTCGACCCGGCATCGGCAGGTCGCGACATCGCGCGCCAGATGGCGCGGACCGCGCCGGTCGTGGCGGTCTGTCCGGTGGAGCGGCTCGGCGTCTACCGCGAACAGGTGCCGGAGATTCCGGTGATCGGCGTCGAGCAGAGCGCGGTCGATGTGCGTCCCGGTGGGGCGCTCACGGCAGTCCCGGCGCGGCCGGTCTGCGCCGGCGAGGAGCAGTTCCCTCCGGAGGCCGCCGCGCCCGGCGACCGGCTTGCCGTCATGTTCACCTCGGGCACCACGTCGGAGCCCAAGGGCGTCGTGCTCAGTCAGCAGAACTATGCGCACGTCGCCGGCGCGATGGCGGACGTGGTGAACCTGACCACCGAAAGCCGCTGGTACGTCACCCTCCCGCTCTTCCACGCGAACGCCCAGTACTACTGCTTCGCTCCTGCGATCGCCGTGGGCGCCAGCGTGGCGCTGACGGCGTCCTTCTCCGCATCGCGATGGCTGACGTGGGCGAGCCAGCTCGACGTCACCCACGCGAGCCTCTTTGCCGCGCCGATCCGGATGATCCTCGCGCGGCGCCCGGAGGTCGTGCCGCGGCTGCAGCTGGAGCACGTCTGGTACGCGCAGAGCCTCGCCGCAGGCCAGTACGACGAGTTCGCCGCCCTCGTGGGCTGCCGTCCCCGCCAGCTCTACGGCATGACGGAGACGATCGCGATCGCGTCGGCCGATCTGAGCGACGCTCCTGGTCATGACCGCATCGGCGACCCCGCCGACCTGGGGCGATCGACCCGGGTGGTCGACCCGGTCAGTGGTGTGCCAGTGCCGGCCGGCACCCCCGGCTTGCTGCTGGTCGGCGGGACCCGAGGAGTCGATCTCTTCGTGGAGTACCTGGACGACCCGGTCACCACGGCCGGCGCCTTCGAGCGCGCGGACGGTCTCGACTGGCTCCGCACCTCGGACCTCGTCGTCGCCGATGCCACGGGGATACTGCGGTTCGTCGGGCGCGTCGACGACGTGATCAAGGTTGCTGGGGAGAACGTCAGCCTGACCGAGGTCGAGGCCGCGCTCGGCCAGGCGCCCGGCGTCCTCGAGGCGGCTGTGCTGGCCGAGGAGGATCCGGTGCGCGACGTCGTCCCTGTGGCGTTCGTGGTGCCGCGCGACCCGACGCGGCCGCCGACGGTGGACGGACTCGCGGCCTGGGCCGCTGACCACTTGGCGCCCCAGGCGCGGCCGCGGCGCTGGACGCTCGTCGATGCTCTGCCCCGGACGAGCGTGGGCAAGATCCGCCGGCAGAAGCTCAAGGAGGCGTTCGCCGCGACCGTCGAGGCTGCCGACTCATGATCATCGCCGACCGCCGAGCGCGCGGAATCAGCTACGTGAAGGACGCCGTTCCGGTTGCGGCGGGCCGCTGTGCGCTCGCGCTTCAGCTCCCCGACCGGTCGGCCCGCACGGTTGTCGTCCCGTTCGTCGCCGACGATGGCGCTGCCGCCGCGTTCGCCGGCCGATGCCATGCGCTGGCGGTTCGAATCGACGCACCCGACCCGGCACGCCCCCTGCTCTGGCGCTTCTCGTGCATCGTCACCGGTCGGCTGGGGCCGCGGCGACTGAGGCTCTCTGCCGGCACCGCACTGGGGCTGGTGCGGGCCGGCACCCACGCGATCCTGGTGGGTGTCGATGCGCTCGCCACGGCGGAGGGCTGAGGCGATGACGACGAACGAGCGACTGGTCGAGCCGAAGAAGGAGTGCTGCTCCTCGCGACCCCGCTGCCGGAGGTGCCCGATCCGGATGCTCAAGGAAGGCCGGCTGCCTGCCGGCTACACCGTCAAACGGCGCCGGCTGGTGAAGCTGTGAGCGCCATCCGCCCCCCGGCTCGGCAGAGCTCCGGCTCGGCCTGGCCCGACTCGACCGCGGCGTGCGTCGCGATCCATCTCAGAAAGGTGCAGCAAGTGACGACAGAGGCAACTCGTCCTACGGTCACGACGGCCGGTCCCGCCGTCGGCGTGCTGAAGGGGGTGAATCACCTCCAACTGATCGTCGACGACATGGATACCAGTGTCCGCTTCTACCGCGACATCCTCGGCCTGCGGCTGGTCCGGACCCGGGACAAGTCGAACTATCCGACGCAGCGGCGCGGCTTCAACATGCTCAAGAACTACTTCTTCGACATGGGCAACGGCGGACTGCTGTCACTCGTGCAGATCGAGAAGGCGGAGGGCCGTGCGGAGGACACCGAGCCCGCCGTGACCGGCTCGTGGCTCTGGCCCGGCGGTCGGGTCGCGCGCCAGCCACGCAAGATGGACCACCTCGCGTTCGACGTGGAGACTCACGAGGAGATCGTGTGGTTCCGCGACCATCTCATCGAGCACGGCGTCGAGGTCACGGACATCATCGTCCGCGAGCACGAGTACTTCGTGGAGTCGGTCTACTTCTACGACCCCAACGGGATCCCGCTCGAGATCGCGACCTTCGACCGGGGCAACCCGCGCTGGGAGGACTTCGACCCCGGCCTCTGGTTCTGGGACACCGATCCCGTGCCGGCTGTCCGCGGCGAGTGAGCTCCGTCGACCTGGCGGCGGCCGAGTCCGCCGCCAGGGCGTTCCTCGAGGCGCTCGGGGTGCCGCCCACCCGGCCCGGCACTCGGGACACCCCGGGCCGCATGGCGCGCGCGTACGCTGAGTTGTTCTCGGTCGAGCCGTTCGACGTCACGACGTTCCCCAATGAGGAGGGGTACGACGAGCTGGTGCTGGCTGCCTCGATCCCGATGCGGTCGGTGTGCGAGCACCACCTGCTGCCGTTCCGCGGGATCGCACACGTCGGCTATCTGCCGGGGGATCGCATCGTGGGCCTGTCCAAGCTGGCGCGCATCGTCGAGCACTACGCGGCCCGGCCGCAGGTGCAGGAGCGGCTGACCAAGCAGGTTGCCGACTGGCTGATGGCGAATCTGGCGCCGAAGGGCGTCGGGGTCGTGATCAAGGCCGAGCACAGCTGCATGTCGCTGCGCGGCGTCCGTTCGCTCGGGGCTGAGACCGTCACCTCGACGCTGCTGGGCACGCTGCGGACCGACTGGCGTTCGCGGCAGGAGTTCATGGCCCTGTGCGGTCACGCCGGTTGAAGCCGGGTTCAGGCCCAGTCGATGACCTGGTTGAGGAGGTGGGGTGCGTTCTGTTGGATGTAGTCGAGGTAGGCCTGGACGTGTTCGCGCATCAGGCTCTCCGACTTCATCGGCTGCCCGTTCCGGATCGCTTCCTCGATCTGGTCGTGCGAGATGCCCAGCTCGGGCCCGGCGACCGAGGGGAGACGCTCGCGATGGAGCACGTCGAGCGTGATGTCGCGCAGTGCATGGGCGAAGAGCACGAGGATCGGGTCGCCCGCGAACCGAGCGACGGCCAGGTGGAAGTTGGATCGCGCGGTCTGGGTGTCGAGCTCGGCGTCGTCCTCGGCAGAGTCCCAGCTCGTGCCGTCCTTCACGCGCTCGGCGGCGAGCCGGGCCATCAGTGGCTCGAGGTGAAGGCGGGTCTGCATGAGATCGCGCAGGGTGAGACCCAGGATGTTGTAGTAGAGCGACGATGTCGACGCGAACTCGCGGCTGGCGACCTGGTTGACGATCGCCCCGCCGCCGGGGCCGGGCTTGAGCGTGATCACGCCGTACATCTCCAGCAGGCGCATGCCTTCGCGCAGCGAGGGCCGGCTGACCTGGTAGCGCTTGAGCAGCTCTGCTTCGGCGGGCAGGCGGGCCAGGCTCTCGTCGGTGATGTCACGGACGATCTGGCCCGCGATGACGCGGGCTGCTTTTCCACCAGGAACGGCCATGATCTAGACCATATCAATGAATCGTTGGTCAAACTCGAATCAGTCGGACACCTGGACGGTATCCGTGATGGCAATTAGTCTATATGAAATGAACAATATGGGACTGGCGATGCGCCTCCGCGGGGGAGAGCTTCTGCTCGGCTGCAGCCTCAACGAAGCCCGCGACCCAGGCACGGTGCACGTTCTCGGAGCTGCCGGCATCGACGTGGTCTTTCTCGATCTCGAGCACAACCTGCACGGTCCCGAGACCGTGCTCGACCTCATCGGCCATGCGCGGGCTGCCGGAGTCGAGTTGCTGGTGCGGCCGCCGTACCAGGACCGCTCGATGATCACCCGGCTGCTCGACGGCGGGTGCACGTCACTGCTCGTCCCACGGGTAAGGACGCCGGCGGAGCTGGCGGAGGTGCTCGAACAGGCGTACTACCACCCTCGCGGCCGCCGCGGTGTGGCCATGGTCGGTGGCGCAGGTGGGGGCTACCGACCGGTTCCGGACGTGCGCGCAGAGATGGCTCGCGCCAATGAGGCGACGCTGGTCGGTCTCGTCGTCGAGACCGCTGAGGCGTTGGATGTGCTCGACGAGCTGCTCGCCGAGGGGGTCGGTCTGGCCGTGGTCGGCTTCCAGGACCTCGCCCAGGCTCTCGGGCTGCCCGGCCAGCCCGATCACCCTCGGGTCCGGGAGGCGGTCACGCACGTTCGGGAGCGCTGTCTCGCCGCGGGGGTGTCGTACGGCGTCTTCGAGCCCTCGGCGGCTCGGATCGGTCCCGAGGTGGCCGCCGGGGCGCAACTCGTCGTGCACGGGGGAGTGTTCGCCTATCTCCGTGCGGGTGTGGCCCGGGCGGTCGCCGCGCTGGACGAAGCACGCAACGCGTGCTCGGCGCCGGCTCAGAGGTAGCGCTGGGCGACCCGCGCGGCCCGCGCGCCGTACTGGCCCCCGAAGGTGCAGGCGTGCACCAGCAGCGGGAACAGCTGGTGGAAGCCGAGGCGGTCCTCCCAGCCGTCGGCGAGCGGCGCGACGTCGTCGTAGGCGGCCATGACCTGGGGCAGCTGGGGGAGGCCGAAGAGCGCCAGCATGGCGAGGTCGACCTCGCGGTGGCCGCCGTAGGCCGCCGGGTCGACGACGACCGCGCGCTCGTCGTTGGTCCACACGACGTTGCCGTTCCAGAGGTCGCCGTGGAGGCGGGCGGGCGGCTCGTCGGGCAGGATCGTGTCGGCGCGGGCGACGGCGGCCTCGATGGTGGCGGCGTCGTCGGCGCTGACGATGGACTTGTCGCGCAGCACCTTGAGGTAGGGCGCGATCCGGCGCTCGGCGTAGAACTCCGCCCACGTCGGCAGCGTCCGGTTGGGCAGCGGCAGGCGGCCGATGTACCCCTCCACACGGGGGGCTCCGCCCCCCGTGGACCCCCCGAAGGACTCCACACGGGGGGCTCCGCCCCCCGTGGACCCCCCGAAGGACTCCACACGGGGGGCTCCGCCCCCCGTGGACCCCCCGAAGGCGCTGGCGTCGAGTCCGAAGCACGGGGCGCCGTGGCGGTGGGTCGCGGCGAGCGCGCGGCCGAAGCGGGCCGCGGCCTCGGCGTTGGGGCGGCCGGCCTCGATCCAGTCCAGGATCAGGCAGTCGCCGTCGACGGCGAGCACCTCGGGCGTCGCCACGCCGCCGTCGGCCGCGGCCTCGGCGAGCCAGCGCAGCCCGTCCGCCTCGCAGGCGAAGAACCGGGGTGGGGCGTGGGTCAGCGTCTTGAGGAACGCCGTACGGCCGTTGGACAGGCGCAGCTTGACCGCCGTCGCGATGTCACCGCCGGCGACCGGAGCGGTGGCGACGACCGCCGAGCCGAGCAGCTGCTCGGCCCGACCGGCGACGACCGGCTGCCGCGCCATCGGTCCGCCTCACGCTCCTCGGTCAGGCCTGACCCTTGAGCGCGCGCGGGATCTCCCGGCCCTGCTCGATGGCCTTCTCGGGTGCCTTGACCTTCTTGAAGCTGCGGATCGCGAGGAACACGAGCAGCGCGGCCAGCACGACGTACAGCCCGAACACGATGAGGAACGCCCAGTGCAGGTCGAGCCCGTGGCCGTTCCAGTTGATGAAGTAGGCGATCGCGACCGAGAGCATGATGACCGCGAGCACCAGCAGGAAGCCGGCCGCGGCGACCAGTCCGAGCCCGATGCCGCCGGCCGTGACGCTGACCTTGAGCTCGGCCTTGGCGAGCTGGATCTCCTTGCGGATGAGCGTGGAGATGTCGGTCTGCGCGTCCTTGATGAGACGTCCGATGGTCGGCTCTTCGCGGAGCGGTTCGATGGCCATGCGGCCGACCTTACCGATACCGATAGGCTAGGGCACAGGTGAGCCGGGAAGTCTGGTCGGCATGTGAACGCCCCTACCCACCGCCAGCAGGAGCCCATCGTGCCCGCTTCGCCGCCCTCGCCCCGCCCGTCCGACGACCTCTGGCACAGCGGGCCGGTCTGGACCGCCAGCGGCAAGCCGCTCGCCCGCTATGTCGCGCGTCCGCTGCGCGAGTTCCTGCACATCGAGTCGGCCGGGTCGGTCCTCCTGCTCCTGGCGACCGTCGCGGCGCTGCTGTGGGTGAACCTGCCGTTCGCCGGCTGGGCCGCCGGCTACGACCACTTCTGGCACACGCCGCTCGCCCTGCGGGTCGGCGACTGGCGGATCGAGGAGTCGCTGCAGCACTGGGTCAACGACGGGCTGATGACCATCTTCTTCTTCGTCGTGGGACTGGAGATCAAGTACGAGCTGGTCCGCGGCGACCTGCGCGACCCGCGCACCGCCGCGCTCCCCATCATCGCCGCGGTCGGCGGGATGGCGGTCCCGGCTGTCCTCTACGCGCTGCTCGCCGGTGGCGGCGCGGCCGGGTCGGGGTGGGGGATCCCGATGGCGACGGACATCGCGTTCGCGGTCGGCGTACTCGGCCTGCTCGGCTCGCGGATCCCGTCCGCCGCGCGGCTGTTCCTGCTCACGCTCGCGATCGTCGACGACATCGGCGCGATCGTCGTGATCGCGCTCTTCTACACCGACGACCTCTCGCTCGGCTGGCTCGCCGTCGCGCTCGGGCTGCTCGCGATGATGGCGCTGCTCCGCGCCGTCCGGGTGTGGGCGGTGCCGGTGTACGCCGTCCTCGGGGTGGCGACCTGGTTCGCGCTGCTGCAGTCGGGCGTCCACGCGACGCTCGCCGGCGTCGCGATCGGCCTGCTCACCCCCGCCGTCGCCCTGCTCCGGCCGGAGGTCGCCACGGACTACGCGGTGGAGGGCCTGCGCGACAACGAGCTGGACGCGGAGGAGCTGCACCGGCTGCGCTTCCTGATCGGCGAGTCGGTGCCGATGGTCGAACGGCTCCAGACGCGCCTGCACCCGCTGTCGTCGTACGTCGTGCTGCCGGTGTTCGCCCTCGCCAACGCCGGCGTCGTCCTCGGGGACGGCGTCCTGCGGGACGCGGTCACCTCGAGCGTCGGCCTCGGCATCGGCGCCGGCCTGGTCCTCGGCAAGCCGCTCGGCATCGCCCTCGCGTGCTTCGTCGCGATCCGCCTCGGCATCGGCCGGATGCCGGACGGGACGACCTGGCCGCAGATCATCGGCATCGGCGCGGTCGCGGGGATCGGGTTCACGGTGTCGCTGTTCATCGCCGGGCTGTCGTTCCCCGGGTCGGCGGCCCTGACCGACGAGGCGAAGGTCGGGATCCTGCTCGCGTCGGTGGTGGCGGCTGTGGTGGGCGTGCTGATCCTGCTGTTGTCGACGCGGCGGCGGCCGGAACCTGTCACGCTCTGAGCGTGGAAGGGCGCGCGGTCGAACGGATGTCTCGGCAGGGGTGGGCGTGGCTGCTGCCCACCTTCGGGATGGGTCTCGCGCAGGCCGTGCAGGCGCCCGCGGACGTCGGCCGCGTGCCGTTCGTCGTCGCAGGTCTGCTCGCCGGCGCGGGTTGGCAGCTGCTCTACCGGCGTGACCTGGCCGAACGGCTGACCTTCCCGGCGGTGGCCGTGAGCATCGCGGTCGGCGTCACCCTCGTGTCGGGCGAGGAGATCGCGCTCGGCGACCGGACAGTCTCCGCGGAGAGCGTGCTGCTCTACGCCGGCGGCGTGCTGGTTGCGCTCGTCCTCACGGAGCGGTGGCTGCGCCGGGCAGCACCTGAGCCGAGCCCCGCACCCGCGCCACGGTGATCCGTACGGCGACCCGCGTGGGGCTCGCGCTCGGCGGCCGGTAGCGGGCGGCGTACAGCTCGCAGGCACGCTCGATCGACGCGGCGTCCTCGCGCACCTCGCCGGTGCCGACCAACGACGCCCAGCGGGCGCGGTCGACCTGGGTGACGGTGAGGCGCGGGTCGGTGCGGAGGTTGCGGATCTTCTGGGAGGTGCCGCGGGTGATGATCCAGGCGCACTCCTGCTCGACGTCGAGCATCGCCCCGACCGGTACGGCGTGGGGTGCGCCGTACCGGTCGAGCGTGCTCAGCGTGCAGAGGTGGTACTCGGCCCAGAAGCCGGCGAGGGTGGCGGGGACCGCCGACCAGTCGGGGAGCCAGCTCGGCACGGGTGGTTCAGTCCTCCGTCGACGTGGCCTGGCCGGCCGAGATCAGGTCCATGATCGAGGCGTCGGCGAGGGTCTGGGTGTCGCCGACGGCGCGGCCCTCGGCGACGTCGCGGAGCAGGCGGCGCATGATCTTGCCCGAGCGGGTCTTGGGCAGCTCGGGGACGATCATGATCTGCCGCGGCTTGGCGATCGGACCGATCTCCTTGCGGACGTGGTCCGACAGCTCCTTCACGATGTCAGGCCCACCATCGCCCGCCTCGTTGCGCAAGATGACGTAGGCGACCACGGCCTGGCCGGTGTCGGGGTCGGAGGCCCCGACGACGGCCGACTCGGCGACCTTGGGGTGGGAGACGAGGGCGGACTCGATCTCGGTGGTGGAGAGCCGGTGGCCCGAGACGTTCATGACGTCGTCGACGCGGCCCAGGACCCAGATGTCGCCGTCGGTGTCCTTCTTGGCTCCGTCGCCGGCGAAGTAGTAGCCCTGCTGCTTGAACCGCGACCAGTAGGTGTCGACGTAGCGGTCGTCGTCGCCCCAGATGGTGCGCAGCATCGAGGGCCACGGCGAGGTGACGACGAGGTAGCCGCCGGAGCCGTTGGGGACCGGGTTGCCGTCGTCGTCGACCACATCCGCCTCGATGCCCGGGATGGGGGTCATCGCGGAGCCGGGCTTGCCGGCGGTGACGCCGGGCAGCGGGGAGATCATGACCGAGCCGGTCTCGGTCTGCCACCAGGTGTCGACGATGGGGGTGCGGTCGCCGCCGATGACGTGGCGGTACCAGACGTAGGCCTCCGGGTTGATCGGCTCACCGACCGAGCCGAGGATCCGCAGGCTCGACATGTCGTACTGGTCGGGGATCTCGCGGCCCTGCTTCATGAACGAGCGGATCGCGGTCGGGGCGGTGTAGAAGAGGGTGACCTTGTAGTCCTGGATGATCTTCCACCAGCGGCCCGGCTCGGGACTGTCGGGCGTTCCCTCGTAGAGCACCTGCGTGACGCCGTTGGCGAGCGGTCCGTAGACGATGTAGGAGTGGCCGGTGACCCAGCCGATGTCGGCGGTGCACCAGTAGACGTCGGTGTCGGGCTTGAGGTCGAACACCGCGTGGTGGGTGTACGACGAGCCGACCAGGTAGCCGCCGGTGGTGTGCAGGATGCCCTTCGGCTTGCCTGTGGTGCCCGAGGTGTACATGACGTAGAGCGGGTGCTCGGCGTCGAACGCCTCGGGGGTGTGCTCGGTCGAGGCGTTGCCGACCGCGTCGTGCCACCACACGTCGGTCGCGTCGTCCCACGCGACCTCCTGGCCGGTACGACGGATGACGAGCACCTTGTCGACCACGTGCCCCATCTGCGCGGTCTTGGTGCGGGCCTCGTCGACGGCCGGCTTGAGCGCGGAGGCGGTGCCGCGGCGGTAGCCGCCGTCGGCGGTGATGACGACCTTGGCCTGGCAGTCGTCGAGCCGGGAGGCGAGCGCGTCGGCGGAGAAGCCGCCGAACACGACCGTGTGCGGGGCGCCGATGCGGGCGCAGGCCAGCATCGCGACGACCGCCTCGGGGATCATCGGCAGGTAGATCGCGACCCGGTCGCCCTTGCCGACGCCGAGGTCGGTGAGCGCGTTCGCGGCCTGGGAGACCTCGCGCTGGAGGTCGGCGTACGTCAGGTCGCGGGTGTCGGCCACGCCATCGTTGACGGGCTCCCCGACCCAGTGGATGGCGACCTTGTCGCCGCGGCCCGCCTCGACGTGGCGGTCGACGCAGTTGTAGGCCGCGTTGAGCTTGCCGCCGACGAACCACTTCGCGAAGGGCGCGTTGTCCCAGTCGAGGACGCGGTCCCATCGGGTGTCCCAGGAGAGCCGGTCGGCCTGGGCGGCCCAGAAGGCCTCGCGGTCGGCGCGCGCGGCGTCGTAGGCGTCGGCCTTGACGTTGGCGTTCGCGGCCAGCTCGGCGGGCGGCTCGAAGCGACGGTCTTCCTTGAGCAGGTTGGCCAGGGTCTCGTCGGTCACGGTTCTCTCCTGAAGGAATCGGGTGGCACAGGCCACATTAGGACCCACGCAGAGTGTGGTCACCAGGGGTTGCATGGGGGTTGCTCGTACCAGAGGCCGGGACGGTCACCGCGCTACGGCGATGTTCCGCCCCGGCCCCCCGAGGTGCTCAGTGCGAGACGGCCTGCTCCGCCCCCGCCCCGGTCAGCGCGCGGACCTCGAGCTCGGTGAACCGCTCCTCCGCCGCGGGCTCCTTCGAGGTCACCGTCCCGAGCCAGCCGAAGAAGAACCCGAGCGGGATCGAGACCAGGCCGGGGTTCTCCAGCGGGAACCAGTGGAAGTCGACCCCGGCCGGGAAGAGCGCCGCGCTGGTGCCGTCGGCGTTGAGCTTGCCGGAGACGACCGGCGAGAAGAACACCAGCGTCACGCAGGAGATCAGACCGCCGTAGATGCTCCAGGTCGCGCCCCGGGTGTTGAACCGTCGCCAGAACATGTTGTAGACGATCGCCGGCAGGTTGGCCGAGGCAGCGACCGCGAAGGCCAGCGCCACGAGGAAGGCGATGTTGAGGTTGCGCGCGGGGATGGCGAGCAGGATCGCGACGACGCCGAGGCCGGCGGCGGCGTACCGGGTCACCCGGATCTCCTCCTGCTCGGTCGCCTGCCCCTTGCGGATCACGGCGTTGTAGATGTCGTGCGCCACCGACGTCGACGAGGTCAGGGTCAGGCCCGCGACCACCGCGAGGATGGTCGCGAAGGCGACCGCCGAGATCACCGCCAGCAGGATCGCCCCGCCCGTCGATCCGGCGCCGCCGCCGACCGCCTCCGCGAGCAGCGGGGACGCCAGGTTGCCGCCGCTGTTGGCGACGTCGCTGCCCACCCCGGTCTTGAGGAGCGCCGCCGCGCCGAAGCCGAGGACGAGCGTGAACAGGTAGAAGACACCGATCAGGCCGATCGCCCAGAGGACCGACTTCCGCGCGTCACGGGACGTCGGCACCGTGTAGAAGCGGACCAGGATGTGCGGCAGGCCCGCCGTGCCGAGGACGAGCGCGATGCCGAGGCTGAGGAAGTCGAGCTTGTGGGTGGCGTCGATGCCGTACTTCAGGCCCGGCTCGAGGAAGCCCGGCTTGCCCGACTCGGCGGCGGCCGTGCCGAGCAGCTCGGACAGGTTGAAGTGGAACTTCGCGAGCACCAGGACGACGATCAGCGCCGACCCGGCCATCAGCAGGACCGCCTTGACGATCTGCACCCACGTCGTCCCCTTCATGCCGCCGACCGTCACGTAGACGATCATCAGCGCGCCCACGCCCGCGATCACGGCGCTGACGGCGAGGGTGTTCTCCTTGTCGATGCCGAGGAGCAGGACGACGAGGCTGCCCGCGCCGACCATCTGGGCGAGCAGGTAGAAGATCGAGACGGTGACGGTCGAGGTCGCGGCCGCCGTCCGCACGGGGCGCTGGCGCATCCGGTACGCGAGCTGGTCGGCCATCGTGAACTTGCCCGAGTTGCGCAGCATCTCCGCGACGAGCAGCAGCGCGACCAGCCAGGCGACGAGGAAGCCGATCGAGTAGAGGAAGCCGTCGTACCCGGCGAGCGCGATGGCGCCCGAGATGCCGAGGAAAGACGCCGCCGACATGTAGTCGCCGCCGATCGCGAGGCCGTTCTGGAAGCCCGAGAAGGAGCGGCCGCCGGCGTAGAAGTCCGCCGCGCCGCTGGTCTGGCGGCTCGCGCGGATGGTGATGACGAGGGTGAGCGCGACGACCGAGAGGAAGAGGATCGCGGTGAGGGCCTGGTGGTTCATCAGTGGTCACTCCGTCCGTCGGAGGGCTTGCCGGCGAGCTCGACGAAGCGCTCGTCGAGGGTTCGGGCGAGCGGGTCGAGGCGGGACGTCGAGTAGCGGCTGTAGAGCCACGCGATGGTGAACGTCGTGACGAACTGGAGCAGCCCGAAGACGAGGGCCACGTTGATATTGCCGACGACCTTGTGGCTCATGAAGTCGCCGCCCCAGTTGGAGAGGACGACGTAGAGCAGGTACCAGGCGAGGAAGGCGATCGTGGCGGGGAAGACGAAGCCGCGGTAGCGCCGCTTGAGCTCGGCGAACTCCGGCGCGGCGTGGAGCTCGTCGTACACGGGATCGTGGCGTGCGGCCACGTCGTGGGGCGAGAGGTCGGATGGCACGGGTTCCTCCTCGGGTCGGAATGTGACCGCTGTCACGGGATCTCTCGGACGCTAGGAGCGGGCGCGGGGCCGTCGCGAGGGGTGCGGTCCGGACGCGCGCCGAGTGGGGGCGGGCAGTCGGTGAGCGGTCGGTTCGACGCGACGAGCGGTCGGTCCCGCAGGGTGAGAGTTCGACGTCCCGGCCGCCGTCGCGTCGGTAGCGTCGCGGCCAGTCGATCGCGCCCGGCGGTCGCCCTGACCTGGGAGTCACGTCGCCGATCCGCAGCCTCAACCACGCCGTCCTGTTCGTTGCCGACGTCGAGCGCAGCGTCGCGTTCTACTGCGACGTCCTCGGCTTCGAGCGGCTGCCGTTCGACTTCCCGGGCGGAGCCTTCCTGCGCGGCAAGAACTCCGCCAACGACCACGACCTCGGCCTCTTCCAGGCCCGCTCACCCCGCACCGGCGACGGCGCCGTCGGGCTCTACCACCTCGCGTGGGAGGTCGAGACCCTCGCCGACCTCGCCGCCACCCGCGACCGCCTCGCCGCCGCCGGCGCGCTGTCGGGCATGGCCAACCACGCGAGCACCAAGGCGCTCTATGCCCGCGACCCCGACGGCATCGAGTTCGAGGTGACCTGGCTGGTGCCCGACGCCCGGCTGCGTGAGGAGCTCACGCCCGGCGTCGCGCCGACCCGTCCGCTCGACCTCGACGCCGAGATCGCGCGGTACGGCGCGGACACGCCGGGTGGGCCGCGCGCCGACCTGGCGCTGATGGTGGAGCTGCTCGGCCAGGCGAAGTAGCGGGCGAGCGGCACCTGGCGCTGGAACCGGCCCTCTCTCTAGGTGCGCTGCCCGGGCAGGCGAGCTGAGCGCCGTTGCCGGAGTCCGCGCCGCACCGCGAGTCCGACCCACGCCGCCCCCGTCAGCGTCACCAGCCCGAACGCGAGAAGCAGTGCGACGTACGTCGGATCCAGCGCAGGCGGAGCCGCGCGGTACAACGTCCAGAGCAGGCACAGACCGACGACCAGCTCGACGACAGACCAGGCCAGGTCGAATGAGCGAAACCGGAGACGGAGCATCCCGCGACCGTACCGGCCCACGTGACCCCCGTCACGGGACGCCTGCTGGCACACCCCCTCGTCCAAGTGGCTAGGTAAGGCTTACCTGATCTCGGATGAGGAGTCGCCCGTGCCCGACCAGCTCCCCCTGCACCACGTCTTCCACCCGGCCCACGCCGACCACTACGCCACCGCCATCGGCGACGGCGTCGACCACCTGCTCCGCCACCTCAAGGGCGTGACGGGACCGGCCACCGGCGCCGGCCCGGCCACCGTCCGAGCCCGGGGCTGGCGCGCGGGCGGCACGAGCGGGTCCCCACGGAGCGGCTGCGGATCCTCGCGTCCGCCGAGAGCCATTTCTCGGTGCAGAAGTCCGCGCGCGCACGAGCATCGCGGAGAAGCCGGCGCAGTTCTTCTTCCTCGACCGGGAGGCCGCGGTGAGCCCGTGAGCAGGAGTTAGCCCAACGAAATCTGCGGACGCGCGGGCCGGAAACCGCGGGCGCGCAAGGTGAGGAACGACAACCGGACCTCTGCCCTGTCAGGAGCCCCTCGATGACCATCACCAATCCCGCTACCGGCCCGAGCGGCGACACCGCCGTCGCCGCACCCACTCCCGCGCTCAGCCGCCGCCGCGGTCGCTGGATCGACGACTGGCGCCCGGAGGATCCGGTGTTCTGGGACGAGGTGGGCGCGCCGATCGCGCGGCGGAACCTGATCTGGTCGATCTTCGCCGAGCACCTCGGCTTCTCGGTCTGGCTGATCTGGAGCGTCTCGTCGGCCTTCCTCGTGGCGCAGGGCTTCACGTTCTCGCCGCAGCAGCTCTTCTTCCTGGTCGCGATCCCCAATCTGGTCGGCGCGCTGATCCGGGTGCCCTACACGCTCGCGGTCGGGCGCTTCGGCGGCCGCAACTGGACGATGATCAGCGCCGGGCTGCTGCTCGTGCCGACGCTGTCGTTCGCCTACGTCGTGACGCAGCCCGGGACGCCGTACGCGGTGTTCTGCGTGATCGCCGCGACGGCCGGCTTCGGCGGCGGCAACTTCGCCAGCTCGATGGCGAACATCAACTTCTTCTACCCCGCCCGGCTCAAGGGCGCCGCGCTCGGCCTCAACGCCGCGGGTGGCAACCTCGGCGTGGCGATCATCCAGCTGTTCCTGCCGATCCTCGTCGGCGGCGCCGGCCTCTTCGGGCTGGTGCAGGCGAGCAGCGGTGGGATCCACCTCGAGCGCGCCGCCTGGGTCTACGCCGGCCTGGCCGTGGTCGCCGTCGGGGCGGCCTGTCTGCGGATGGACAACCTGGTCAACGCCCGCACCGACACCCGCCAGCAGCTGCGCGTCCTGCGCCACCGGCACACCTGGGTGATGGCGCTGCTCTACATCGGCACGTTCGGGTCGTTCATCGGCTACTCCGCGGCGATGCCGCTGCTGATCAAGCTCAACTTCTGGCACCAGGACGCGCCGCTCACCCCGGGCGCCGGCATCAACTTCGCCTACTACGCCTTCCTCGGCGCGCTCGTCGGCTCCGTCGCCCGGCCGCTCGGCGGCCACCTCGCCGACCGCTTCGGCGGGGCGCGGGTCACCCTCGTCGCCTTCGCCGGGCTGGTGGTCGGCACCGTCGGGATCCTGGCCACGCTGGCGCGGCTCACGCCGATCCCGGCCGGGCCGACGACCCCGGCGACCACGGCCGCCGTCGACGCCAACGCGAGCGTCTTCCCGCTCTTCCTCGCGGTCTTCCTCGTCGTCTTCGCCTGCACCGGCATCGGCAACGGCTCGACCTACAAGATGATCCCGGCGATCCACCGCGCCGACGCGGTCGGCGCGACCGCCGCCGACAGCCCCGAGCGTGAGCTCGCGCTGCTCGACGGCACCCGTACGTCGTCCGCCGCGGTCGGGATCATCGGCGCCGTGGGCGCGATCGGCGGCTTCCTCATCCCGATCACGTTCAACAGCCCGTGGGTGAGCGAGCCCCTGGCGGCCACGCGCAGCGCGTTCGCGGTGTTCACCGCGTTCTACCTGCTCTGCGCGGTGGTCACCTGGTCGGTCTACGTGCGCCGCGGGCGGACCTACACCGGCGTCTGAGGCGTCGTACCCGGCATTCGGGTCGTGATTC
>NZ_BAABAC010000041.1:30633-110284 GCF_039537225.1 Nocardioides ginsengisoli
GACGCGACTCAGATGACGCCGAGCGCCAGCATCGCGTCGGCCACCTGGATGAAGCCCGCGATATTGGCGCCGGCGACGTAGTTGCCCGGAGCGCCGTAGGCGTCGGCGGTGGCGAGGCAGCGGTCGTGGATGCCGACCATGATCTCCTCGAGGCGCGCCTCGGTGTGGGCGAAGGTCCACGAGTCGCGGGAGGCGTTCTGCTGCATCTCCAGGGCGCTGGTCGCGACCCCGCCGGCGTTGGCGGCCTTGCCGGGTGCGAAGGCGACGCCGGCGTCGGCGAAGACCTTCACCGCCGCCGGGGTGCACGGCATGTTGGCGCCCTCGGCGACGACGGTGCAGCCGTTGCGGACCAGGGCGAGCGCGTGGTCGCCGTCCAGCTCGTTCTGGGTGGCGCAGGGGAGCGCGATGTCGCAGGGCACGTCCCACACGGAGCCCGCGGGGCTGCCGGAGCTGCCGGAGCTGCCGGTGCCGGTCGCGACGAAGCGGGCCGACTCGCGCGCCTCGGCGTACGCCGACAGCCGCTCGCGGCGGACCTCCTTGACCTCCTTGAGCAGGTCGAGGTCGAGGCCCTTCTCGTCGACGACATAGCCGCTGGAGTCGGAGCAGGCGACCACGGTGGCGCCGAGCTCGGCGGCCTTCTCGGCGGCGTAGATCGCGACATTGCCGGAGCCCGAGACGACGACCGTCTTGCCCGCGAAGGAGCTCTTGCGGGCCTTGAGGATCTCGTTGGCGAAGTAGACCGTGCCGTAGCCGGTGGCCTCGGTGCGCACCAGCGAGCCGCCCCAGCCGATGCCCTTGCCGGTGAGGACGCCGGACTCGTAGCGGTTGGTGATCCGCTTGTACTGCCCGAACAGGTAGCCGATCTCGCGGCCGCCGACGCCGATGTCGCCGGCGGGGACGTCGGTGTACTCGCCGATGTGGCGGTAGAGCTCGGTCATGAACGACTGGCAGAAGCGCATGATCTCGGCGTCGCTGCGGCCCTTCGGGTCGAAGTCCGAGCCGCCCTTGCCACCGCCGATCGGCATGCCGGTGAGCGCGTTCTTGAAGATCTGCTCGAAGCCGAGAAACTTCACGATGCCCAGGTAGACCGACGGGTGGAACCGCAGCCCGCCCTTGTAGGGCCCGAGCGCGGAGTTGAACTCGACCCGGAAGCCGCGGTTGAGCTGCACCTGGCCCGCGTCGTCGACCCACGGCACCCGGAAGATGATCTGCCGCTCCGGCTCGCAGACCCGGCGGATGATCGCCGCGTCGGTGTACTCGGGGTGGCGCGCGACGACCGGTCCCAGGCTGTCGAGCAGCTCGCGAGCCGCCTGGTGGAACTCCGTCTCGCCGGGGTTCCGGGCCAGGATCTCGTCGAAGATCGGCTGCAGGGTGGGGTTCAGGTCGTTCACGGGGGGACTCCTTCGGACACGGCCACAGGATGTGGTGGGGTCTCAACGAGAAGGGACACGGTCTCATCCCGGCGCGACCATGGCCGACAGCGGGTCGTCCGGTGAGACCGTGAGGAGACGTTGACGCGGCGGGGCACCCGCTGCTCGCGAACCCGAAATCGGTACGCCGTGCAATGGGTCCATGACCGCGCCGGAGACGCCGAGGGCCACCGAGACCCACTGCCCCTACTGCAGCCTCCAGTGCGGCATGCGGGTGTCGCCGCGCGGGCGCGGCCAGGGCCTGGAGATCGGGGCCTGGGCGGCCTTCCCCGTCAACGAGGGTGCGCTGTGCCGCAAGGGCTGGACGGCGGGCGAGCTGCGCGGCAGCCGGGAGCGGCTCACCTCGCCCCTGGTCCGCGACCGGGCGACCGGCGCGCTGCGCACCGCGGAGTGGGACGAGGCGCTCGACCTGATCGCCGAGCGGCTGCGTGCGGTGCAGGCGGCGCACGGTCCCGACGGCGTCGCCGTCTTCGGCGGCGGCGGGCTCACCAACGAGAAGGCGTACCAGCTCGGCAAGCTCGCCCGGGTCGCGCTCGGCACCAGCCAGATCGACTACAACGGCCGCTGGTGCATGAGCTCCGCGGCGAGCGCGGGCAACCAGGCGTTCGGCATCGACCGCGGGCTGCCGTTCCCGCTGGCCGACGTCGAGCAGGCGGACGTCGTCGTCCTGGTCGGCTCCAACCTCGCCGAGACCATGCCTCCGGCCGCCCGGCATCTCGACCGGCTCCGCGAGCGCGGTGGCCGGCTCGTGGTGATCGACCCGCGGATCACGCCGACCGCCGAGCGGGCCGACCTCGCCCTGCAGCCGGTGCCGGGCACCGACCTCGCGCTCGCGCTGGGAGTGCTGCACCTGCTCGACGCGCAGGGCGCGGTCGACGAGGAGTACGTCGCCGCGCGGACCACTGGCTTCGACGCCGTACGACGCTCGGTGGCGGCGTGGTGGCCCGAGCGCGTCGAGCGGGTCACCGGGATCGCCACCGACGAGCTGCGCGCCCTCGTCGCCGTCCTCGCCGGCGCCGACCGGGTGATCGTGCTGACCGCCCGCGGCCCCGAGCAGCACGCGCAGGGCACGGCGACCGTCCTCGCCTGGATCAATGTCGCCCTTGCGCTCGGCATGCCCGGGCGCCCGTACGCCGGCTACGGCTGCCTGACCGGCCAGGGCAACGGCCAGGGCGGGCGCGAGCACGGCCAGAAGGCCGACCAGCTGCCCGGCTACCGGATGATCGACGACCCCGACGCGCGGGCGCACGTGGCGGCGGTGTGGGGCGTCGACCCGGAGTCGCTGCCGGGCAAGGGGCGCTCGGCCTACGAGCTGCTCGACTCCCTCGGCCAGGACGGCGGCGCGCGGGCGCTCCTCGTCTTCGGCTCCAATGTCGTCGTCTCCGCGCCGAACGCCACGCACGTCACCGAGCGGCTGGAGGCCCTCGACCTGCTCGTGGTCTGCGACCTGGTGATGTCCGAGACGGCGGCGCTCGCCGACGTGGTGCTGCCGGTCACCCAGTGGGCGGAGGAGACCGGCACGATGACCAACCTGGAGGGGCGGGTGATCCTGCGCCGGCAGGCGGTTGCGCCGCCGCGGGGCGTGCGCAGCGACCTCGACGTGATCGCCGGGATCGCGGAGCGGATGGGCGCGCCGGTGCCCTTCGCGACCGACCCCGAGGAGGTCTTCGCCGAGCTGGGCCGGGCGTCCGCGGGCGGACGGGCCGACTACTCCGGCATCAGCTATGACCGGATCACCGCCGAGCAGGGGGTGTTCTGGGGAGCGGAGCGGATGTTCGCCGACGGCTTCGCGACGCCCGACGGGCGGGCGCGGTTCGTGGTGACGGACTTCGTGGGCGCGGCCGAGCAGCCGGACGCGTCGTACCCGGTGCACCTGACGACCGGGCGGGTGCTCGCGCAGTACCAGTCCGGCGCGCAGACCCGGCGGATCCGCTCGCTGCCCGACGAGGGCGCCTTCGTGGAGCTGCACCCGATGCTCGCCGACCGGATCGGCGCGCGCGACGGCGAGCCGGTCGTCGTCCGCACCCGGCGGGGCGAGCTGAGGGCACCGGCGCGGGTGGTCGCCAGCATCCGCCCCGACACCGTGTTCGTGCCCTTCCACTGGGTCGGCGCCAACCGGCTCACCAACGACGCCCTCGACCCGTCGAGCCGGATGCCGGAGTTCAAGGTCTGCGCCGCCCAGGTGGTGGTCTGAGTCAGGGCACCTGCAGGAACCACTCCACGCCGAGCAGCCGCCGGGCCAGCGGCCGCGGCAGCGCGAGCAGGATCCGCAAGGTGCGGACGCCGCCGCCGGCCTGCGAGGCGTGCGCGGCCAGGGCCGCGCGCTTGGCCGCCAGCCGGTCGCGGACGTCGACCCGCAGGAGCGCCGGGCCGCGGGGCGAGTAGATGTCGTCGCCGGGGATGGTCAGCCCCGGGAGCAGCCGGGCGAGCGGCCGCAGCACGCGGAACAGCCGGACCAGCCAGGTGCGGTCGAGGGTGGCCTCGAGCAGCAGGGGACGCCGTACGGCGAGCGGCTGGGCCGCCCGTGCGATCCGGTGCACCTGCACGTGGTCGGGGTGCCCGTAGCCGCCGCGCGCGTCGTACCCGGTGAGGAGGTCGGCGTTCTCCTCGTCGAGCAGCGCGGCGACGGCCCGGGCGGCCTCGGAGACGTCCGCATCGGCGAGACGTCCGGGGCCGTCGGTGGGGGCGTCGGCCATGCCGGAGTCGGCGTAGCCGAGCCAGACGACGCGCGCGGCGCCGAGCGCGCGGGCGGCGGTGGCCGCCCCGTCGCGGCGGGTGCGGCCGAGCCCGTCGCGCAGGGCCGCGTCGGCCAGCCCGGCGTCGCCGTCGGTCGCGAACGCCAGCACCACGCGGTCACCGGCGGCCGAGCGCTGGGCCAGCCAGCCGCCGGTCAGCAGCGCCTCGTCGTCGGGATGCGCGTGCAGGGCGAGGATGGTGGCCACCTCAGCTGCTCACCACGACCGCAGCCGGTACGGCGGCGGGCTCGGACGCCGGAGCGACGGCGACCGCGCAGTCGGCGGCGGCGCGATAGAGCGCGTCCGTGCGGGTCAGGGCGTCGGCCCAGCCGAACCGCGGCGCGACCCGGCGGTTGTGGGCGGTGATCCGCTCGCGCAGCTCGTCGTGCTGGATCAGCTCGGCCATCGCGACCGCCATCTCGGTGTCGTCGGCGACGAGCAGGCCGTCGATCCGGTCGCGGACGAACTCGCCCACGCCGCTGCTCCGGAAGGCAACGACCGGCAGGCCGGCGCAGCGGGCCTCGAGCGCGGCGATGCCGAACGACTCCTTGGGTGCGGGGGCGACGTAGAGCGACGCGGTGCGCAGCACGTCGAGGACCTCGGAGCGCCCGACGCGGCCGGTGATCTCGACGCAGTCGCCGAGCCCCTTGCGCCGGACCGCCCGCTCGAACCGGCCGCGCAGCGGGCCGTCGCCGACGACGACCAGCCGGACGTCGCGGTGCGGGGTGAGGCGGCGGACCTCCTCCATCATCCGGAGCAGCTGGATCGGGCGCTTGCGCGGCATCAGGCGCATCACGCTGACCACGACGGCCGGGGCGTCGCCCGTCCGCACGGCGGGAGGCGAGGAAGGCTGGGCGCGCCAGCGCTCGACGTCGACCGCGTCGGGCAGCACCGCGACGTCCGCGCCGCCGAGCGCCCGGCTGCACACCGCCGCGGCGGCCTGGCTGACGGCCGACCAGGCGACCGGCCAGCCGCGCAGTCCGGCACGGGCCGCGAGCCGGCCGATGCCGCCGGCACCCGACCACAGCGAGTGGACGGTGACGAGGGTGGGCACGCCCGCCGAGGCGGCGGAGCGCGCGACGGTCAGGCCGTACGGCGAGAACACCGACACGTGGACGTGGACGGCGTCGTAGGTGCGGACGGCGCGGCGGGCCTGGCGCAGCGGAAGCCGTCGTACCCAGGCGGGGTCGTCGCCCTGGCCGCGGGTCGGCGTGAGCACGTCGGCCTCGAGCCCGGCGCCGCGCTGGTGGCGGACCAGGTCGTCGACGTGGGTCTCGATGCCGCCGAGGCGGGGCAGGAAGACGTCGGTGACGTGGGCGACGCGGTGGATGGTGCCGGTGCGGGTGCGGAAGTCGGGCGCCAGCGCGCGGCGCGACTTGCGCCGCTGGCCGAGCAGCCAGAGGCCGAGCGTGCCGCCGCCGACGGGGATCTCGACCACGAAGACGAAGATCCGGTAGAGCACGACCGCCGCGGCCACGCCGGCCGGGTCGCCGCCCAGCGCGAGCAGGATGCCGGCCAGGCCGAGGTCGGCGAGGCCCACGCCGCCGGGCGTGAAGGGGACGATGGTGAGCAGCCGCTCGACCGCGAAGCCGGCGATCACCTCGGGGACGCTGGTGCCGGCGCCGGTGAGGTGGAGGCAGAGGCCCAGCAGCAGGCACTGCAGCGCGACATAGCCGGTGATGCCGACCGACATCCGCAGCCAGCCGCGGGCGACGAGCGTCGCGCACTCATGGCGTACGTCGTGCAGCGCCGCCGTGATCCGCAACGGTCGGTCCCGCCGTACCAGCCGCAGCCCCGCGTGGACGATGCGCTCGAGCCACCGGCCGAGGAACTCCGCGCCGTGGGGCGTGGCGAGCAGGCCGCCGGCGACCGCCACCAGCGCGACGAAGCCGCCGGTGGCGACCAGCGCGGTGGTGCGCAGCGAGGGCATCACGTCCTCGCCCGCGCGGGTGAGCGCGAGGACGCCGACGACGGGCAGCAGCAGCTTGGCGCCGACGTCCCACAGGTTCGTGAGGAAGGTGTAGCCCGCGAAGGAGCGGACGTTGATGCCCCAGGCGCGCATCATCCGGCGATTGAGCTCGACACCGGCGGCGCCGCCGAGCGGCACCACGTTGGCGACGGCGCTGCCCGTGACGTTGAGCGTCAGCGCACGACGCCGGGTCAGGCTGGGGGCGGCGGCTGTCAGCACGAACGAGTGCACGAACAGGCCGAGCAGCCACACGCCCACGAGCCCCAGGACGGCCGGCAGCGGGATGCTCAGCAGCACCGGCAAGACACCCCCCCAGGGCACCTTGACGACGTGCGGCACCACGACGCCCACCAGGACCAGCGCGAGCACCCACGACGCGGCGAACCGCAGCCGTGCCCAGCCTCGGGAGCTCACGCGGACCTCAGGGATCGGGCGGACCGGGCATTGCGCTCACGGATCTCGGCCATCCGCCACCGGGCGATCAGGACGACCGCCTCCCGCGCCACGTCGGCGCTCATCTTGGAGGCCCCGGCCGTGCGCTCGGTGAACGTGATGGGGTGCTCGGCGACCCGGAGCCCCAGCCGCTCGGCGTGCCAGGTGTTCTCGACCTGGAAGCCGTAGCCGTTGGACTCGGTGTCGAGGACGCCGCACTCCAGCAGCCCGTCGACGCGCCACGCACGGAAGCCCGAGGTGGTGTCGCGGGTGCGCAGCCGCAGCGTCTGCCGCGCGTACAGATTGGCTGCCCAGGAGAGTGCCCGGCGCCGCGCCGGCCAGTTCTCCGTGGCGCCCCCAGAGACATAACGTGAGCCGACCACCAGATCATTGTCGCGCAGCAGCGCCAGCATGGGCGGGATTGTCTCCACCGGGTGCGATCCGTCGGCGTCGAGCTGGACGACGATGTCGTAGCGATGGCGTACCGCCCACGCGAAGCCGGCGCGGTACGCCGAGCCCAGTCCGCCCTTGCCCTCGCGCTCGAGCAGCCGGATCCAGGTGGGGTGCCCCGGGTGCTCGCGGACCACGTCCGCGGTGCCGTCGGGGCTGCCGTCGTCGACGACGAGGACGTCGAGCAGCACCCCGCGCCGGGTCGCCGTCGCCGCGCGGATCGCGGCGATCCGGTCGAGGAGGACGGGCACGGTGGCGGACTCGTCGTACGTCGGGACGACGAGGAGGCCGCGGGCGGTGGTGTTCATCGGTGCTCCCAGACGTGCAGGCCGCCGTACCGGACCTGGTCGGTGTAGTGCTGGTCGAGGTACTGCTGCGCCCGGGTCGCGTCGAGCCCCCACGAGGCGACGCCGTTGCCGGCGACGACCACCCAGCGCGGGGCGTCGGGCCCGGAGAGGACCTGGGTGAAGGCGGTCAGGTGAGGGTCGCGGACGCGGACCGGCAGGCTCCACAGTTGGGGATAGGGGCTCTGCAGCCCGCTGCCCGCCACGATGTTCGGGTGCCCGAAGGCCACGACGACGCCGTCGCCCGGCGCTGCGTGCGCGCGCAGGTAGGTCTCGACCTGGGCGTCGGCCGAGACCGTCGGGGCGCTGAGGGCCAGCTGGGTCCAGGCGATCGTGGTCGACAGCGCGGTGACGGCGAGGCACGCGGCGAGCAGGTGGCGGGCGCGTCCGGCCGGACGGGCGAGAGCGACGAGCAGAACGAGACCAGGCACCAGGCCGGTCAGGTAGTGCATCCAGTAGCTCCCGCCCGCCGCCACGCCCACCAGCTCCCAGGCCACGAGGGCCATCGCGGCCGCTGGGAGGGCTCGTTCGGGCGTGGGTCGGAGCACCCGGCGCAGGACCGGGACGACGGTGGCGACGAGGACGAGTGCGGCGCCGCTCGTCACGAAGGCCTGCGCCACATGGCTCATCCGCTGCGGTGTCGACGAGGAGGCGGACGTGCTGATCACGGCGGAGGCGTGGATCCGGAAGACCACCACCGCGTCCCAGAGGCCGGCCGGAGTGGTGCCGAGAGCGGCGGCGGAGGCCAGCGCCCCCGCCAGGACGGAAATCGCGCCGCCTGCGAGCCCGGCGAGCAGCCGCCGGCGCTGCGGCGACAGCAGCGCCAGGACGAGTCCGAAGACGAGCGCGTCGGCGAGGCTCTGCTTGATCAGCATCGCGGTCATGCCGGCGGCGCCCGCGCCCGCCGCCCAGGCGAGGGTACGGCGACCGGTCGGCGCCTCCAGTGCTCGCACCGCCGCCCACAGGCCCAGCAGGACGAAGGGGACCGCCAGCACCTCGCCGTTGGTCTCCGGCATGCCGAACAGCGGCGTCGTCAGCAGCGCGCCCGCGAGCACCGGTGCGCCGACGATCGTCCAGCCTGGCCGCTCGATCTGCAGGCGGCTCGCGACCGCAGCGGCCAGGACGCCGGCGAGCACGACCGCGGCGCCCGCCGCCATCACGCCGAGAAGTCGCACCCCGGGGGCGGTGAGCCCACCCGCCGGGGTGGTGACCGGCATGAGGTGAGCGCCCAGCCGGTACAACCAGAGCAGAACGGGCGGTCGGTCGACCCAGTAGTTCCCGTAGAGGGACGTGCCGTGGCCCCATTCCCGCCCCAGCATGAGGAATCCGGCCTCGTCCGCCGTCAGCGGCTGGGTCAGGAAGGGGGCCCAGGCCAGGACGGTGACCACCGCGGCGACGTACGTCACGGGGGAGACCCGGACGCGCCGGGGGCCTGGACTCAGCACGTGACGACGCTAGGTCGCCCCGCATGAAGGAACCATGAAACCGCCGGTCAGCGGCTCGGGCGCGGGCCGGCGTCCAAGCCGGTCACGGCGTCAGGAGCCCAGCCGGACGTTGATCTGCTTGGTCTGGGTGAAGCCGGCGATCATGCCCTCCAGCGACACCTCGCGGCCGATGCCGCTCTGCTTGTAGCCGCCGTAGGCCTGGCCGACCATCTGGCCGCCGCCCTGGTTGACCTGGACCCACCCGGCCTCGAGCCGGTGCGCGGTGTCGAGCGCCTGGTTGACGTCCTGGCTCCACACGTACGCCGCCAGGCCGTACGCCGAGTCGTTCGCCATCCGGATGACCTCGTCGGTGTCGGTGAACGGGATCGCCATCACGACCGGACCGAAGATCTCCTCGCGGGAGAGCCGGAAGGAGTTGTCGGCGCCGGAGAACACGGTGGGCACGTGGTAGAAGCCCTCGGCCAGCGGCCCGGTGGTCGGCGGGGTGCCGCCGAGCTCGAGGGTGAGCGCCGGGTTGGCGAGGCCCTCGTCGAGGAAGCCCTGCACCGAGCCGTACTGGACCTCGTTGATGACGGCGCCGATGTCGGACGCCTCGTCGAGCGGGTTGCCGACGGTGAGCGACCCGAGCCGGGCGACCAGCTTCTCCAGCACCTCGTCGTGGACGTCGCGGTGCAGGAAGAGCCGCGAGCCGGCGGTGCAGCTCTGGCCCTGGCGGTGCACGCGCGAGGAGAGCAGCAGGCCCTCGATCAGCTCGTCGGTGACGGCGCCCGGGAACACGATCGACGGGTTCTTGCCGCCGAGCTCGAGGGAGACGTGGGCGAGCCGGTCGCCAGCCTGGCGGGCGATGTGGCGGCCCACCTCGGTCGAGCCGGTGAAGGAGACCTTGTCGACGCCCGGGTGCTCGACCAGCGCGGCGCCGGCGGTCTCGCCCTCGCCGGTGACGACATTGAGCACGCCGTCCGGCAGGAGCTCCTGGCAGATCTCCGCGAGGAGCAGGATCGACAGCGGTGCGTCCTCGGCCGCCTTGAGGACGACGGCGTTGCCGGCGGCGAGCGCGGCCGGGACCTTGAAGCCGGCGATCATCAGCGGCGAGTTCCACGGCAGGATGCCGCCGACGACGCCGAGCGGCTCCTGGCGGGTGTACTGCAGCTGCGACGAGCCGGCCGGGAGCGTGGTGCCCTTGACCTCGCCGGCGACGCCGCCGAAGTAGCGGAAGAGGTCGGCGAGGGTCTTCGCCTCGGGGCGAGCCTGGGTGCGCAGCGCGTTGCCGGTGTCGGCCGCGGTGATCTGCGCCAGGTCCTCGGCGCGCGCATCGATCGCGTCGGCGATCGTGAGCAGCACCCGCTGGCGGCCGGTGAAGTGCTGGTCGCGCCAGGCCGGGAAGGCGGCGCGCGCGGCGCGCACCGCGCGGTCGACGTCCTCCTTGTCGCCGCTCGGCACCTGGGCCAGCACCTCGCCGTGGCGGCCGGGGCTGAGCACCTCGCGCCAGGCGCCGGTGACGCTCTCGACCCACTGGCCGCCGATCAGCATCAGCTTCTTCGGGGCGGTGCTGGCGGTGCTCGTGGGGGCGTTCAGGGTCTGGGTCATCGTCGAGTCCTTGAGGTGGTCTGCGGGGAAGGGGGATCAGGCGCCGTGGGCCTCGGCGAGGGCCTGGTCGAGGATCGCCAGCCCCTCCTTGGCCTCCTCCGCCGTGATGGTCAGCGGCGGGACGACGTGGATGCGGTTGAAGTTGGCGAACGGGATCAGGCCGCGGCGGGTGCAGCCGGCGATGATCGCGGCCATCTCGGGGCTCGACCCGCCGTACGGCGCCAGGGGCTCGCGGGTCTCCTGGTCGCGGACCAGCTCGATCGCCCAGAAGGCGCCGGTGCCGCGCACCTCGCCGATCCACGGGTGCCGGGCGGCGAGGTCGCGCAGGGCCGGGCCGAGGACGTCGCGGCCGAGGACGTCGGCCTGCTCGACGATGCCCTCGTCCTCCATCGTCTCGATGGTGGCGACGGCCGCGGCGCAGGCGAGCGGGTGGCCGGAGTAGGTGAGGCCGCCCGGGTAGGCGCGCGCGGCGAAGGTCCGGTAGATCCGCTCGGAGATCGCGACGCCGCCGAGCGGCACGTAGCCGGAGTTGACGCCCTTGGCGAAGGTCAGCAGGTCGGGGACGACGTCGCCGTGCTCGATGGCGAACCAGCGTCCGGCGCGGCCGAAGCCGGCCATCACCTCGTCGGCGATGAGCACGATGTCGTGGCGGTCGCACAGCTCGCGCACGCGCGCCAGGTAGCCCGCCGGCGGCATCATGATGCCGGCCGTGCCGGGGATCGACTCGAGGATGAGCGCCGCGATCGTCGACGCGCCCTCGAGCGTGATGACCTGCTCGAGGTGGGCGAGCGCGCGCTGGCACTCCTCCTCCTCGGTGGTGGCGGAGAAGGCGCTGCGGTAGAGGAACGGCCCGAAGAAGTGGACGGTGCCGGTCGAGCCGTTGTCGCTGGGCCAGCGGCGCGGGTCGCCGGTCACGTTGACGGCGAGCTGGGTGCCGCCGTGGTAGGAGCGGTAGGTCGACAGCACCTTGTGCTTGCCGGTGTGCAGCCGCGCCATCCGGATCGCGTGCTCGTTGGCGTCGGCGCCGCCGTTGGTGAAGAAGATCCGGTCGAGGTCGCCGGGGGTGTGCGACGCGATCAGCCGGGCGGCCTCGGACCGGGTGCCGTTGGCGTAGCCGGGGGCGATGGTCGCCAGCGTGGCGGCCTGCTCCTGGATCGCAGCGACGATCCGCGGGTGCTGGTGGCCGAGGTTGGTGTAGACGAGCTGGGAGGTGAAGTCGAGCAGCCGGTTGCCCGCGCCGTCCCAGAGGTAGGAGCCCTCCGCCTTGGTGACCACCATCGGGTCGAGCGAGCCCTGCGCCGACCAGGAGTGGAAGACGTGCTCGCGGTCGAGGTCGTAGGCGCGCTGGGCGTCGGCGGTGAGGGCGGCGGAGTTCATGGGCCTCATCCTCCGGCTGGCGAGGGCGGTGGGTGCCCGGCAGAATGTCGGAGTTCGCAGCAGTCGCCGACGATCCGTCGGGTGACTGCGCCCACGTCCACCGAGGGAGGCGCCGCATGGCCGAGCTGACCGTGGCCGACGTCCTGCGGATGCCGATGGTCCGCCAGGCCGGGGCCGAGGTGCTGGCCGGCGCGAGCGGTCTCGACCGCGCCGTGCGGTGGGTGCACTCCGCCGAGGCCGCGGACATCGCGCCGCTGCTGCGCGGCGGCGACCTGCTGCTGAGCACCGGCATCGCGCTGCCCGACTCCGACGACGAGCTGCGCGCCTACGCCAGCAGCCTCGACCAGGGCGACGTCGCCGGCCTGATCATCGAGCTCGGCCGGCGCTGGCAGCGCCTGCCCGACAGCCTCGTCGCCGCCTGCGAGTCGGCCGGCCTGCCGCTCGTCGCGCTCTCCCGGGAGGTCCGGTTCGCGGCGCTCACCCAGCTGATCGGCGAGCGGATCGTCGACGAGCAGCTCGACGAGCTGCGCGAGGCGCAGCGGGTCCACGACACCTTCACCGAGCTGAGCATCACCGAGGCCGGACCGCGCGAGATCCTGGACGCCGTCCAGCGACTCGCCGGCGCGGCCGTCGTCCTCGAGGGCGCGGACCACCAGGTCACCGACTACCGCTCGGGGCCCGACGACATCGGGGAGTTCCTCGCCGACTGGACCGCGCGCTCGCGCGCCGTACGGCTCGACGGGCGCACCACCTGGGACCCGGTCCAGGGCTGGCTGCTCACCCGGCTCGGGCGGCGGGAGCGGCGCTGGGGGCGGCTGGTGATCGCGTGCCCGGCCGAGCCGCCGCAGCGGCTGATCGCCGTCGCCGAGCGGGCGGCCGCGGCGCTGGCGCTGCACCGGCTGCACGAGCGCGACCGCGACAGCCAGGTCCGCCGTACCCATCACGAGCTGCTGCTCGGCCTGCTCAACGACCCGGGCAACGAGGAGATCCACCTGCGCTGCGACCTGGCCGGCCTGCCCACCAAGCGACGGCAGTTCGTGGGCCTGACCATGCGACCGGTGGTCGACGCGAGCGAGTCGGGCCGCTCGGCCGCCCCCGCGCTGGACGAGCTGATCGCGGCCACCGTCCATGCCGCCCACGAGCTCACGCTGCCGCTGCTGATCTGCCAGGCCGACCGCGACGTCCTCGCCCTGCTCTCGCTCGGCGCGACCGCCGACGCGACCGTCCACGTCGACGAGCTCGCCCACCGGGTACGACGCCGCAACGCCGCGATCGTCGGCGCCGGGCGGCCCGTCACCGCCATCACCGACACCGACCAGACCATCAAGGAGAGCACCCACATCGTGCTCTCGGTCCGCACCCCCGACCCCGCGCGGCCCGTGCACCGGCTGGAGGACGTCCACCTGCGCGGCCTGCTCACCCTGCTCGGCGACGACGAGCGGGTCCGGCTGTACGTCGAGCGCGAGCTCAGGGCGCTGCGCGAGCACGACCGGCGCTGGGGCACCGGCCTGGTCGAGGCGCTGCGCGCGCTGGTCGAGCACCCCGGCAGCAAGTCCAGCGCGGCCGCGAGCCTGCACGTCTCGCGCGCGGCCTTCTACGACCGGCTGGCCAAGATCGAGAGCGTCCTCGACGCCCAGCTCGACGACCCGGACATCCGGGTGTCGCTGCACGTCGCCCTGATCGCGGAGGACCTCGCGGGCAGTCGGCCCTGACACCGCCGTCCTGACACCGCCGTCCGGACGCCGCCGGGCGCACGATCGGGGCTCGGTGGGGGTGGGGCGCCGTCCCTTGTAACTCGGTGTTCGGTCATCCACCACGGTGGTCGGGCATCTGCCACGGTCTTGTTACCGGTCATGACCCCCGGGTAGATCCACCGACACCGAGTTACATGACGCCCCGCCCGCGCTCCGCGGTCGCGGTCCCTTTGCGCTCGTGCTCGCTCATCACCACGGTGCTCGCCCGTCCACCACGGTGGTCGGGCATCTGCCACGGTCTCATTACCGGTCATGACCCCCAGGTAGATCCACGGACACCGAGTTACATGGGCGGGTCCCCTCGCGAGGCCGGGCGTGAGGCCGTGAGCAGGAGTTGACCTCGCGGTACGCCGCGACGCCCCCGACCCGAAACGTCGGGAACGTCGAATAGCCACATGACCGGGACCGCAGCCACACGCGTCGTCGTCGTCGGCGCCGGCATGGCGGCGACGCGGCTCGTCGAGGAGCTCGTCGTGCGGGGCGCGACGAGCGTCCTCGCCGTCACCGTGCTCGGCGACGAGCCGGTGGCGCCGTACAACCGGATCCTGCTGTCGGCCGTCCTCGAGGGCGCGCACCGCCCCGACGCGCTGACCCTCCGCTCCCCGCAGTGGTACGCCGACCACGGCGTCACGCTCCGCACCGGCGCCCGTGTGCTCGGCATCGACCGCGAGCGGCGTGACGTGATGCTCGTCGACGGCACCTTGATCGAGTACGACGTGCTGGTGCTCGCCACGGGCAGCATCCCCAGCCTGCCGCCGATCCGTGGACTGGTGCGGCTCGACGGGTCGCTGCACGAGGCGGTTCACGCGTTCCGGTCGCTGGCCGACTGCGAGCGGCTGGTCGCCGCGCTGCCAGGGAGCGGCCGCGCGGTCGTCGTGGGGGGTGGGTTGCTGGGGTTGCAGGTCGCCCGGGCGTTGGGGGTTCGCGGCATCGCGACTGAGATCGTCGAGGGCGCCGAGCACCTGCTGCACCAGCAGATCACCACCGCCGCGGGCCGGATCCTCGCCCGCGACCTGCGCCGCCTCGACGTCGCCGTCTACACCGGCGCCCGCGCGGTCCGGCTGGTCGACGGCCCGGCGCTGCGGCTCGACAACGGGTACACGCTCGACACCGACCTGGTCGTCCTCACCGCCGGCGGGCGCCCGTCGACCGCACTGGCGCGCGGCGCGGGCCTGGAGGTACGACGCGGGATCGTCGTCGACGACCGGCTGGCCAGCGTCACCGACCCCGACGTGTTCGCGCTCGGCGACTGCGCCGAGCACGACCGCCGTACGACGGGTTTCGTGCCGCCCGCCTGGGAGCAGGCCGGCGTCCTCGCGCGCGTCCTCTGCGGCGAGCCCGCCACCTACGACGGCAGCCGGGTCGTCGCGCGGCTGCGCGCCACCGACCTCGACGTCGCGGTCCTCGGCGACGCGGCGCGCGAGCTCGCCGCCGGAGGAGAGGTGGTGGAGGTCGCGAATCCGATCGTCGGCTCGCACCGCCGGCTCGTCGTCCGCGACGGCCGGATCGTCGCCGCGACCCTGGTCGGCGACCTCTCCCGGGTCGGCCTGATCACCCAGCACTTCGACCGGCGGACCGTGCTCGGGCCTGATGAGCCCGGCCGGCTGCTGATGCCGGAGCGGACGGGAGGGGGCGTCGACAGCGCGGTCGCGCTCCTTCCCGACGATGCCGAGGTGTGCGCCTGTGCGGGCGTCACCGCCGGCCGGATCCGCGGCTGCTCCTCGCTGGAGCAGGTCCGCGACACCACCCGCGCGACCACCGGCTGCGGTGGCTGCGCCGGCACCGTCCGCCGCCTGCTCGACAGCGCCGGCGGACCTGCCCTCGCCACGAAAGGACGCCTCTGATGGCTCACCTCCGCAAGCAGCTCGTCGTCGTCGGCCACGGGATGGTCGGCCACCGCTTCGTGCAGGCCGCGATCGAGCGCGGGCTCACCGAGACCCACGACATCACGGTGCTGGGGGAGGAGCCGCGCCCGGCGTACGACCGGGTGGCGCTGACCTCCTTCTTCGAGGTGGGCGCGGAGGCGCTGTCCTTCCTCCCTGACGGTGTGTACGACGACCCGCGGGTCACCCTCCGGCTCTCCACCGAGGTGGCGTCGGTCGACGTGGAGTCGCGCATCGTGACCGCCGCCGACGGCGCCACCTACTCCTACGACGAGCTGGTCCTCGCCACCGGCGCCGCGCCCTTCGTGCCGCCGGTGCCGGGCCGCGAGCTGGGCAACGTGTTCGTCTACCGCACGATCGAGGACCTCGAGGCGATCCGTGCCGCGAGCGCGGGAGCCCGCGCGGGCGCGGTGATCGGCGGCGGACTGCTCGGCCTGGAGGCGGCCAACGCCCTGCACCAGCTGGGCGTCGAGACGCACGTGGTGGAGATGGCGCCCCGGCTGATGGCGGTCCAGGTCGACGACGCCGGCGGCGCCACGCTGAAGCGGCACGTCGAGGAGCTGGGGCTCACCGTCCACACCGGTGTGGTGACCGACGAGATCGTCGGCGCCGAGCGGGTCGAGGGGCTCCGCCTCAAGGACGCCGACACGCTGCCGCTCGACATCGTCGTCTTCTCCGCCGGCATCCGTCCCCGTGACGCGCTCGCCCGCGCGGCCGGCCTCGACGTCGCCGAGCGCGGCGGCGTCCTGGTCGACGAGCAGTGCCGCTCGTCCGACCCGTCCGTCTGGGCGATCGGCGAGTGCGCCGCTCCGGGCGGCCGGATGTACGGCCTGGTCGCGCCCGGCTACGCGATGGCCGAGGTCGTCGTCGACACGCTGCTCGGCGGCGCGGCCGGCGCCTTCACCGGCGCCGACATGTCGACCAAGCTCAAGCTGCTCGGGGTCGACGTCGCCTCCTTCGGCGACGCCTTCGGGACGACGGGCGACGCGCTGGAGCTGGTCTTCGCCGACGCCGTCGCGGGCGTCTACAAGAAGCTGGTCGTCCGCGAGGACGCCACCGGCGGCCATGAGCTGCTCGGCGGCATCCTGGTCGGCGACGCGTCGGCGTACGGCGTGCTGCGGCCGCTCGTCGGCTCCGGGATCCCGCTCCCCGCCAACCCGGAGGAGCTGATCCTCCCGGCCGGGCGCGGCGCCGGCGTCGACCTCGGCCTTCCCGACGAGGCGCAGGTCTGCTCCTGCAACGACGTGTCGAAGGGCGACATCCTCGCCGCCGTCGCCGACGGCGGCACCTGCGACGACGCCGGCTGCGTCACCGCGTGCACGCGCGCGGGCAGCACGTGCGGCTCCTGCAAGCCGATCGTGAAGAAGATCGTCGAGGAGCACTTCGCCGCGGCCGGCAAGGTCGTCGACCGGTCCCTGTGCGAGCACTTCGCGATGAGCCGGCAGGAGCTCTTCGAGATCGTCGCGGTGCACGGCTACAACCGCTTCGACGACATCGTCGCGGGCCACGGCCGCGGCCGCGGCTGCGACATCTGCAAGCCCGCCGTCGCGTCGATCCTGGCCAGCCTCCTCAACCACCACGTGCTCGACGGCAGCAACGCCACCCTGCAGGACACCAACGACGCCTACCTCGCCAACCTGCAGAAGAACGGCACCTACTCCGTCGTCCCACGCATCCCCGGCGGCGAGATCACGCCCGAGTCGCTGATCGTGATCGGTGAGGTGGCCCGCGACTACGGGCTCTACACGAAGATCACCGGCGGCCAGCGGATCGACCTCTTCGGCGCACGGATGGAGGACCTGCCGGCCATCTGGAAGCGGCTCGTCGACGCGGGCATGGAGTCCGGCCACGCCTACGGCAAGTCGCTGCGGACCGTGAAGTCCTGCGTCGGCTCCACCTGGTGCCGGTACGGCGTCCAGGACTCCGTCGCTCTCGCGGTCGAGCTCGAGCTGCGCTACCGCGGCCTGCGCTCGCCCCACAAGATCAAGGGCGGCGTCTCCGGCTGCGCCCGCGAGTGCGCCGAGGCGCGGGGCAAGGACTTCGGCGTCATCGCCACCGAGAAGGGCTGGAACCTGTACGTCGGCGGCAACGGCGGCGCCGTCCCCGCGCATGCGCAGCTGCTCGCCGGCGACATCGACCGCGAGACGCTCGTGCGCTACCTCGACCGCTATCTCATGTACTACATCCGCACTGCTGACCGGCTGCAGCGCACGGCGTCCTGGATCGACGAGATCGGCGGACTGGAGCGGGTTCGCGCGGTCGTCGTCGACGACAGCCTCGGGCTGGCCGACGAGCTGGAGGCGGCGATGGCCCGGCACGTCGACTCCTACTTCGACGAGTGGCGCGCGACCATCGAGGACCCGGTCAAGCTGGCCCGGTTCGTCTCGTTCGTCAACGCGCCCGACGAGCCGGAGATCTGCCGGATCGACCAGATCGCCCGTGAGTCCGGCGTGTCCGCACTCATCGACGGCGAGCCGGTCGCCGTCTTCCGGACCTACGACGACGAGCTGTTCGCGCTCTCCGACGTCGACCCGTACGGCGGCGCCGCCGTCCTCTCCCGTGGCATCGTCGGCACCCGCACGGTCGGCGGCGAGCAGGTGCCCTTCGTCGCGAGCCCGCTGCTCAAGCACCCGTTCGACCTGCGGACCGGCGTCTGCCTCGACGACGCGAGCGTCTCCGTGGCGACGTACGACGTCCGCCTGGTCGACGGCGTTGTGGTCGTCGGCGCCCGGCGCGAGACACTGGCGTCGTGAGCGATCAGCCCCTGGCCGGCTTCCGGATCGGCGTGACCGCGGCGCGGCGCGCGGAGGAGCAGATCGCGCTGCTCGAGCGGCGCGGTGCGACCGTCGTCCATGCGCCGGCGCTGTCGGTCGACCCCAACCGGATCGACGAGGAGGCGCTGCAGGCCGCCACCAAGGAGGTGCTGAGCCGGCCGGTGGACATCTTCGTCGCGACCACCGGCATCGGCATGAAGTCGTGGTTCGGCGCGGCCGAGCGGTGGGGCCGGCTCGACGAGCTGACCGCTCACCTCGGTCAGGCGGAGATCCTGGCCCGCGGGCCGAAGAGCGTCGGCGCGCTGCGGCGGTTCGGGCTGCGCGAGCTGTGGTCGCCGGAGTCGGAGGCCTTCGAGGACGTCCTCGGCCACCTGCGCGGGCGCGACCTGAGCGGCCGCCGGATCGTCGTCCAGGAGCACGGCCAGTCGCTGTCGATGGCCGCCCACGCGCTGCGCCGGCTCGGCGCCGACGTCACCACCGTCGCCGTCTACCGGGTCGAGGGCGCGGCCGACCCCGAGCCGATGTTCGCGATGATCGAGGACATCGCCGAGCGCCGCCTCGACGCCGTCACCTTCACCGCCGCGCCTGCGATCGCCGCGCTGATGGAGGCCGCCGTCACCGCCGGCCACCGCGACGAGGTGGTCAGCGCCTTCCAGGCCGATGTCACCGCGTCCTGCGTCGGACCGGTCACCGCAGCCGCCTTCGAGATGTGGGGTGTGCCCTCGATCTACCCGGAGCGCTCGCGGCTCGCGGCGATGGTCAAGCAGCTCGAGACCGAGCTGCCCTCGCGCGCCAGCGGCACCTCGCTCGAGGTCGCCGGCCACACCCTCCTGCTGCACGGCGACGACGTCCTGCTCGACGGGGCGGAGGTCAAGCTCTCGCCCGCGCCGTACGCCGTGCTGCGCGCGCTGCTCGTCAACCCCGGCACCGTCGTCTCCCGCCGCGACCTGCTCGGGGCGCTGCCCTCGGGCACCGCCGGCTCGGAGCACGCCGTCGAGATGGCCGTGGCCCGGCTGCGCGCCGCTCTCGGCACGCGGTGCGTGCAGACCGTGGTCAAGCGCGGCTACCGACTGGCCGTCGCGACATGAGCGAGAAGATCGACGTGACGTCATTCGCCCCGTGGGTTTGCGCCCGCAGAACGAATGACGTCAGCGACATCGGACACCTGGTCACCGTCGCCCACGGCACCCGCACCGCCGCGGGCAACGAGGTAGCGCGGCTGATCACCCGGGCGGCAGGGGAGCGGCTCGGCCGGCCCGCCACGACGTCGTACGTCGAGCTGTGCGCGCCGCTGTTCGCCGACGTGGTCGGTGGCGCGGTCGCCGCGGCCGCCTCACCGGTCATCGCCGTGCCGCTGCTGCTCTCGACCGGCTACCACCTGCGCGTCGACCTCCCCTCCGCCGTCGCCGCCTCTCCGGCCGCGATCAGCCTCGCCCCGGCCCTCGGCCCGTCGGAACACCTGGCCGCCGCCCAGGCCGACCGGCTGCGCTCCGCCGGCGCCGTACCCGGCCGGCCGGTGGTCATGGTCGCCGCCGGCTCCACCGACGCCCGTGCCCTCGACGACCTCGACCACGCCGTGGCCCTGCTCGCCCGCGCCTGGGGCGCGCCGGTCCGGCTCGCCACGCTGTCGGGCCTCGGGCCGCGCCTCGCGGACGTGGTGCGCGACGGCGACGCCGTGTCGCCGTACCTGCTGGCGACGGGGCACTTCCACCGCCGCGCCCAGGAGGACGCGCTCGCCGCCGGCGCCGGCGTGGTCGCCGATGTCATCGGGCCGCATCCGCGCCTCGTCGAGCTGGTCGTCGAGCGGGCGCGCGCGGCCGTCGTCCGGTGGCGCGAGGGCGTGCGCAGCTCGGCGTGACGCCGGCCGTCAGCTCGCCGCGACCGAGCTGACGAAGTTGACCAGCCCGGCCAGCTCGGGCACCTCACGCGCCTCCTCGAGCGTCGTGCGCAGGACCTCGTCGTGGAGCGGGCGCGCCTTCGTCAGCAGCGCCCGGCCGGCGGGCGTGAGCTCGGTGTAGATGCCGCGCCGGTCGTCGGCGCACAGGATCCGGGTGAGCAGGCCGCGGTTCTCGAGGCGGGTGACCAGGCGCGTGGTCGCCGACGCGGAGAGCGCGGCGGCGCGGGACAGCTGCTGCATCCGCATGTGCCAGCCGTCCTGGCGGCTGAGCGCGTCGAGGACCGTGTACTCGACGATCGACAGCTCGTGCTCGCGCTGCAGCGCCTTGTCGAGCGCGGCCTCGATCATCCCGTGGACGGCGGCCAGCGTGCGCCAGCCCTGCGTGCGGATCTCGACGGCGTCGTCGGCGATGCCCATCGCGTGCCTCCTCCTGGTTGTGCGTCGTACCGGACGCTTCGGTCGCCCCACGGCCGGTTTCGCGACCCGTTCGTCCGGTACGACCGTTCCCGACCGCCCCCAGCATACCCGACTTGCGCAGGTAGTGCGCGTGTGCAACTATCAATACGAAGCGTGTGCAACTAATGCAGACGCTGACTATCGTCACACGCCATTCCTTTCAGGAGCGCACCACTCATGCCTGTCGCACTGCTCGCCCTCGCCATCGGGGGCTTCGGGATCGGCCTGACGGAGTTCGTGATCATGGGCCTGCTGCCCGAGGTCGCGACCGACTTCGCCGTCTCCGAGACCACCGCCGGCTACCTGATCTCCGGCTACGCGCTCAGCGTCGCGGTCGGCGCTGTCGGCCTGACCCTCGCCCTCACCCGGGTGCCGCGCAAGACCGCGCTGCTGGGCCTGATGGTCCTGTTCATCCTCGGCAACCTGGTCTCCGCCATCGCGCCGGACTATCCGACGATGATGGTCGGCCGGGTCATCGCGGCCCTGTGCCACGGCGCCTTCTTCGGCATCGGCTCGGTCGTCGCGGCCCAGCTCGTCGCGCCCGACCGCAAGGCCAGCGCGATCGCGTTCATGTTCGGTGGGCTGACCCTCGCCAACGTCCTCGGCGTCCCGCTCGGCACCCTGCTCGGCCAGGCGGCCGGCTGGCGCTCGACGTTCTGGGCGATCACCGTCATCGGCGTGGCGGCCTTCGTCGGGATCGCCGCGCTGGTGCCGACCGCGCGGGCCGCCGACGCCGCCGGTACGACGAGCCCGCGCACCGAGCTCGCCGCCTTCCGCAGCCCACAGGTGTGGCTGTCGATCGTCCTCACCGTGCTCGGGTACGGCGGCATGTTCGGCGGGTTCACCTACATCGCGTTCACGCTCACCGAGGTCAGCGGCTTCGGGGCGGGCGCCGTGCCGTGGCTGCTCGTCCTGTTCGGCGTCGGCCTCTTCGCCGGCAACCTGCTCGGCGGCCGCGCGGCCGACCGCAACCTGGTCCGCACGCTGCTCGTCGTCCTCACCGCGTTGACCGTCGTCCTCGCCGCCTTCGCGCTGACCGCGAGCAGCAAGCCGGCCACGATCGTGGCGCTGGTGCTCATGGGCGCGGTCGGGTTCGCGACCGTCCCCGGCCTGCAGATGCGGGTCATGCACTACGCCGACCGCGCGCCGACCCTCGCCTCGGGCGCCAATATCGCCGCCTTCAACGTCGGCAACGCCCTCGGCGCCTGGCTCGGCGGCCTCACCCTCGCGGCCGGTCTCGGCTACACCTCCCCGCTGTGGGCCGGCGCCGCCATCACCGCGCTGAGTGTGGTCGTCCTCGTCGTGGCCGCCAAGGCCCGCGGCGGCGAGCTCAGCAGCACCCCCGTCGTCCTCGCCCCGGCGCCCGCCGCGGCCTGAGCCCCGAACCAAGGAGCACCGCGTGCAGCACCTCACCCTCAACAACGGCGTCGTCATGCCCCAGCTGGGCTACGGCGTCTTCCAGGTCCCGAACGACGAGACCGAGGCGGCGGTCAGCGCCGCGCTCGAGGCGGGATACCGCAGCATCGACACCGCGTCGATCTACGGCAACGAGGAGGGCGTCGGCCGCGCCCTCGCCGCGTCGGGCCTCGCCCGCGACGAGCTGTTCGTCACCACCAAGCTCTGGAACAGCGACCACGCCGACGCCGTCGCGGCGTACGACGCCAGCCTCGAGCGGCTCGGTCTCGACCACGTCGACCTCTACCTGATCCACTGGCCGGCGCCGGCCAACGACCGCTACCTCGACGCGTGGGCCGGCCTCGAGAAGCTGTACGCCGACGACCGCGTCCGCGCCATCGGCGTCTCCAACTTCCTGCCCGAGCAGCTGCGCCGGATCACCGACCTCGGCGGCACCGTTCCGGCCGTCAACCAGGTCGAGCTGCACCCCGCGCTCCAGCAGCGCGACGTGATCGCCGCCGACGACGCGCACGGCATCGTCACCGAGGCGTGGAGCCCGCTCGCCCAGGGCGCCGTCCTCGCCGACCCGGCGATCACCGCGATCGCCGAGCGCCTCGGCCGGACCCCGGCCCAGGTCGTGCTGCGCTGGCACCTCCAGCAGGGCCGCGTGGTGATCCCGAAGTCGGTCACGCCGTCGCGCATCGCCGTCAACCTCGACGTCTTCGGGTTCGAGCTGACCGACGGCGACCTGGCTGCGATCGACGGCCTGGAGCGGGACGGCCGCACCGGCCCCCACCCGGCCGAGTTCAACGGCTGAGCCACGGCTGAGCAACGGGGCCGGTCGACCGTCTCACCCGGCAGAACTGCTGTGATTTCGGCGAATTCGCGACCGATTCGCCGGGTGAGACCGTCAGGTCAGCGGTCGAAGGCGACCCGGAGCACCATCCGCTCCCGGTCGCCTTCGCGCGTCATGGCGAGCCCGGCGGTGGCCAGCGGCGCCACGTCGGACGCCTTCAGGTCGCCCGCGGTGATCCGCTTCAGCCAGTCGCCGGCGTCGAAGTCGACGTAGGTGATGGTCGTCGCGCCCTTCGCGTCCGGTACGGCGCCCCGGAACCGGTCGCTGTCGCCGAGCCGCTTCGCGGGCTCGGCCACCTCGTCGACGAAGTCCTGGTCGGCCCCGATCACGATGCCGCCGTCGACCTTCCGCGAGATCACGTGCGCCGCGTCCTTCGTGCCGAGCGCGGCCCGCAGCTTGTCGAGCGCCTTCTCGATCGCGTCGGCGTCGCCGGCGATCCGGATCGCCACCGGCACCTGGTCGCCGTGGCCGGTGAAGGTGTCGGCCAGGCCGGGGCCGGCCACGATCGCGAACCGGTCGCCGCCGAGGGTCTCCAGGTCGGCCAGGGTCAGGCCGGTCGCCTTCTCGAGGGACTTCGCCATCTCCTTCGGTGAGGTCTCCCCGCCGAAGAAGCCCTCGCCGAGCGAGCGCTCCGCCCATCCTTCGGCGAACCGGCCGCCGAACGCCGCGGCCACGTCGTCCGGCAGGTCGGCGAGGACGTCGAGCGCGTCGTCGCCGTCGTACCGGTCGGTGGGCGAGGCCAGCATCGGGTCGCCGATCACCTCCAGCTCGAGGTTGCCGTCGTCGAAGCGGGCCACGCCGCCGATGCCGGAGAACGCCTCGAGCCGGCGCCGCAGCTCCTTCGGCACCTCGAGGTCGAAGGAGTCGTCGTCGAGAGCCGGGCCGCCGTCCGTCTGCTTGTTGAAGTAGGCCTCCCAGTCCTTGTCGAGCTGGGCCTGCTCGGCGGGCGTGAGCTGGTCGTACTTCTCCATCCGCGCGAAGAGGGCCTTCTCCTCGGGCGTCTGCTGCGGCATCGCCTCCATCTCGCCGCTCGGCTCCCCCTCCGCGAGGGAGCTCGGCACCGTGGCCAGGAAGCCGGTGAACCCGCCGAGCGGATCGGTCCACGAGAACATGCTGGGCAGGAAGAACAGCAGGAAGGGGTCGTCGCCGATCGCCTTCAGCGCAGCCTTGCCGGCCTCCGGTGCGGCGTACAGGGTGATCACGCCGGGGTCGCCGGCCGCGCCGGTCAGCTCCTGGAAGTCGGTGTCGTCGGAGAGCGACCGCTTCCGGCCGTCGGCGACCACCCGCTGCGCGACCTTCTCGTTGCGGGCGAGCACGACCCATCCGTCGCCGGTCGCGTAGCCGAGGTCCCCGTCGCACTTCGCGATGATGTCGTCGAGGCCACGCTCGGCCTTGCCGGTGTCGGACGCCTGGACGACGACGACGGCCTCCGGCTTGCCCTGCGGTACGACGGCCAGCGCGGCGCGGTCGCCCGCCCACGGCTCGATGTCGTCGAGGCCGATGTCGCAGCCGCTGTCGTCGCTCACCTTGTCGATCACCGCGCGGCGCAGGTCGTCCTGGCTGCCGATCCCGAGCTGCTTCTCGAGGCTGGGGAACCGGCGCAGCGTGTCGTACGCTGCCAGCTTCTGCCCGCCGGGCGGGTCGAGGTCGAGGCCGACATAGGCCAGGGTGTCGCCCGGGAGCACCTCGGCGGCCTGCGGCCCCTGACCCATCCACTGCTGCCACGCCCACGCGCCGCCGCCCACGACGGCCACGATGCCGAGCGAGCCGGCGGCGATCGCGGCGACCCTCCGGCGCTTGCGGGGGACGGCGGTGACGGGATCGGGGGTGCTCATCGCGACAACCTAGTGCGACAGGTGCTGTCATGTCAGCGACTCAGCGACTCAGCGACTCCGGCGTGTGCAGGCGCACCAGGAACCGGCGCGCGTGCGCCGGTTGCCGGTGCGCCGTCGCGAGCGACACCGTCACCATGACGAGGACGGCGAGCGGCGCGCTCCATGCCGCCGGCTGGCCCAGCAGCGCTCCTGCCCAGCCGCCGGGCAGGTAGCCGGCCAGCGTCGCGATCGCCGCGCCGCCGGCGCCGAGGCCGCCCGCGGCGAGTCCGGCCAGCGCGCCGGCGTCGGTCAGTCGCGGCCACCAGATGCCGAGCACGAGCAGCGGGCAGAAGGTCGACGCGGCCACCGCGAACGCCAGCCCGACCGACTGCGCGACGCCGACGTTCTGCACCAGGAGCGCCGCCAGGACGGGGATCACGACCGCCGCCACCGCGGCAAGCCGGAACGCCGCGACCCCGCGCTGCTCGCTGACCAGTCGGCTGGTGACGTCCTGGGTGATGACCCCGGACACCGCGATCGCCAGGCCCGAGGAGGTAGAGAGGAAGGCGGCGAAGGCGCCGGCCGTGACGAGTCCGGTGAGGACGTCGCCGCCGACGCCGTCGATCATCAGGCGCGGAAGCTCGAGGACCAGGACGTCGGAGCGTCCCTCGGCGGCCAGCCGCCCGCCGTACACGCGGCCGAGCGCGGCATAGACCGGCGGCCACAGGTAGAAGAGGCCGAGCAGGCCGAGCACCACGACCGTCGTGCGACGGGCGGCGCGGCCGTCGGGGTTCGTGTAGAAGCGCACCACCACGTGCGGCAGCCCCATCGTTCCGAGGAAGAGCGCCGCGATCAGCGAGTACGTCGTGTAGAGGCCGATCCCGCCGCTCCCGTCGGCCACCGGCGTCGACCAGTGCGTGCCGCCGACCGTCCCGTGTGGTCGGCCGTCGCCCCACCAGACGGCGACGAGGACGGCGGCGGGGACGAGCAGCGCGGTCAGCTTGAGCCAGTACTGGAAGGCCTGCACGAAGGTCACCGACCGCATCCCGCCGGAGGTGACATTGGCGAGGACGACGACCGCGACGACGAGCGAGCCGACCCAGTCCGGTGCGCCGATCGCCGAGCGCAGGGTGATGCCGGCGCCCTCGAACTGCGGGATCAGGTAGAGCCAGCCGATGCCGACGACGAGCAGCGAGCAGGCGGCGCGCACGGTCCGCGACCCGAGCCGGGCCTCGGCGAAGTCGGGCAGCGTGTAGGCGCCGGAGCGGCGCAGGGGAGCGGCGACCAGGACGAGGAGGACCAGATAGCCGGCGGTCCAGCCGACCGGGTACCAGAGCATGTCGGCGCCGCCGACGAGCAGCAGTCCGGCGATGCCGAGGAAGGATGCGGCGGAGAGGTACTCGCCGCCGATCGCGGAGGCGTTGAGCCCCGGGCGCACCGTGCGCGAGGCGACGAAGAAGTCGCTCGTGGTGCGCGAGAAGCGCAGCCCCCACGTGCCGATCGCCAGCGTCACCAGGGTGACGAGAGTGACCGCCACCAGTCCGGGGACGTCGGAGCGGTCCATCAGGTCGCGTCCTCGGTGCTGTCGACCAGATCGGCGAACACCTGCTCGTTGCGCTCGGCCCGGCGGACGTAGCGCCACGCGAGCAGCAGCAGGAACGGGTGGACCAGGACGCCGAGCAGCAGCCACGGCAACGGGATCCCGAGCGGTCGCAGGTCCGCCAGCCCCGGCCACAGGTGGAAGGCGACCGGCACCGCGCCGAGGGTGACGGCGAGGACGCCGAGCACCCGCGCGGCCAGGCCGAGCTGCTCGCGCAGCAGCGAGCTGAGGAAGACGTCGCCGAGCGCGGTCTGCTCGTGGACGTCGCCGCGCCGGCTCGCCGGACGCCCCGCGGCGGTGTGCCGCGGTGGTCCGGTGACCCGCACCCGCTCGGTCATGAGCCCGCGCGGGCCCGCCGGACGAGGACGTCGCGCAGCCCGCGGGTGTGGCGGCGGCTCACCGGCAGCTCGAGGTCGCCGACCCGGACCGACGTGCGGCCCGCCTCGGTGCGGACCTCGGTGACGTGGGCGAGCGCCACCAGCAGGGACCGGTGGATCCGGTGGAAGCCCGCGGGCGCCCACTCCTCCTCGAGCGTCGTGAGCGGGACCCGCACCAGATAGGCCTCGCCGCCGGTCGTGTGCAGCCGGGCGTAGTCGCCCTGGGCCTCCACGTGGGTGATGTCGCCGCGGTCGACGAACCGGGTGACGCCGCCGCGCTCCACCGCGACCTGGGTGTCGGCCGCGGCAGCGGGCGGGGTGGCGCCGCCGAGGACGCGTCGTACGGCTTCGGCGAGGCGTTCGGGCCGCACCGGCTTGAGGACGTAGTCGACCGCGCGCAGGTCGAAGGCGTCGACGGCGTGCTGCTCGTGCGCGGTCACGAAGACGACCGGCGGCGGCTGCTTGAAGCGGCCCAGCACCTCGGCCAGCTCGAGCCCGCTCAGGCCGGGCATCTGGATGTCGAGGAAGACGCAGTCGACCTCGCGCTCGCGCAGGATCCGCAGCCCGTCGGTCGCGGACTGACAGGCGATCACCTCGCCGATCCGGTCGTCGGCGCCGAGCAGGTAGGTCAGCTCGTCGAGCGCCGGCCGCTCGTCGTCGACGACCAGCACCCGCAGCCCGCTCGTGGGCGTCATGCGGTCACTCCCGGCGCGAACTTCGGCACGCGCACGATCACCTTGGTGCCGGCACCCGGAGCGGTCTCCACGACGAGACCGTAGTCGTCGCCGAAGGTCGCGCGCAGCCGGGCGTCCACGTTGCCGAGGCCGACCGAGTCGAGGGCGGCGTCGCCGGCGAGGGCACGCCGTACCTTCTCGGGATCCTCGCCGACGCCGTTGTCCTCGACCTCGAGGACCGCCTCGTGGCCGCGGTCGTGGGCGAGGATCGTCAGGTGGCCGGTCTGGTCGACGCTCTCGAGGCCGTGGCGTACGGCGTTCTCGACGAGCGGCTGGATGCACAGGAAGGGCACCACCACCGGCAGCACCTCCGGCGCGATGTTGAGCGTCACCTGGAGGCGGTCGCCGAAGCGCGCCTGCTCCAGCAGCAGGTAGCGCTCGATCGAGCGCAGCTCCTCGGCGAGCGTCGTGAACTCGCCGTGGCGCCGGAAGGAGTAGCGGGTGAAGTCGGCGAACTCGAGCAGCAGCTCGCGCGCGCGGTCGGGGTCGGTGCGGACGAAGCTGGCGATCGCGTTGAGCGAGTTGTAGACGAAGTGCGGACTGATCTGCGCCCGCAGCGCCCGCACCTCGGCCTCGATCATCCGGTTGCGGTGGGCGTCGAGCTCGGCCAGCTCGAGTTGCCCCGACACCCACTCCGCGACCTCCTCGGTCGCCCGGACCAGCCCCGCGGTCGGCGTCGGCGCGAACGCCTGCACGGTGCCGAGCACCCGCCCCTCGACGACCAACGGACTCACCACGCCGGTGCGGATCGGGCATCCGTTGGTCGTGCAGCCGAGCTGTCCGCGGTCGACGGTGCGTGTGCTGCCGCGCTCGATCGCCAGCAACCCGACGGCCGCCGCCTGGTCGACGTGATGCTGCCCCAGCCCGTCCCACGCCAGGACCGACTCGGTGTCGGTGATCGCCACCGCCGGCGTCCCCAGCAGGTTGCGCAGATGCCGTACGGCGCGCTCCGCGCTGCTCGTCGTCAGCCCCTCGCGCAGCGCCGGCGCCGCCAGCGACGCCTGGTGCAGCGCCCGGAAGGCCGCCCGGTCGGCCTCGCTCCCGAGCCGGCCCCGTCGCCACAGCCGGTCGGTCCGCATGGGCCCATCATGCCCAAGCCACAGGGTTTTCCGCCGAGGTCGCCGGGTCGGCCCGGCGGGATCAGCGGAAGTCGATGAGCAGCATGCCGGTGTCGTCGTCGGCCGGCGGCTCGGCGGCGGGAGCGAGCGCGACCGGGACGGTGGGCTCGCCGACGTACTCCTCGGCGTCGTGCTCGGCGCCGGTCTCCGGGGTGTCGTCGCTCGCCTCGGGCGCCGGGGTCGGCTCCGGGCGCGGCGTCCTGGGCTGGATCCCGACGACCGCGCGGAAGCACTCGGTGACATAGGGCAGCTGCATGCCGTCCATGCCGCGACCGAAGTCGTCGTAGAACGCGAGCACCTCGCGGATCCGCGACTCCTGCGCGGTGCGCTCGAGGCCCGCGACGTCGGGCAGGGAGCGGACCAGGTCCTGCACGGACGCGCGGTCGATGACCTGCCACTGCTTGAAGGAGGCGTCCTCGGCCGGCCCGAAGTACGGCGAGGAGTCGATCTCCTCGCCGATGCCCTCGCCGGCGGTGTGGTGGCCGATCAGGTTGCCGAGCCGCTTGACCCACGGGATCCGCTCGTCGCGGACGTTGCGGATCAGCGCCAGCGACCCGCCGCGCTTGAGCACCCGCGCGATCTCCGGCAGCGCCTTGTCGTGGTCGAACCACTCCATCGCGTCGCCCACCACGACGACGTCGAAGCTCGCGTCGGCCGCGGGGATCTCCTCCGCCGACGTCTGCGAGACGCGCAGCTCGGGCAGCCGGGTGCCGAGCCGGTCGAGCATCCGCGGGTCGGGATCGGTGGCGTGGACGTCGTGGCCCAGCGCGACCAGGTGCTCGGTCAGCTTGCCGGTGCCGGCGCCGAGCTCGAGGACCGCGAGCGGCTCGTCACCCAGCAGCCACTCCACGGCCTCGCGCGGGTAGCCCGGCCGGCCGCGGTCGTACGCCTCGGCGACACTGCCGAAGGACAGACCGGGCGTGGCGCCGGCGGACGCGCTGGAGGTGGAGTCGGTAGCCATCACCGCCGAGGGTACGGCGCGCCGCGCCTCGGATCGCGGAGGCACGCGCAGGTTGCCCGCGCGTGAAGACGGGGGAACGTGCGGGTCAGCGCACGCGCAGCACGTCGGTGTGGACGAAGTCGTCGCCCTTGAACAGCAGCGGCTCGCCCGACGTCGCGCTGAGCGCATAGGCGACGCAGTCGGCGAAGTTGAGCCGGGCGGGTGATCCGGACCCGCGTCCGTAGCGGCGGAAGGCGATCCGGGCGGCGCGGGCGTGGGCCTCGGTGACCGGCTCGATGGTGATGCGGGCGGTCTCGACGATCTCGTCGAGGTTCCTGCCGCCGTTGGGGCCGCCCGAGCCGTCGGCGACCATCGTGGCCTCGAACCAGTTGGCCGCTGAGATGCGCGCCGACGATTCGGTCAGCCGGGCGATGAACTCGTCGCGCTCGGGCTCGTTGCGCACGATCGCGATCAGCGCCGAGGTGTCGACGATCACCGGGGCAGGCCGGTCTCGGGGTCGTAGAGGTCTTCCACGGAGCGGATGCGGTCGTCGCCCTCGATCTCCGGCAGGTCCTCCCAGCGGATCGCGATCGCACGGAGCTTCTCGGCACGCCGCAGCCGATCGGCCTCCACCGGGTCGGCGCCGTACGCCGCCAGCAGCCGCTCGAGCGCCTCCTCGATCGCGCCGGTCTGGGTCTTGCCGGTCACCCGCGCGGCCTGCCGGGCCAGCTCGTGGACGTGCGGGTTCTTGATGTTCAGGCTCATCGCTTCCTCCTGGCCACCAATCTACCTTCCACCCCCGAATCGTTCTACCTTTCTACCCTTCTAGGCTGCCCTCGTGACCACCGACCCCCACGCCTGGCTCGTCTCCCTCGAGGGCGTCCCGTCCGGCTTCGCCGGCGCCCGCGACGGCATCGACGTGGTGCTGCGCGATCGCGGCCTGCGCCGGACCAGCCCCGAGCTGACTGCCGAGTCGCTGCTGCGCGGCGCCCAGGCGAGCGCCGTCCTGGAGGGCTCCGCGTCGACGCTCGCCGAGGTCCGCGCGGGTGAGGGCGACGAGATCGCGGCGGACGCCGTCCGGCTGGCGACCGAGCTGCTCGCGCTGGTCCCCGTCCTTCGGCGCCAGCCGCTGCAGGCGCTGGCCCGGCTGCACACCGTCGCCGCCCGTGGCACCCTGCCCGACGAGCTGCTGGGCCGCCCGCGCGACGGTGAGTCCGCCGCCAAGCTGCGGGGCATCGCCGAGCTGATCACCGCGCCCACCGAGGCCCCGGCGCTCGCCGTCGCGGCCGTCGTCCACGCCGAGCTGATCACCGCGGCGCCGTTCGGCTCCCACAACGGCATCGTCGCGCGTGCCGCCGAGCGGCTGCTGCTCGCCACCAAGGGCGTCGACGAGAAGTCGCTCGTCGTACCGGAGGCGGCGCACCTGGCGTTGCGCCCGCAGTACGAGTCCAACCTGCGCGGCTGGGCGAGCGGTGGACCGGCCGGCATGCACGCCTGGCTGCTGTACGCGACCGAGGCGTACGCCGCGGCGGCCGAGGCGAGCCCGCTGGTGCGCGACGCCGAATAGCTCAGAAGCCCGAAAACCAGGGGCAAATGCAGGTGGCACCCGAGCCCACAGAGGAGTCTCGGGTGCCACCGCTGACACGTGAACCATGGCTACCAGGCGTGCACCGTCAATTGCTGCCCCGGACATCTTCCGGAGTGTCAGCGCCCTGTTAGGAAGGGTGGATCGCCGCGTGGGTACCGGGAACACGTGTTGCTTTTTTGTTCTTGCGTCCTTTCTACGCCGGTCCCAGGCCACCTTCAAGGCTTGTCTTTTGCCGAAGGCAGGGGAACGCTGAGCGGTTGGGCGCCGCCGGCCCTCAGGGCGTCGTACGGAAGGGCGCCAGGAACGAGATGTCGATCTCGTCCTTCTTCACCAGATAGTCCGCGATCCCCTGCGTGACGCGGGCCGACGGACCCACCCGCCAGCCGACGTCCTTGATGCCGCCGTGGCCGTCGCTGGTGAGGTAGATGCCCGACTTGAAGCTCAGGTCGAGGAAGCCGCCGATCTTGACCTGGCCCTTGGCGCCGGCGAATGCGGTGAACTGTCCGGTCCGCAGGTCCCACGTCAGGTCCTGGAAGGACGACAGCCACGGGATGGCGTCCTGGCTGAAGGACTGGGTGATCTTGTCGCAGTTGACCTTCAGCTTCGACACCCCGAGCTCGAGGGTGAACGTCGTCGTCCGCAGCAGCTCCGGGCACGGGCCCTCGGACGCGGGCTTCGGAACACCCGGAATCTCCGGCTCCGGCGCGGGATCCGGCTCGATCACGCAGGTCTGCGCCCACGTCTTCTCCAGACCGGTGAAGACCATCGCGGCCGCGACGATGCGGGAGTAGGTGATCCGCTCCAGCTCCGTCACCTGCAGCAGGGCCAGGTCGTGCGCGGCGTCGTCCGCCAGATTGCTGGCGTACGCCGACACGCGGCGCGAGGCCAGGGCGACGTACTCCTCGCCGACGCTGTGGGCCTCCCCGAGCAGCCCCCGCCACTGGGCGTGGGCGCGGCTCAGTGCGGGACGGCACTTGCTCGTCATCGTCTGCTGGTAGCAGGACTCGGAGTCCGGCACGCCCCGGCAGGCCTCGACGGACTCGTTCGAGAGCTGCAGCACGGTCGCGTCCTGCTCGTGCCCGGGGCCGCCGAAGAACTCGTCGCGCAGGCCCGCCATCAGCTTGATCTTCGTGGTCAGGCGCTGCTCGAGATCGTCGAGCTGCGGGGTGTCGAGCGCCATCGCGCTGTCGGCGATGATCGCGTCGCGGCGGTCGCGCTCGGCCTGGGTGAGCAGGTCGTCGGTGCCGTCGAGGCGCGCCTGCAGCTGGTCGCTCTGGTCGAGGGTTGCCTGGACCTCGCCCTGGAAGCCCTGGTCGATGGCCTGGTACGTCGGCGCCAGGAAGACACCGTCCGACGGGGTGTCGGGGACGGTGACCGGTCGCAGCTGCGTGCTCCTGCCGTGCGAGAGGTCGAGGTCGGGCGCGGGCCGGGTCGGCTCGGGCTTGGTCGGGTCCTCGGCGGCCGGCTTGGGGCGCTGGTCGCGCTGCCGGGAACGACGGACGTACCGGGCGGCGAGGGCGTCCTTGCCGCTGCACGCCTCGACGGTGGCGAGTCCGGCGTCGGCCTCGCTGAGCCGCGGCTCGGCGACGCGAACGGCCTGGAACAGCGGCCGGGCAAGGGTGGGACGGCCGGTCATGACCAGTGCCTCGCCGCGCACCACCAGGGCGTCGTACTGCGGGTTGATGCCCATCGCGCCGCGCCGCAGGTCGAGCGGCACCGCGCCGTCGAGCAGCGCGAGCGCCTCGTTGGGGCGGCCCATCCCGACCGCGACGGCGGCCGCGTTGATCAGGTGGTTGCCGATGCGCGGCTCGAGGTCGTGGGCGCGGAGCAGGCCGGCGAGCGCGAGGCCGGGAGAGCTGCGCAGCAGGCCCTGGGTGGCGAGCTGCTGCGCCTCGGCGGCGTCGTCGGTGAGGCCGGAGCGCGCCAGCCGGGCAAGGACGTCGCGTCCGCCCGCGGCGGTGAGCGCCGCCTTCAGGCGGGCGATCGCGGTGGCCGGGGTCATCGCCTGCGCGGGGACGGTCCGGCGGCACATGCTCCTGATGGAGACGAGCGAGAGCTGCTCGGTCGGCAGCCACGGGGAGGTGTCGGCGTACGACGGCATCTGCATGCTGTCGGTGCCCGGCGCCGCCGTGACGCGGATCGCCGTCGGGGCGGGCGTGCAGTCGTCGTACTCGGTCTTCTCGCGGACGACGCCGCGGTCGTCGGCGCACGCGAGCAGCCGGTAGACGCCCGGTGCGGTGCCGACCGGGACACCGACGCCGACGGATGCGGTCTTGCTCTTCGCCCTCGGCTTGAGCCTCGGCATCGCGCGGGAGCCGATGAGCAGGATGTCGGCCGGCGCACTGCGCGGGTTGCTCGTCGAGACCTTGCGTGCGGCCTGGCTGCCGGCGACGTCACGGGTCAGGTAGAAGCGCGTCGTCGAGGCGGCCGCGCGGGCCTTGCCCCGGTTGGCGACGCGGTGCCGGACGTTGATCAGGCCGCCCTCGGCGACCGTGGTCCGGTCGGCGGTGACGCTCAGGGCGGTGAGGTCGGGGAGTGCCTTCGCGGTCGCGTGGGCCGAGCCGGGGTCGGCCGACAGCACGACCGGCAGCGTCGCGGCGGTCGCCGTGGCGAGCACGGTGAGGCGGGTCAGGAGGTTCACGACGCCACCGTGGTCGGCCGCGCGTCCCGTCGTCGTGGGTCCCGTGTCCCGAGTTGCGCGGGACAACGGTCTCCGGCGGTGGTCTTGGGCTCAGGCGCTGAGGCCGCGGCGGCGTACGCCGACCCAGACCGCGGCGCCGACCGCCACCACGCCTCCGACGGCGAGCGCCGCGAGCGTCGGCTTCGGCGGCGGCAGGTGCAGGCGCGACTGCAGCGCCACCGGGCGGGTGAACACCAGCACCGGCCAGCCCTTCGCGGCCGCGATCTTGCGCAGCTCCTTGTCGGGGTTGACCGCATGGGGATGCCCGACCGCCTCCAGCATGGGGACGTCGGTCACCGAGTCGGAGTAGCCATAGCTGTTCGCGAGGTCGTAGCCCTCGCTCTCGGCCAGCGCCCGGATCGCATGGGCCTTCTCCTCGGCGTAGGCGTAGTACTCGATCTCGCCGGTGTAGCGGCCGTCCTCGGCCTTCAGCCGGGTCGCGACCACGCGGTCGGCGCCGAGCAGTGCGCCGATCGGCTCGACCACCTCGCTGCCGGACGTCGAGACGATGACGACGTCGCGGCCCGCGGCGTGGTGCTCCTCGATCAGCCGGACCGCCTCGTCGTACACGAGCGGGTCGACGACATTGTGCAGCGTGTCGGCGACGATCTCGCGGACCGTGGCGACGTCCCAGCCGGCGCAGAGCTGGGACATGAACTGCCGCATCTTCTCGACCTGGTCATGGTCGGCGCCGCCGATCATGAAGACGAACTGGGCGTACGCCGAGCGCAGCACCGCGCGCCGCGAGATCAGGCCGCCGGCCTGGAAGGGCTTGCTGAAGGCCAGCACGCTCGACTTGGCGATGATCGTCTTGTCGAGGTCGAAGAACGCAGCGGTCGGCGGCGTACCCGCGGGGGCCATGCGGACATCGTAGGTGTCTCCTGTTGCAGGACTGTCCAGGAGTGGTGCACAGGCGGCCTTTCCGGCCGTCCTCTCCACAGCCGCTCCGGTCGTGAGCGTGGCGTTGCCGGGCCGCGGCGAGAAGGTGGTCATGACCCGCAACCGACCTTCCGACTCCTCTCGCTCCCGGCACGCCTCGCCCGCGGACGTGCCGCCCCTGGTGGTGACCGCTGATGACGCCCTGCTCGCCGAGCTGCTCCCGCTCGCCGCCGCGGCCGACGTCGCGCCGACGATCGCCCGTGACCCGTTGACCGCGCTGGTGACCTGGAGCCGTGCCCCGCTGGTGCTGGTGGGTGCCGATCAGGCCGAGCTGATGGCGCGGGTCGCGCCGGAGACGCGACCCCACGCGTTCGTCGTCACCCGCGGCCGCGCGCCCGACGACCTGTTCCGTACGACGCTGACCCTCGGCGCGGAGCAGGTGGTCGAGCTGCCCGGCGCGTCGGGCTGGCTGATCGAGCAGCTCGCCGACCTGACCGAGCGGCTGCCCGACCGCGGACGCGTGATCGGGGTGATCGGCGGCAGCGGCGGAGCCGGCGCGACCACGTTTGCGTGCGCGCTCGGCCAGTGGGCGGCCCGCTCCGGAACGGCCGTCGTCGTCGACTGCGACCCGCAGGGGCCCGGCCTCGACCGGATGCTCGGCATGGAGCGCCACGAGGGCTTCCGCTGGGACGCGCTCGCCCAGACCAACGGACGCCTGTCGGCGCGGGCCCTCCGCGAGGCGCTGCCGCGGCGGGGCGGCCTGGGCGTGCTGTCCTGGCACGTCGACGGACGGATGCCGACGCTCCAGGCCTTCGCGGTCCGCGACGTGCTCTCCGCCGCCCGGCGCGGGCACCACGTGGTCGTCGTCGACCTGCCGCGCTCACCCGACCCGCTCGTCGACGAGGTCGCCGCCCGCTGCGACCTGCTGCTCGTCGCCACCGTGGCGAGCGTCGTCGGAGTGGCTGGCGCGGCCCGGATGGGCGCCCGCTTCGCGTCCCACGCCGACGTCGGCGTGGTGCTGCGCGGCGAGGCGTTCGACGCCGCCGACGTCATGCGTGCCGTCGGGCTGCCCGTGCTCGCCCAGATGCGCGACCAGCGCGGGCTCGCCGAGGCCGTCGACCTCGGGATCGGGCCGCTGCGCTCGACGCGGGGTCCGCTCGCGCGGGCGACCGCGAGCGTGCTCGACGCTCGCCCGGACGGCGTGGGCGGCTCGGGCGGCTCGGGCGGCTCGGGCGGCTCGGGCGGCTCGGGCGGCTCGGGCGGCTCGGGCGAGGTGGCGGCATGATGGCGCCGCCCGAAGGCGAGCTGGTCGAGGAGGTCCGGGCGCGGCTGTCCACCACGCCGGGCGCCCTCAGCCCCCACCGGGTCGCCGAGGCGCTGCGCGCGGCAGGCCGGCCTGTCGGCGACGCGACCGTGCTCGCGGTCTACGAGGCGCTGCGCCGCGACGTCGTCGGCGCCGGTCCGCTCGAGCCGCTGCTCCGGATGCCCGACGTCACCGACGTCCTCGTCAACGGCCCGGGCCCCGTCCGCTTCGACCGCGGTCGCGGGCTCGAGGTGAGCGACGTGGTGCTCGACTCCGAGGAGCGGTGCCGCCGCCTCGCCCAGCGCCTGGTCGCGAGCGGTGGGCGCCGGCTCGACGACGCGGCGCCCTACGCCGACGTGCGGCTGCCCGACGGAACCCGCTGCCACGCCGTCCTCGCCCCGTTGGCCCATCCGGGGACCGCCATCTCGCTGCGCGTCCCGCGCAGGGGCGGCTACTCGCTCGCCGAGCTGCACGCCGTCGACGCGCTCACCCACGACGGATGCGAGCTGCTCCGCCAGGTCGTCGCCGCCCGCCTGGCCTTCCTGGTCACCGGCGGCACCGGCACCGGCAAGACCACGCTGCTGTCCGCCCTGCTCGCCGAGGTCGATCCCGCCGAGCGGATCGTCGTGGTCGAGGACGCCGCCGAGCTCCGCCCCGACCATCCCCAGGTGGTGGGACTCGAGGCGCGCCCGGCCAACCTCGAGGGCGCCGGGGCGGTCGTGCTGCGCGACCTCGTCGCTCAGGCGCTGCGGATGCGCCCCGACCGGCTGGTCGTCGGCGAGGTCCGCGACGCCGCCGTCGTCGACCTGATGGCGGCGATGAACACCGGCCACGAGGGCGGCTGCGGGACGCTCCACGCCAACTCCGCCGCCGACGTACCGGCTCGGGTCGAGGCGCTCGCGCTCACCGCCGGCCTCGGCCGTGCGGCCGCCCACAGCCAGCTCGCCTCGGCGCTCGACCTGGTCCTGCACCTGGTCCGCGACCGCACGACCGGACGCCGTCGTCTCGGCGAGGTCGCCGTCCTCACCCGGGACGCCGACGGCTGGGTCCACACCGAGCCCGCCGCCACCTTCGCCGCCACCGGCGAGCTGGTCGTCGGGCCGGGGTCACGCCAGCTGATCGAGCTGCTCGACCGGCGACTCGACGGGCGGCTCCCGTGATCGCCCTCGTCGTCGTCCTCGTCACGACAGCCGCCCTGCTCCTCCTCGGGCCGGCGCCGCGACTCGGGCCGGCCCCCGCCGACGCACCGGGCTCGACGCTCGCATCGGGGCCGCGCCGGCGCCGGGTTCCCGTGCCCGGGCTCCTGGCCGCGCGCCGCCGCGAGCGAGCCGCCGCCGACGTCCGGAGCCGCGTCATCGAACTCTGCGACGCCCTCCAGGCCGAGCTCAGTGCCGGACAGACGTCCGCCGCCGCCCTCGACCACGCCGCCACCGCATGGCCGGATGTCACCCCGGCCGCTCGGGCCGCCTCCTCCGGCGGCGACGTCCCCGCCGCTCTGCGTTCTCTCGCTGCCCTCCCCGGCGCCGACGCCCTCCGGATCGTCGCCGCCGCGTGGCAGGTCGGCCACCGCACCGGCCGCGGCCTCGCCGACGTCCTGGGCCGCGTCGCGACCGACCTCCGCGCTGCCGAGCAGACCCGTCGCATCGTCGCCAGCGAGCTGTCGTCCGCCCGCGCGACGGCCCGCCTCCTCGCCGGACTGCCGCTCCTCGCCCTCCTCCTCGGCTCCAGCGCCGGCGCCGACCCCTGGCAGTTCCTCCTCGGACAGCCGATCGGCCTGGCCTGTCTCGCCGCCGGCCTCGCGTTCGGCTATGCCGGCCTCGCCTGGATCGAGGCGCTCGCCCGCAACGTCGACCGGATCGGGTGATCGCCGTGAGCCCCGCTGTCCTGTCCTTCCCGGTCCTGCTGGTCGCCGGCCTGGTCGCGGGCGGCGCCTATCTCGCTGCCGCCACGCCGCCTCGCCTGCCGTCGAGCGCCGCAGCCGCGACCACCGTCGCGCCCGATCTCGCGCCCGCGCCCGAGGCCGCCGAGGGCCTCCTGCGCCGCGCGCGGCCGCTCTGGTCCCTGCTCGCCGGCGCCGGCGCCGCGGTCTTCCTGGCCGGGCCGCTGGCCGGGCCTGCGGGTCTCACCGCCGCCACCTTCGTCTGGGTCCTCGCCGGCGAGATCGAGCCCGCGGCGGTCCGCCGTCGCCGGATCGAGGTCCGCCGCGACCTGCCCCACGTCGTCACCCTGCTCGCCGCGGCCCTGCACGCGGGGCTGGCGCCGGCCGCCGCGATCGAGCACGTCTCCCGCGCGCTGCCGGGCGCGGCGTCGTACCGGTTGGCTCCGGTCGCGGCCCGTCTCCAGCTCGGCGGCGACCCCGTCGCCATCTGGACCGGACTGGCCGCCGATCCCGATCTCGCCCCGCTCGGCCGCACCCTCGCCCGCGCCCACCGGACCGGTGCGCCGATCGTCGCCGCCGTCGAGCGCCTCGCCACCGACCTCGCCGCCCACGCACGCGCGGAGGTCGAGGCCCGGGCCCGCGCCGTCGGGGTCCGTGCCGCCGTACCCCTCGGCCTGTGCCTCCTCCCGTCCTTCCTCCTGCTCGGCGTCGTCCCCCTCGCCGTCGCGCTCGCCGCCACCGTCGTCTGAAACATCAGCCCCACCCGTCCCACCGCCCGCCACCTTCGATCCACACCCCGCTGCCGTCCCCTTCCCTCCTCCACAGCCCCACCCCACCCCGACCGCCTCCACCGCCCCCGCCACGCACGATCGACTCACCCGCCGCACCCGCGGCCCCGACGAACGGAGCGATCCATGGTCTGCCACATCCGCACCACCACCAGCCGCGGCGAGCGCGGCGTCACCACCGCCGAGTACGCCGTCGCGACCGCCGCCGGCGCGGGCTTCGCCGGTCTCCTCTTCAAGCTCCTCACCGGAGGCTTCGGCAACCGCCTCATCACCCGGCTCTTCGACCACGTCCTGGCCCTGCTCGGGCTCGGCTAGGTGCCCGCCATGTCGTCCCGCCCCGCCCACCGCGCCCGCCACGCCCGCCGCGGCGACGAGCGAGGGGCCGTGACCGCCGAGCTCGCCGTGGCCCTGCCGACCCTGCTCGCCGTGACGGCCGGGCTGCTCTGGCTGCTGTCCGTCGCGGTGGCCCAGATCCGCACCGTCGACGCCGCCCGCGAGACCGCCCGCGCCCTCGCCCGCGGCGATGCCGAGGCCGACGCCCTCAGGGTGGGGCGGCGGGTTGCGCCCGACGGCGTCCGGATCACCGTCGCCCGCAGCTCCGATCGCGTCGTGGTCCGCGCCGCCGGCCGGATCGCCGGTCCGGGCGGCATCTTCGCGGCCCTCCCCGGTGCCGCTCTCGCCGCCGAGTCCGTCGCCCTCGCCGAGGCCCCGAGTGACTCCCGCGGCGGAGTCCTTCCAGGCGGCGCGCCATGACCCGCGGCCGGCCCGACCAGCGGGGCGCGGCGACGGTCCTGACCATCGCGATGGCCGGCGTTCTCCTGCTGGTCGGTGCCGCGGCCACGGTGGTCGGCGCGATGGTCGTCGCCCATCGCCGCGCGCAGGCCGCCGCCGACCTGGCCGCCCTGGCCGGCGCGGCGTCCCTCGCCGATCCGACCGCTCCGTCAGGCGGTGGCCGCGATCCGTGCGCCGTCGCGGGCCAGGTCGCCGCCGCCAACCGGGCGCGACTGCGCAGCTGCCGGATCGAGTCGGCGGACGTCCTCGTCGAGGTCGTCGTCACCGGCCCGCACTGGCTGGGTCAGGTCCACGACCTCACGGCCGCCGCCCGCGCCGGTCCCGGGTGACGCTATGCGACCGGCGAGGCGGCCGGCCAAGGCGGCCGAGCGAGGCTCAGGCCTCGTCGTCTCCGCGCCGCGCCTGCTCCTCGCGCCGCCGCTCCAGCTCGACCTCGTCGAGCTTGCCGGACAGCTGAGCGAGCTGCTTGTGCTCCTTGCGCCGCTGCCAGCTCTGCCGGACGCCCACCTTCATCATCCACAGGCCGACGACGATCAGGAGGGTCGAGATGGCACCCCACAGGACGAGGGTGCCGGGCGAGACGTCCCAGTTCAGGATCTCCGCGGAGCGGTGCTTGTAGTCGATGCTCGCGCCGAAGAAGCTGAGCACGAGCCCGAGTACGCCGAGCACCAGGATCACCAGTCCGAGCAGAAGCATGATGCGCAGGTTAGGCCATGTCCGGCGCCGCAGGCGCGTGTCGCAGCAGCGCGTCGAGCAGGACGACGGCTCCGGCCTTGTCGAGCGGATCGTTGCCGTTGCCGCACTTCGGCGACTGGATGCACGACGGGCAGCCGGTGGCGCACTCGCAGGAGGCGATGGTGGCGCGGGTGGCGCGGAGCCAGGCGGCAGCGGTGCGATACCCGCGCTCGGCGAAGCCGGCTCCGCCGGGGTGGCCGTCGTGGACGAACACGGTGAGCACCCCGGTGTCGGGGTGGCGGGCGGTGGAGACGCCGCCGATGTCCCAGCGATCACAGGTCGCGAAGAGAGGAAGGAGGCCGATCGAGCAGTGCTCGGCGGCGTGGGCGGCGCCGGGCAGGTCGGCGACGTCGAGGCCGGATTCGGCGAGCATCGTGACGACGACGTCGTCGGGCACGGTCCACCACACGGCGGCGGTCGACAGGGTCCGGGCGGGCAGGTCGAGCGGGGTCTCGTCGATGACCTCGCCGGTGCGCAGCCGCCGGCGGAGGTACGACGTGACCTGGTTGGTGACCTCGACCGTCCCGAACGACAAGCGGCACGGGCCCCAGTCGACGGCCTCGCGCTCGTCGATGACCTCGATGTCGGTGACGTCGCGGGCGGTGGTGGTGTGATCGACGTCGGCGCGACGCATCGTGGCAACGTTGTCGTCGAGGTCGAGCGACTCGACGAGCCAGGTCTCGCCGCGGTGCAGGTAGATCGCGCCCGCGTGGGCGGTGCTGTGGGCGCGGGCTCCGTCGACCGTGCCGACCACGCGGCCGGTCGCGCCCTCGACGAGCTGGACCTGCGCGCCGCCGGCGGAGCGGATGTCGGCGAGGTCGGCGGCGCGGGCGCGGTCGGTCCAGTACCAGCCGGCCGCGCGGCGGCGGAGCAGCCCGCGCTCGACCAGCGAGCCGAGGACCTCCCGCATCCGCGGGCCGAACAGCGGGGCGTCGGCGACGGTGACCGGCAGCTCCTGCGCGGCGGCGCACAGGTGCGGGCCGAGGATGTAGGGGTTGTCGGTGTCGAAGACGGTGCCCTCGACCGGCCGGCCGAGCAGCGCGTCGGGATGGTGCACGAGGTAGGTGTCGAGCGGGTCGTCGCGGGCGACGAACATCCCGAGCGCGCCGCCGCCGTCGCGCCCGGCCCGGCCCACCTGCTGCCAGAAGGCCGCGCGCGTGCCCGGGTAGCCGGTGACCAGCACCGCGTCGAGCCCGCTCACGTCGATGCCGAGCTCGAGCGCGTTGGTGGCGGCCATGCCGAGGAGTCGTCCGCTGCGCAGGTCGTCCTCGAGCGCCCGGCGCTCCTCGGGAAGGTAGCCCCCGCGGTAGGAGTCGACCCGCCCGGCGAGCGACGGGTCGACCTCGGCGACCAGCTCGCCGGCGCGCTGGGCGACGGTCTCGACGCCGCGGCGGGACCGGACGAAGGCGAGGGTCCGCACGTCCTCGACCACGAGGTCGGCGAGCAGGTCGGCAGTCTCGGCGGTGGCGGGACGGCGGACGGGCGCGCCGTTCTCGCCCTGGTACGACGTGAGCGGCGGCTCCCACAGCCCCACCTCGAGCGCGCCGCGGGGCGATCCGTCGGCGGTCACGGCCGTGACGGCGAGCCCGGTCATCCGGCGCGCGGTCAGGTCGGGGTCGGCGACGGTGGCGGACGCGAGGATGAACGTGGGGGAGGCGCCGTAGGAGGCGCACACCCGCCGGAGCCGCCGCACGATCTGGGCGACGTGGGCGCCGAAGACACCGCGGTAGTGGTGGCACTCGTCGATCACGACGTAGCGCAGCGCGCGGAAGAAGGGCGCCCACCGCTCGTGCCCGGGCAGCAGCGAACGGTGGAGCATGTCGGGGTTGGACAGGACGTACTCGCCGTGGTCGCGGGTCCACTCCCGCTCCTCGGGGGTGGAGTCGCCGTCGTGGGTGGCCACCCGGACGTCGAGTCCCAGGTTGCGGATCGCCGTGCACTGGTCGTGGGCCAGCGCCTTGGTGGGGGCGAGGTAGAGCACCGCCGCGCCGCGCTGGCCCCGGGGGCCGCGGGCGGCCCGGATCTCGGAGAGGGCGGGCAGCAGGTAGGCGAGGGACTTGCCCGACGCCGTACCGGTCGCGACGACGACGTGCTCGCCGCGGTGGGCCGCCTCGGCGACCGCCACCTGGTGGGCCCAGGGCTGGACGACGCCGCGCGCGGAGTAGGCCGCGACGACCGCCGGGTCGGCCCACGCCGGCCACGCGGCGAGGACGGCGTCGCGGGCCGGCACCTGTCGGCGATGGGTCAGCCGGTCGGCGCGGCCGGGCAGCGCGGTGAGCCGGTCGAGGAGGGCGCCCGGATCGCGTCGCGCGGCGGCGGCCGGGCGGTGCAGATCGGGCTGGGCGGTCATGCTCCGATTGTCTCAAGCGGGCCCGACACAATCCCCCGCGGCAGGCCGGCGATCCGCCCGCGGACCCCTCGAGGACCACTCGAGGACCACTCGAGGACCACTCGAGGACCACTCGAGGACGCCTCGACGAGGCCCCGACGGCACCCCCACCGGGCCCCGACCAGCGATCCCGCGCCTCAAACGCGTGGATTCCGCGGTTTCCGCGCTCCCTGTGCGTCGCCCTGGGTGGCATGGTTTGATAAGTGCCACTGCAGACGTTGGTGAGGTATCCCGGGGTGAAGTCGTGAATCTGACACTGTCGACGCGCGAGGTCGGTGGGCGCACCGTCATTGCCGTGGGTGGCGAGATCGACGTCTACACCGCCCCGAAGCTTCGCGACACCATCACCGAGCTCGTCGCCGCCGGCACCTACCACCTGGTCGTCGACATGCAGGCGGTCGAGTTCCTCGACTCCACCGGTCTCGGCGTGCTGGTCGGCGGGCTGAAGAAGGTCCGTGCCCACGACGGCTCGCTCGAGCTGGTGTGCAATGCCGACCGGCTCCTGAAGATCTTCAAGATCACCGGCCTGGCGAAGGTGTTCGTCATCCACGACACCCCTGAGGGCGCGCTCGCCTGAGCGCGCTCCTCCACCGCTGCGTCGACACGACCGCAGCGGTCCGTCGGCGCGCTCGGGCGACAGCAAGAAGTGAAGTCGCGTGTGACGCGCCTCACATCCTCCATGTGTTCTGCGCCACACTCTGCGTAGACTCCGGGCACGATCTCAGACCTGGCCCCCGCGGCCGAAGCTGAACTCCCCAGGAGGCAGTCGTATGCCCCGTCCGCTCGTCGTCGATGTCGAAGTCACCGGGGGCGACCTCGCCCTGGTGGCGATCGTGACCGTGATCGCTCTCGGTGCGCTGGGAATGGCCGTGCTGTTCAGATCGGAGGTCCTCCGCGCCGGCGAGGGCACCGCGAACATGCAGCGGATCGCCCAGGCGGTGCAGGAGGGAGCAAACGCCTACCTCACCCGTCAGTTCAAGACGCTGACGGTCTTCGCGGCGATCGCGTTCATCGTCCTGCTCGCCCTCCCCGCGCATTCGGCGGACGGCGCGAGCGGCCTGCATTCGGAATGGGCGACGCGGATCTTCCGCTCGATCTTCTTCCTCGTCGGCGCCTCCTTCTCGGGCGCGATCGGCTACCTCGGCATGTCGCTCGCCGTCCGAGCCAACCTGCGCGTCGCGGCCGCCGCCAACGAGCGGGGCCGCGAGCCGGCGATGAACATCGGCTTCCGCACCGGCGCCTTCGTCGGCATGGCCACCGTCGGCCTCGGCCTGCTGGGAGCCAGCGTCGTGGTCATCGTCTTCCAGGACACTGCGCCCAACGTCCTCGAGGGATTCGGCTTCGGCGCCGCGCTGCTCGCGATGTTCATGCGTGTCGGCGGCGGCATCTTCACCAAGGCCGCCGACGTCGGCGCCGACCTGGTCGGCAAGGTCGAGCAGAACATCCCCGAGGACGACCCGCGCAACGCCGCCACGATCGCCGACAACGTGGGCGACAACGTCGGCGACTGCGCCGGCATGGCGGCCGACCTCTTCGAGTCGTACGCCGTCACCCTGGTCGCCGCGCTGATCCTCGGGTCGCAGGCATTCGGCGACAAGGGCCTGGTGTTCCCCCTGGTCGTCCCCGCGATCGGCGCGCTGTCCGCGATCGCGGGTGTGTACCTGACCAAGCCGCGCGTGGGCGAGAACGGCCTGCGGACCATCAACCGGTCCTTCTACCTGTCCGCGGCGGTGGGCCTGGTCGCCAGCGCGATCGCGTCCTTCCTCTACCTGCCCGGCACGTGGAGCGAGCTCGGCACCGGTGTCAGCGCCGACCTCGCCCCGCCGGTCTTCGCGGCCGGCGCGGTCGCGATCGGCATCGTGCTCGCCGCCGCGATCCTCGCCCTCACCGGCTACTTCACCGGCACCGAGCACCGCCCGGTCAACGACGTCGCCCGCACCTCTCTCACCGGCCACGCGACGGTCATCCTGTCCGGCCTCTCGGTCGGCCTCGAGTCCGCCGTCTACACCGCGATCGTCATCGGCGGCGCGGTCTTCGGCGCAGCCCTGCTGGCCGGCGGATCCACCGGGCTGGCGCTGTTCGCGGTCTCCCTCGCCGGCTGCGGACTGCTGACCACCGTCGGTGTCATCGTCGCGATGGACACCTTCGGCCCGGTCTCCGACAACGCCCAGGGCATCGCGGAGATGTCGGGCGACGTGAGCGCCGAGGGCGCGCAGATCCTCACCGAGCTCGACGCGGTCGGCAACACCACGAAGGCGATCACCAAGGGCATCGCGATCGCGACCGCCGTCCTCGCGGCGAGCGCGCTCTTCGCGTCGTACACGCAGAGCGCCTTCGAGGAGGCCGGCAGCGCGATCACCGACAAGTTCCTGGTCTTCGACGCCAAGCTCATCGTCGGCGCGCTGCTCGGCGCGGGGGTGGTCTTCCTCTTCTCCGGTCTCGCGATCAACGCGGTCGGACGGGCGGCGGGCGCCGTCGTCTACGAGGTACGCCGCCAGTTCCGCGAGATCCCCGGGATCATGGAGGGCACCGGACGTCCCGAGTACGGCCGGGTCGTCGACATCGTGACCCGCGACTCGCTCCGTGAGCTGGCCACCCCCGGCATCCTCGCCATCCTGGCGCCGGTCGCGGTCGGCTTCGGCCTCGGCGTCGGTCCGCTGGCCGGCTTCCTCGTCGGCGCGATCGCCTGCGGCACGCTGATGGCGGTCTTCCTCGCCAATGCGGGCGGCGCGTGGGACAACGCGAAGAAGCTCGTCGAGGACGGCAACTACGGCGGCAAGGGCTCCGAGGCGCACGCCGCGACCGTCACCGGCGACACCGTCGGCGACCCGTTCAAGGACACCGCCGGCCCGGCGATCAACCCGCTGCTGAAGGTGATGAACCTGGTCTCGCTGCTCATCGTCGGCGCCGTGGTGAGCCTGTCCTACGGCAGCAGCAAGAACGACGTCGTCCGGATCCTCATCGCGCTCGCCGCGGCCGCGGGCATCTTCGCCGCGGTCTACGTCTCCAAGCAGCGCACGTCCTCGCTCAACGACGGGGCGTCGGAGCCGGCCGCGATGGAGTCGGCCTGACCTTGCGCCGAGTACTTGCGGCGCTGGTGGCGGCGGGAGCGACCCTGGTCGTTCCCGCCGTCCCCGCGCACGCCACGGCGCCCCATGACGTCACCCGGCAGGTCACCGCCCGGTCGTACGTCGAGCACGCCGAGACCATCGGCCGCTCGACCCGCGGCCGGGCCATCCGCGCCTACTACCGCGGCGACGCCGACGCGCCGCACGTCCTGGTCCTGCTCGGCCAGATGCACGGCGACGAGAAGGCCGGACCGGCGACGGCGCGCTGGGTCCGCGACCACGTCCGTCCGAAGGCGGGCACGGGCATCTGGGTGATCCCGACCATGAACCCCGACGGCAACGCCCGCAACACGCGGGTCAACGCCCGCGGCGTCGACCTCAACCGCAACTGGCCGACCAGCGGCTGGCGGCACACGCAGCGCGGAAGCCGGACGTGGGGCGGCCCGCGCGCGGCCAGCGAGCCCGAGACCCGCGCGATGCTGGCGTTCCTGCAGCGGGTGCGGCCCGACTACGTCGCGTCCATCCACCAGCCCCTGCACGGCATCGGACGCGGCGGGCGCGACGTCCGCTGGGAGCGACGCCTCTCGCGCAACCTGCACCTGCCGCGCCGGTTCTTCGGTGTCGGCAACCCGTCGGGCACGGTCTCGCCGACCCTCACCGGCTGGTACGACGCGCGGCCGGCGCGCGACGGCGTCGCCACCACCATCGAGTACGGCGCGCGCACCTCCCGTCGCTACCGGACCGTCGTCGCCGGTCGCGGGATCGCGCGCGCCGCCCGCGTCCTGCCGTAGGGGCGCCCCACGGCAGGACGGCCCTGCGTCAGGGGCGCATCCAGTGCGGGTGGCTGCGGCTGCCCTTGCAGACGTACCGCCGGCCGCGCGCGTCCCAGCCGCTCCGGCCGTACTGGGACCGCGGGCAGAACTGCCCGCCGCGGATGCAGGTCCCGCTGCTGGTGCGCGTGCACGGGCGGGCGTGCAGCGTCGACGCCGCGTCGGCAGCGGCGGCCGCGGCGGCCGGAGTGGCGGTCGCCTGGGCGATGCCGGCCGGGCCGACGAGGCCGGTCAGGGTCACGACGAGCGTGGCCATCAGGAGCTTGAAGCGCATGGGGGTCTCCTTGGATCTCATCAGTCGTGCACTGCTCAGATCGGACAGACTCTGGCAGATCTGACGTGTCGGCGTCCGCGAAATGGCGACCGTCTAGCGTGTTCCCGTGCTGCCCGTCGCCCTCGCCGCCCCGCTCCGCGAAGCCCTCCTCGACGCCGACTTCACCTACGACGCCGTCAGCGAGCTGCTCGGCCCGGAGGCTCACCAGGCGCTCTCGCGCAACGAGACCACGCCCGGCCTGCGCCGGACGACGGACGGCGGCCCGCTCGCCACCCTCGTCCGGCTCTTCCTGCTGCAGGCCGCGGTCCCCGTCGCCGACGCCGAGCGCGCGCTGCCCGGGCTCGTCGACCGGCTCGCCAACGCGGGCGCGCTGGCGCAGTCCGTGGGGGAGGTCGCGGCCCGGCTCGACGTCCGCCCCTACGCCACCGAGGAGGGCGACCTGTGGGTCGTCAGCGACCTGACGCCGGGCCTGGACGGCGCGCCGACCGCGGTGACCGGCGACTACGTCCTCGGCATCAGCCCGGCGTCGTCCAGCCTGGCTCAGCTGACCCTGCGCCACGACGTCGGGACGGCGCTCGACCTCGGCACGGGCTGCGGCGTCCAGGCGCTGCACCTGGCCACCCACAGCGACCGGGTCGTGGCGACCGACGTCAACCAGCGCGCGCTCGCATTGGCCCGGTTCAACGCCGCGCTCAACGAGGTCGACGACAAGGTCGAGGTCCGCGACGGATCCTTCTTCGCGCCGGTGCAGGGCGAGCGGTTCGACCTGATCGCGACCAACCCGCCGTTCGTCATCTCGCCCGCCACCGGCGAGCGCCTCGTCTACCGCGACTCCGGGCTGCCCGGCGACCAGGTCGTCGAGCACATCGTCCGGACGGCGCCGGACCACCTCACCGACGGCGGCTGGTGCCAGGTGCTCGCCAACTGGGTGATCGAGCGCGACCGGCCGTGGGACGAGCGGCTGGCCACTTGGCTGCCGGACGAGTGCGACGCGCTCGTCGTCCAGCGGGAGGTCCTCGACCCGGCGTCCTACGTCGAGCTGTGGCTCAAGGACTCCGGCCACCACCCGGCCACCGGTGGCGACCCTGCCGGCTACGCCCACCGCTACGACACCTGGCTGTCCTGGCTCGAGCAGCAGGGCGTCGCGGGTGTCGGCTTCGGCTGGCTCAACCTGCGTCGCCGCGCCGGCGTGACCCCCGGTGGCCTGGTGCGCGACCTCCTCGAGTGGCCCTACGACGTCGAGCAACCCATCGCCCCCGCCATCGCCGGCTGGCACGACGCGGCCCTGGCCGCGCGGTCCGTCGTACCCGAGACCCGGCTGGTGCTGCGCGAGGACGTGGTCCAGGAGGCGGCCGGCCCGGTCGGCGGCGAGGACCCGGCCACGATCGTGATCCGCCAGCAGCGCGGCTTCCGCCGGGCCCGGCAGGTCGACACGGTGGTCGCCGCGGTCGCCGGCGCGTGCGACGGCGAGCTGCCCGTCGGACCGCTCGTCGACGCGGTCGGCACGCTGCTCGACCGCGACCCGGCAGGCCTGCGCGAGGTCTACCTGCCCGAGCTCGCCGAGCTCGTCGCCGAGGGCTTCCTCGCCCCGGTCGACGGCGCTCCTGGGGCAGACTGACCCTCGTGACGAACGCAGGCTGGTACCCCGACCCGGCGGGCGCGCCCGACACCTACCGCTACTGGGACGGTCAGGCGTGGAGCCAGATGACGACCACGCAACCGTCGGGGCCGGCCGCGCCCCAGCAGCCGCAGCAGCCGCAGCAGCCGCAGCAGCCGCAGCAGCCGCCCGCGCCGACGCAGTACGCCCAGCAGCCGCAGCAGTTCCAGCCGGCCTGGAGCCCGGCCCCGCCCCCGGGCGGCAAGCGCGGCGGCTCCAAGACCGTCCTGATCGTCGTCGCCGCGATCGTGGTGCTCGCCCTCCTCGGCGTGGGCGGGTTCTTCGGGATCCGCGCGCTCACCGGCGACGACTCCCCGAAGGCCGGCGACCACGGCGACGGCCCCTCGGACGGAGGTTCCCAGACGATCCGCGCCACCGGCATCCAGTGCACCGGCGGCAAGCCCGCCCCGACCACCGACCCCGGCACGGCGCCCACGTCGATCAGCGGCGGCGGCCTCACCATCCCCGTCCTCGACGGCTACACCGTCGACCCCGACGTGTCCCGGGCGCTGACCTTCGCCGACGACATCCCCGTGCAGTACGCGCAGGTCGAGGCCAAGTGGGTCTCCGAGTACGCCGTCGGCAGCCTCCCGCGCGCCAACGGCTTCGACAGCACCGAGCAGGCCGCCGAGGTGGTCATGCAGTGCCTGACCACCAACAAGGACGTCTACGCCGGCTTCAGCGACCGCAAGGACCTCACCCGCGAGCAGGTCACCGTCGACGGCAAGCCGGCGTACCGGATCACCTCCGAGATCCGCGTCGACAACCCCGACGTCACCGCCGAGGGCGATGTGACCTCGGTCATCGTCGTCGACACCGGCGACCCGGCGTCGTACGGCGTCTTCCTCGGCGTCGTGCCGATCGGCGACAGCACCCGGATCGCCCAGGAGGAGCAGACCATCAAGGCCATCACCGTCGACTGAGACCGCTCGGTCCTCGCTGGCCCCAGCGTCCGCGACGGACGCCGATAACGACGCCGCTGCACCCCACGCGCTACCGTGAACCGCCGGATCAGGCAGTGCACGAGTAGTAGAGAAGGTCCCCGTGTCCCACAAGTTGGTGATCGTCGAGTCGCCGGCGAAGGCCCGCACCATCGGCGGCTACCTCGGCGACGGCTTCGTCGTCGAGTCGTCCATCGGCCACATCCGGGACCTCCCGAACAATGCCGCCGACACCCCCGCGAAGATCAAGGACAAGCCGTGGGGGCGGCTGGCGATCGACGTCGACAACGGCTTCCAGCCCTACTACGTCGTCCCACGCGACAAGAAGTCCCACATCGCCAAGCTCAAGCAGCTCCTCAAGGACGCCGACGAGCTCTACCTCGCCACCGATGGTGACCGCGAGGGTGAGGCGATCGCGTGGCACCTGCTCGACGAGCTGAAGCCGAAGGGCATCCCGGTCAAGCGGATGGTCTTCCACGAGATCACCAAGGCCGCGATCCAGGAGGCCGCCGCCCACCCCCGCGAGCTCGACACCGACCTGGTCGAGGCGCAGGAGACCCGACGGATCCTCGACCGCCTCTACGGCTACGAGGTCTCGCCGGTGCTGTGGCGCAAGGTGATGTCCGGCCTGTCCGCCGGCCGCGTGCAGTCGGTCGCGACCCGGCTCGTGGTCGACCGCGAGAAGGAGCGGATGGCCTTCAAGGTCGCCTCCTACTGGGACCTCGAGGGCACCTTCGACGGCTATCCCGGGGGGTACCCGGGGGGTGCCCCCCCGGGCGTACGGATGTTCCCGGCCAAGCTCCACACGGTCGACGGCACCCGCGTCGCGAGCGGCACCAACTTCGGCGCCGACGGCCTGCTCAAGGCCAAGGCCGACGTCGTCCACCTCGACCAGCGGCGGGCGCAGGCACTGGTCGCCGCCCTCGCCGACACGACGTACGACGTCCGGTCGGTCGAGGCGAAGCCCTACCGGCGCTCGCCGTACCCGCCGTTCCGCACCACCACCCTCCAGCAGGAGGCGAGCCGCAAGCTCGGCATGAGCGCGAGCGTGACGATGAGCGTCGCGCAGCGGCTCTACGAGAACGGCTTCATCACCTACATGCGTACCGACTCGACCACGCTGTCCGACAGCGCGATCGGCGCGGCGCGCAGCCAGGTCCAGGAGCTCTACGGCGCCGAGTACCTCCCCGACGCGCCGCGCACCTACGCCAACAAGGTCAAGAACGCCCAGGAGGCGCACGAGGCGATCCGACCCGCGGGCGACTCCTTCCGCACCCCGGCGCAGACCGGTCTCAAGGGCGACCAGTTCCGCCTCTACGAGCTGATCTGGATGCGCACCGTCGCCTCGCAGATGAAGGACGCCGTCGGCCAGTCGGTCACGATCCGCCTCGGCGGCGCGGCCAGCACCGGCGAGGACGTCGTCTTCTCCGCGTCCGGTCGCGTGATCACCTTCCACGGCTTCCTCAAGGCCTACGTCGAGGGCACCGACGACTCGGCCGCCGCGAAGGACGACCAGGAGACCCGCCTGCCCAACCTGCAGGAGGGCGACCCCGTCTCGGCCGCCTCGCTGAGCGCCAGCGGCCACGAGACCAAGCCGCCGGCGCGCTACACCGAGGCGACGCTGATCAAGGAGCTCGAGGACCGCGAGATCGGCCGGCCCTCGACGTACGCCTCGATCATCGGCACCATCCTCAACCGCGGCTACGTCTACAAGAAGGGCACCGCCCTGGTGCCGGCGTGGATCGCGTTCTCGGTGATCCGGCTGCTGCAGGAGCACTTCACCCGGCTGGTCGACTACGACTTCACCGCCGGCATGGAGGACATCCTCGACGAGATCGCCAAGGGCGAGAAGGACCGGGTCAGCGAGCTCAGCGAGTTCTACTACGGCTCCGACAAGCTCGCCGGCCTGAAGCGGCTGGTCGAGGACCTCGGCGAGATCGACGCCAAGGAGCTGGCCACCTTCCCGGTCGGCACCGAGGACGACGGCATCCAGCTGCGGGTCGGCAAGTACGGCCCCTATCTCGAGGGGCCCGGCGACGACGGCACCGCCTTCGCCAAGCGGGCCAACGTGCCCGACGACCTGCCCCCCGACGAGCTCACGGTCGCCAAGGCCAAGGAGCTGCTGGCCAACCCGGCCGGCGAGGAGATCGACCTCGGCGTCCACCCCGAGACCGGTCTGCAGGTCGTCGCGAAGAACGGTCGCTTCGGCCCCTACGTCACCGAGGTGCTGCCCGAGGACGCCCCGAAGTCGGCGAAGCCGCGCACCGGCTCGCTCTTCAAGTCGATGTCCCTCGACACGATCACCCTCGACGAGGCGATGAAGCTGCTCGAGCTGCCGCGCGTCGTCGGCGCCGGCGAGGACGGCGAGGAGATCACCGCCCAGAACGGCCGCTACGGCCCGTACCTGAAGAAGGGCACCGACTCCCGCTCGCTCACCAGCGAGGACCAGATCTTCGGCATCACCCTCGACGAGGCGCTGAAGATCTACAGCCAGCCCAAGCAGCGCGGCCGCGCCGCCGCCGCGCCGCCGCTCAAGGAGCTCGGCAACGACCCGGTCTCCGGACAGCCGATCGTGGTGAAGGCCGGCCGGTTCGGCGAGTACGTCACCGACGGCGAGTACAACGCCACGCTGCGCAAGGACGACTCGGTCGAGGAGATCACGCTCGAGCGAGCCGCCGAGCTGCTGGCCGAGCGCCGGGCGAAGGGCCCGGCCAAGAAGGCCGCCAAGCGGGGCGCGAAGAAGACCGCCGCGAAGAAGACGACGGCCAAGAAGACCACCACCAAGAAGGCCGCGGCGAAGAAGACCACGAAGAAGGCCGCCAAGAAGTCCTGACTCCGGTCGGGTCGGAGGCTTCGTCTAGGTTGCTCCCGTGACCCCCTACCCCGGCCAGTACGCCGCCACCGGCATCTTCGTCTGCTTCGAGGGCGGCGAGGGTGGCGGCAAGTCGACCCAGTCGCGGTTGCTGCACGACCGGCTGACCGAGCAGGGCTACGCCGTCCGGCTCACCCACGAGCCGGGCGACACCCCCGTCGGCAAGGACCTGCGCCGCATCGTGCTCAGCCCCGAGACAGGCGCGCTGGCCAACAAGACCGAGTTCCTGCTCTACGCCGCCGACAAGGCCGAGCACGTCGAGACGCTGGTGCTCCCGGCGCTCGAGCGGGGCGAGGTCGTGATCACCGATCGCTACGTCGACTCCACGCTCGCCTACCAGGGCGCCGGCCGGGCGCTCGACCGTGACGAGCTCGAGGAGATCTCGCGGTGGGCCACCGGCGACCTGCGGCCGCACCTGACCGTCGTCCTCGATCTCGAGCCGGAGGCCGGCCTGGGCCGGTTCGAGGGCCGCGACCGGATCGAGGGCGAGGGGCTCGAGTTCCACCAGCGGGTCCGGCAGTCCTTCCTCGACCTCGCCGCCCACGACCCCGAGCACTACCTGGTGCTCGACGCGCGCGCACCGATCGAGGCGATCGCCGACCAGATCGCGGCGCGGGTCGAGCCGCTGTTGGTCCAGGCCCGGAGACTGGAGCCGTGAGCATCTGGGACACCCTCGTCGGTCAGCGGCCGACGATCGCCGCCCTGGAGAAGGCGGTCGCCGGCCAGGGCATGACCCATGCCTGGCTGTTCACCGGGCCGCCCGGCTCTGGCCGGTCCAACGCCGCCATCGCCTTCGCGGCGGCGCTGCAGTGCCCCCAGGGCGGGCAGGGGCCCGACTGCCCCGACACCTGCCACGCCTGCCACACCGTCCTCGCCGGGTCGCACGCCGACGTTTCCGTCGTCCGCACCGCCAAGCTGTCGATCGGCGTCGACGAGGTCCGCGACCTGGTCCGCCGCGCGTCGCTGAGCCCGATGGGCGACCGCTGGCAGATCCTCATCGTCGAGGACGCCGACCGGCTCACCGAGCAGGCCTGCAACGCCCTGCTCAAGGCGATCGAGGAGCCCAACGGCCGCACCATCTGGATGCTCTGCGCGCCGACCGTCGAGGACGTGCTGCCGACGATCCGCTCGCGCTGCCGGCTGGTGACGCTCTCGACGCCGACCACCGAGGAGGTCGCCGGCTTCCTGCGGGCCCGCGGCATCGAGGACGCGCTGGCGACGTACGCCGCCCGGGCGAGCCAGGGGCACATCGGCCGGGCGCGGGCGCTGGCGTTCGACGCCGACGTCCGCAACCGGCGCCAGGAGGTCGTCTCGATGCCGGCGCGGCTGACCACGCTCGGCCGGTGCATGGACGCCGCCACCCGGCTCGCCGCCGCCGCGAAGGACGAGGCCGACGCGATCACCGCCGAGCTCGACGCGCGCGAGAAGGTCGACCTCGACGCGGCCTACGGCGTCGTCGAGCGCGGGCGCCGTCCGCGTGAGTACGGCCCGGCGCTCGCGGCGCTCGAGAAGGCCCAGCGCACGCGCGCCAAGCGGCGCCACCTCGACGTCGTCGACCGCGGGCTGACCGACCTGATGTCGGTCTACCGCGACGCCATCGCCGTCGCCACCCGGGCGCCGGGCGCGCTGGTCAACGAGGACATCCGCGACCAGGTGGAGTCGATCGTCGACAGCTCCACCCCCGAGCTCAATCTGCGCCGGATCGGTTGGATCTTCGCGGCGCGGGAACAGATGTTGGAGTTCAACGTGCCGGTGGCCCTGGCGCTGGAGTCGATGATGGTGGCGCTGAAGGCGCCGCAACGGTGAGGAGTCGTCCGTGACCAAGAAGCTGATCATTGCGGTCGTGGTGATCTGGGCGCTCGTGATCGCGGGCGGGGTGGGGCTCGGCGTCGTCCTGCTGACCCGCGGCGACAGCGGCACCGACGCGTCGCCGTCCGACACCGCCAAGCAGCCGACCTCGCCGAAGGGTCCCGACGGCCGCACCCTCGACGACTTCTACGACCAGAAGCTCGCCTGGACGAAGTGCGGATCCGACGACTGCGCCAAGCTCGAGGTCCCGATCGACTACCAGAAGCCGGGCGAGGGCTCGATCGAGCTCGCCCTCGAGCGCGCCAGCGCCACCGGCAAGCGGATCGGCTCGCTGGTCATCAACCCCGGCGGTCCCGGCGCGCCTGGCACCAGCACGGTCCGCGACGCCAACCTGTACTTCGGGTCCGAGCTGCGGGCGGCCTACGACATCGTCGGCTTCGACCCCCGCGGCACCGGCCACTCCGCGCCGGTCGACTGCCTGAGCGACAGCGAGCTCGACGCCTACATCGCCGCCGACCCCGACCCCGACACCCCGCAGGAGGTGCAGGAGTCGAAGGACAACTCCGAGGAGTTCTGGCAGGGCTGCAAGGCCCGCTCCGGCACGCTCGGCGGCCACGTCAGCACCGTCGAGGCCGCGCGCGACATGGACGTGCTGCGCGCCGCCCTCGGCGAGAAGAAGCTCGACTACTTCGGCTTCTCCTACGGCACCCGGCTCGGCGCGACCTACGCCGAGCTCTACCCGCAGAACACCGGCCGTCTCGTTCTCGACGGGGCCGTCGACCCGGCGCTGTCGTCGCGCGACGGCGCGCTGAGCCAGGCCAAGGGCTTCGAGACCGCGCTGCGCTCCTACGTCGGCAACTGCGTCTCCGCCGGCAACTGCTTCCTCGGCTCGAGCGTCGACGCGGGCGTGACGACGATCAAGGACCTGCTCGAGAAGATCGACCAGCAGCCGCTCGCGACCGGCGACCCGGAGGGCCGCAAGCTCACCGTCGGCCTGGCCTTCTACGGCCTGATCGTTCCGCTCTACAGCAAGGACAACTGGCCCTACCTCGACGACGGCCTGCGCAAGGGCCTCAAGGGTGACGGCTCGACCCTGCTGATGCTCTCCGACTTCTACGGCTCGCGCGAGAACGGCACCTACACCGACAACAGCCTCGAGGCGATCTCCGTCATCAACTGCCTCGACGACCCCTGGTCGATCACCGCGGACCAGGTCCCGTCCCAGTACCCCGACTTCGAGAAGGCCTCACCCACCTTCGGCAAGGTGTTCGCCTGGGGCCTGACCGCCTGCAACGGCGACCCCTTCCGCTCCACCGACGAGCCCGACCTGAAGATCGACGGCGCCGGTGCCGCCCCCATCGTCGTCCTCGGCACCACGCGCGACCCTGCCACGCCGTACGAGGAGGCGGTCGCGATGGCCAAGGAGCTCGAGTCCGGCGTCCTGGTCTCGCGCGACGGCGACGGCCACACGGCGTACAACAAGGGCAACAGCTGCATCGACGACGCCGTCAACGCCTACCTGATCGACGGCATCGTCCCCAAGGACGGCCTGCGCTGCTGAAGGCGCCCCCGGATTCCCCCTCCGGCGGCCGCGCCCGGTATGCTTCCGCGGTCGCCGGTCTAACGGCGTCGGCCGCCTTAGCTCAGTCGGTAGAGCGAATCACTCGTAATGATTAGGTCGTCGGTTCGATTCCGACAGGCGGCTCCGACAAACCGGCCCCTGACCAGCACAAACGCTGGCAGGGGCCGGAGTCATTCCTGGCCCGATCGGGCCCGATGTACGTGATAGGTACATGAATGACGTAGGAAAGCCCCCGCAGAACTTCAGCGAGGGCTTCGGCGTCGGACGGCTGAGATGCCTGCATATCACCCGTCGAACGACCGGGCGGTCGCTTCACGAGCGGCCGCGCGACAGCGATGCCGTCCGGGCACAGGTCGGCCAGGTCGGTGGCATCGCGGAAGTCGTTCTTCACCCTCGGTACTCAAACGCCTTCACCCCCAGCGGGTGAGCCAGGTGCACGATGGCGCCCGCCGCCTGAAGGGCGTCGACCGCCCAGCACCGGCCGTAGGTGGCCTCCAGGACCACCTCGGGATCCTCCCCGCTGCGCGATCACCAGATCCAGGCTCTCGACATCGTTGAGGATCCGGACCGACTCCAACTCTTCCCCAGGACTCGGTCGTCCTGACGATCACGCTGCGTCGCCGGTGAAGATCGATACCGACGAACTGCTTCCCCGCGTACTCTGACATGAGGGGCCTCCTTCGTCGTCGACGCGAGTACGCCCCCAGCATCCGCCGGGGACGCACGAGGAGCGAGGCCCCGCTCCGTCATCGCATCAGGGCCGGTTTTCGTTTCATCGGATCATGTTCTTTCCGGGAACCAGGCCAGACACTCAGGGCGGTGACAGCAATCTCGTTGCTGCCGAGATTGCTGCCCCGCGTGGAGGGTGAGGGCCAGGCCTGTCGTCAAGGACGAAACACGAACACGTAACGACGATTGAAGGCCTCAGCCAAGCGGTCCAGGAGTTTCAGGGCCGCCAGGTCGGAGCGATCACTTCGGCCGTTCACATGACGCTCATGTGCCCACGCGGCGATGTCTGAAGCCAGCTCTCGTGGGGCTCCGAACTCGACGAATTCATCAGAGTCGCTGAAGAGCAGTTGCGGACCCCACAACGGGCAGTCGACGTCTTCGGCCCCCTCCGCCATCAGGGTGATGGTGATGCCGTCGCCGAGGTCCAGATCGTCGGCCATCGGCCCATCAGGGGCTGTCGCAGCCGGGTCGCCGTAGGCGAAGACAGTTGCCGGGCGGAAGTCTCCGTCGTTCGGACGCGGGTCGCCTTCAGCGGGGGTCACGGCTTGACGTTAGACGCCGTCGCCGCAGGCCCGCTACGGCCCGGGCGGGCAATGAGGATGGCGGGTTCCACAGAACTCCGGCAATCAGCGGGGGAGTGCAGGCGAGGTTGCAGAGTCATCAGACTGCTGCCTCTGGCTGATAGGTCGTGTCGGAAGCTCGGCGCAGCTCGATCAGCAGGTCCTGCAACGCCACCGGCTTCCGCGCCGACCGCCGGTGCAGCGCGACCACGGACACGGTCGCGTCGGTGCCGGCGATCGGTCGGGTGGTGATGAGCCCGGCACGTTCGAGCGCGCTCCCGTTGACGCTGTAGTCCGGCAGGATCGTCACGCCGAGCCCTTCGGCCACCATGACGGCGCCCATCTCGGCGCCGTCGGTGGTGTGCCAGGTCCGCGGGAGGTCGTCGCCGAACAGCCGGTGTGCGTAGCGGTGCATGAGGTAGCCCGACCTCATCCCGATGAACGGCTCGTCCCGGAGGGCGTCGATGCCGACCGACGACTCGCCGGCGAGGGGGTGGGTCGTCGACAGGACGACCATCGGCGTGCCCGTCCGCAGCGGCACGGGGCTCAGGTCGGGCGGCGGGTCGTCGCCGTCGAGGACGTTGATGAGTCCGAGGTCGAGCGCGCCGTCGCCGAGCCGGGTGACGATGTCGGCCTGCTGCAGGCTCTGGATGTCGACCGAGGTGCCGGCGTGGCGCGCCGTGACCGCCTGCGCGGCCGGCAGCAGCAGCGACGCCGTCCCGGCATTGACCGTGCCGACCCGCAGCCGCACCGGCAGCGCCTGGTGCCCGTGTCCCGCGGTGCGTACGCGCTCGAGCGCCTCGAGCGCCTCCAGGACGTGGGGGAGCAGCAGCGCGCCCGTCTCGGTGGGGCGTACGCCGGCGCGATGCCGCTCCAGCAAGTCGACGCCGAGCTCGCGCTCGAGCTTCGAGATGCCCTCGCTCAAGGCGGCCTGGGAGACGTGCAGGCGTTCGCCGGCCCGGCGCAGGGAGCGGTGCTCGATGGCTGCCGCGACGTACTCGAGCTGCTCGATCCGCATGGGTCTGCCCCTCCCTTCGGTGGACCCGAACGGGGGTCCGGGAATGCCGATGGCCCTCCGGCTTCCCTCAATGATGCACTAAGTCTACTCTTTCACTCTAGTTAGTCGGTCGAGGGACGACCACCGCAGGAAGGAGAGACCGATGGCCCGGATGCGCCTCACCGCCCGGACGTACGTCGACTTCCTGCGCACCGCCAGCTCTCTGTGTCGCTGACACCGCCCGTCCGCGGTTGCCCGCCTCCCGGGGGCAGCCGCCCCCACGACCGTGTCCGGGGCGCGCCGTCGCGCGCCCACCCGAGCCATCGAGGACCCATGATCGAGATCGCCGGACTGACCAAGTCCTGTGGCAGCACCCGCGTACTGGACGGCATCGACCTGCGCGTCGAGTCCGCCCGGATCGCCGCCGTCGTCGGCCCGAGCGGCGCCGGCAAGAGCACCCTGGCCCGCACCATCAACCTGCTGGAGCGCCCGACGTCGGGGTCGATCGTCGTCAACGGCCGCGACCTCACCGCGCTGCAGGGCCGTGAGCTGCGGACGGCGCGCCGCGAGATCGGCACCGTCTTCCAGCAGGCCAACCTGCTCCGCCGCCTGACGGCCGCCCAGAACGTCGCCCTCCCGCTGCGCCATCACGGGCTGCCCGAGGCCGAGATCCGCCGCCGCGTGTACGAGCTGTTGGAGCGGGTCGACCTGCTCAACCGCGCGAGCCACTATCCCTCCCAGCTCTCCGGCGGGCAGCGTCAGCGCATCGCGATCGCCCGCGGGCTGGCGCTGCGCCCCAGCGTCCTGCTCAGCGACGAGGCCACCGCCGGCCTGGACCCGGACACCACGGCCTCGATCCTCGCGCTGCTGCGCGAGCTGCGCGACGAGCTCCAGGTGACCATCCTCGTCATCACCCACGAGATGGACGTCGTCCGCGGCATCGCCGACGTCGTCGCCCGGCTCGACCGCGGCCGGATCGTCGAGCAGGGCCCCGTGGCCGAGGTCGTCCGTCGCTCCGACTCGGACCTCTCGCGCGCCCTGTTGCCGGTCCCGGCCGTGGCCGTGCCCGCCGGGCTGGATCTCTGGCAGGTCCGGTACGACGCCGCGCGCGTGTCGCCGTACTGGCTCGCGCGCGTGGGCCGCACCGTCGGCGTCGACCTCGCCCTGCTCTCGGGCCTGGTGGAGGAGTCGGCGGGCAGCACGGTCGGCCGCCTGACGCTCGGCGTCGAGCCCCGGGTCGACGTGGAGAGCCTGCGTGCGGCGCTGGTCACCGAGGGCATCGAGACCGAGGCGATCACCCGGGCCGCCGTCGTCGCCGAGCGCGTCGAGGACCCGGCCGCATGACCGCCCTGCTCGCCACCCCGTGGTCCGGCGTCGTCGACCTGCTGGTCCCGGCGCTCTGGGAGACCGTCCGCCTCGTCGCCGTCGTGATGGCCGTCGTGGTCGTCCTCGGCGGCCCGCTGGGCCTGTTGATCTTCAACTCCTCGTCGCACGGGCTCACGCCGCATCGCGCCGTCCACTTCTCGATCAGCTGGATCGCCAACCTCGGTCGGTCGCTCCCGTTCCTGGTGTTGATGGCGGCGCTCGTCCCGGTCACCTTCGCGGTGTTCGGGACGACGATCGGGTTCCGGGCGGCCATCATCCCGATGGCCGTGGCGGGGGTCGCGTTCTTCGCGCGGATCACCGAGAACGCCGTCCGCGAGGTGCCGCGCGAGCTGATGGACGTCGGGCTCGCCAGCGGGTCCTCGCTGCGCCAGATCGTCTTCGGGATCCAGGTCCGCGAGGCGGTCCCCGGACTCGTCGCCGGGTTCACACTCAACCTGATCGCGATGATCGAGTACTCGGCCATCGCCGGCGCGATCGGCTCCGGCGGCATCGGCTACGTCGCCGTCAACTACGGCTATCAGCGCTTCGACCAGCACGTGATGCTCGCCTGTATCGGCGTCCTGATCGCGATCGTCCAGGTCATCCAGTTCGCCGGTGACCGCGCGGTCAGGGCGCTCTCGCACTGAAGCCCGCATGCCGACTGCATGCCACCGCCCACCCGGTATCAGCCGGCACCACCTGCCCAAGCAAGGAACCAACATGTCTCTCACCGACAACCTCCCCGGCGTCGAGGACCTCGACCTCGGCGGCCGCAACCGCAAGAAGCTGATCGTCGCCATCGCCGCGACCATCGCCGTGATCGCCGCCGGCGTAGGGCTCTGGGCCTTCCTCGGCAAGGACGACTCGAAGGGCAGCGTCAAGGGCAGCCACTTCGGGACGGAGTTCCAGATCGCCTACCAGGCCAGCTCGGCCAGCGAGCAGGCGTTCCTGGAGTACCTCGACCGCGAGATCGCCCCGTCGTACGGCGTCACCATCAAGCCGGTCGGCATCGAGGACGGCAACCAGCTCGACGCCGCCACGGCGAACGGCCAGTACATCGCCAACATCTACCAGCACAGCCACTGGCTCAAGCAGGTCACGTCCTCGACCGGCCTCGAGCTGACCGCGCTCGGCCCGGTGTTCCAGTGGGCCTACTCCGTCTACTCGGCCCAGCACAAGGACTTCACCTCGATCCCGGACGGCGCCACGGTCGCGCTGCTCAACGATCCCGCCAACACCGCTCAGGCGCTGTGGATCCTCGAGCGCAACGGCACCATCACGTTCAAGCCGGGCGTGGACCCGGGCGAGGCCACCGTCGACGACATCGCCGCGAACCCCCACCACCTGAAGTTCCAGTTCATCGCCTACGGCTCGGGCCCCCGCGCCCTGCCGTCGGTCGACTACGTCATCGACTACAACATGTCCTTCGTCGACGCCGGTACGCCGGACTCCGAGCGCGTGCTCGCTCCGGCCGCCCCGCTCGACTTCGCCGGCCAGCTCGTCGTCGGCACCAAGTACGTCGACGACCCGCAGGTCGCCGTCCTGAAGAAGATCTTCTTCGACCCCAAGGTCCAGACCTACCTCAAGACGAACACCGAGAAGGCCCTCCAGGGTCAGCTCGCTCCCGTCTCGGCGAACTGAGGTCGCGTCATGACGAACACGGCCGATCAGCGGACGGTGCGCCCGGGCACGGCGGAGTGGACGGCGCTGCTCGCGCGGATCGCCGAAGGGGCCGTCGAGCGGGAGCGCGACCGCACCGCTCCTCACCAGATCATCGGCTGGCTGAAGGAAGCCGGCGTCGGACGGCTCCGGCTGCCCGTCGAGGACGGCGGCGCGGGCCTGACCATCCCGGAGCTCTTCGCGGCCGTCATCGACCTGGCCGAGGCGGACTCGAGTGTCCCGCACATCCTGCGGACGCACTTCTGGTTCGTCGAGCAGCACCTGCAGGCGGGCAACGACCCCGCGTTCCGGGCGCGGCTCGCGCTCGCGGCCGACGACAAGATCGTGGGGAACGGGTTCAGCGAGCAGAGTCGCAAGCCGGTCGGACTGCACTTCGACACGGCGTTCACGCCCGACGGTGACGGCTATCGGCTCAATGGCACCAAGTTCTACTCGACCGGCAGCATCTATTCCGACTACACGCAGATCTGGGCGGCCGCTCCGGACGGCCGGATCGCCGGCGCGGTGATCCCGGTCGACCGCGCGGGCGTCTCGATCCTCGACGACTGGGACGGCTTCGGACAGCGGCTGACGGGCACGGGCACCACCCAGCTGGACGACGTCCGGGTCGAGGCCGACGAGTTCTTCGACCTCGGCGAGCCCGAGGGCGAGCCGGTCCCTGGCTATCAGGGGGCGTTCCTGCAGCTCTTCCTGCAAGCGGTCACGGCCGGCATCCTCCGCAGCGTCCGCAACGACGCGGTCGCACTGCTCGAGCGCCGGGCGCGCAACTACAGCCACGGTGGGTCGCAGAGCCCGACGCAGGACCGTCAGGTCCTGCAGGTCGTCGGCGAGATCTCCGCGGACGTGTTCGCCGCCGAGGCGATCGTCCGCACGGCTGCCGAGGCCATCCAGGCGGCGGCCGACTCGGTCGTCGACGGAGTGCCGACGGCTGAGGCCGCCGAGGCCGCGCAGCTCGCCGCGGCGCACGCCAAGGTCGCGCTCGACCGATTCTCGGCCACCACCGCGACCAGGCTCTTCGACGTCGGCGGCACGTCCGCGACGCAGTCGCTGCACAACCTCGACCGGCACTGGCGCAACGTCCGGACCATCTCGACCCACAACCCGACGTTCCTCAAGGCCTCGGCGATCGGCGACCACCTGGTCAACGGCGTCGGGTTCCCGGCGAACGCCTACTTCTGAGCATCCCTCACCCCTGACCGCCCGCATCGCCCGGCAAGGAGTCCGTCATGAGCGTCACCGCCCGAGAGGCCAGCAGCCGCTGGACCACCACCCCGTCCACCGCCGAGGAATGGCTCGCCCGCGCCCGCGAGGTCGCCACCGAGCTCGCGGTGGACGCCGTCGCCCGCGACCGCGCCAACCAGACACCGACCGCAGAGGTCCAGCTGCTCAAGGACAGCGGCCTCGTCACCCTGCTCGGCCCGACCGAGCACGGCGGCGCCGGCCAGAGCTGGACGACGGCGCTGCGCGTCGTCCGGGCCGTCTCGGCCGGCGACGGCTCGATCGGCCAGCTCCTCGGCTACCACTACCTGTGGGCCTGGGCGGCGCGCCTGGTCGGCACGCCGGAGCAGATCGCCGCGGTCGAGGAGGCTGCGACCACGAACCAGTGGTTCTTCGGTGGCGCGGTCAACCCGCGTGATGCGGACCTGACGATTCGCATCGACGGTGACGACCTCGTCTACTCGGGCCGCAAGTCGTTCTCCACCGGCGGCGTCGTCTCCGACGTCACGGTGCTCGAGGGCGTCATCGAGGGAACCGGGGACCACGCCTTCGCGATCGTCCCGACCCAGCAGCCCGGCATCCGGTTCCTGGGCGACTGGGACAGCCTCGGCCAGCGCCTCACCGAGAGCGGAGGCGTCGTCATCGACGAGGTCCGCGTCCCGCGGGCGTCCGCGGCCGGATTCGTGCGGGACGGCGAGGAGTACGTCTTCGTTCCGCGCACGTACAACAGCCTCAATGTGCCGCTGATCCAGCTGATCTTCGCGAACCTCTATGTCGGCATCGCCGAGGGCGCGCTCGCCACGGCGGCGACCTACACCCGCGACACGACCCGCGCCTGGCCCTACGCCGGCGACGTCAAGACCCGCGCGAGCGAGGAGTTCTACGTCCAGGAGGCGTACGGCGACCTCCGCTCGAAGCTCTGGGCCGCCGAGGCGCTGACCGAGCGGGCCGCGGTGCTGATCGAGGAGATCAACGCCCACGCCGACGCCGTCACGGCCGAGGAGCGCGGTGAGGCGGCGGTCGTCATCGCCGCCGCCAAGCAGGTCGCGATCGACGTCGCTCTGGAGATCGGCACGCGGGTCTACGAGGTCACGGGAGCGCGTGCGACGGCCAGCTCCGTCGGTCTCGACATCTACTGGCGCAACGTGCGCACGCACAGCCTCCACGACCCGATCGCGCACAAGCGCGCCGAGGTGGGTCGCTACGCGCTGCTCGGCGAGCTGCCCGAGCCGACCTGGTACACGTGAGCCGTCTCTTCGCCGGCTCCGAGCGCAATCTTCGCATCCACTCGAAAGGGACACCGTCATGACCATCGATCACGAACCCCTGAAGTTCGCCTACTGGGTACCCAACGTCTCGGGCGGCCTGGTCGTCAGTGACATCGAACAGCGCACCGACTGGACCTACGACTACAACGTCAAGCTCGCGCAGCTGGCCGAGAACAACGGCTTCGACTACGCGCTGAGCCAGGTCCGCTACACCGCGTCGTACGGCGCCGACCAGCAGCACGAGTCCACATCCTTCAGCCTCGGCCTGCTCACCCAGACCGAGCGCCTGAAGGTGATCGCGGCGGTCCACCCGTACTTCTGGAACCCGGCGGTCCTGGCCAAGTGGCTGATCACCGCCGACCACATCTCGGGTGGTCGCGCCGCGGTCAACGTCGTGTCGGGCTGGTTCAAGGGCGAGGCCGTCGACCTCGGCGTGCGCTGGCTCGAGCACGGGGAGCGCTACCGGCAGAGCGAGGAGTTCGTGCGGGTGCTGCGCGGCCTCTTCGAGTCGGCCGAGAAGGGCCCGTTCAGCCACCAGGGCGACTTCTACCAGATCCACGACTTCCAGCTGAAGCCCGGACCGATCGCATCGGAGGGTCGTCCGCACCCCGAGATCTTCCAGGGCGGCAACTCGACGGCGGCCCGCGAGGTGGCCGGCAATGTCATCGACTGGTACTTCTCCAACGGCAAGGACTTCGACGGCTTCACCGAGCAGTATCTCGAGGTGAACCAGAACGCCCAGCTCGCCGGCCGTGCGGGTGCGGTCAGGTTCGGTCTCAACGGCTTCGTCGTCGCCCGCGACACCGAGCAGGAGGCCAGGGACGTGCTCGAGGAGATCGTCGCCAAGGCCAACCCCGACGCGGTCGAGGGCTTCCGCCAGGCGGTCCAGCAGGCGGGCGCCAGCACGGCCGACGGCAAGGGCATGTGGGCGGACTCCACCTTCCGCGACCTCGTCCAGTACAACGACGGCTTCCGTACCGGCCTGGTCGGGACGCCGGAGCAGATCGCCACGCGCATCGTCGAGTACAAGAAGCGCGGCGTGAACCTGTTCCTGCTCGGCTTCCTCCACTACCTCGAGGACATCGAGTACTTCGGCGCCCGGATCCTGCCGATCGTCCGCGAGCTGGAGGCCGAGCTCGCCGCCAAGGACGGCGTCGCCCTGGAGCCCGTGTCGTGAGCGTGCCGGTTCTCGGGCCGGCCGACGCGGTCGAGGTCGCCCGGACGCTGGGGCGTGCGCTCGCGGACGGCGACATCGACCGCGACCTGCACCGTTCGTTGCCGTACGACGAGGTGAAGGGCCTCGCCGAGTCGGGGCTGCTGGCCCTCACCGTCCCGGCGGCGTTCGGGGGCGCGGATGCCTCGGTCAGCACGGTGACCGAGGTGTTCCGAGCCCTCGCCTGGGGCGACCCCAATGTCGCTCAGATCCCGCACAGCCACGTCGTGTTCCTCAACCAGCTGCGGCTGCACGGCTCGCCCGAGCACCAGCAGCGGATCTTCGGGGAGGTGCTCGCAGGCTCGATCGTGGCCAACGCTCAGTCCGAGTTCGGGAGCAAGCACGTCCGCGACATCCGCACCACGCTGTCGCCCGCGGGGGCGGGCTGGCTGCTCAACGGGGAGAAGTTCTACGCCACCGGCTCCCTGTTCGCCGACTATCTCGCCGTCCTGAGCCGACGCGAGACCGACGGCTCGCTGCAGGTCGCGTGGATCCGCAAGGACGCTTCCGGAGTCGAGGTCGTCGACGACTGGGACGCCGTCGGTCAGCGCACGACCGGCAGCGGCACGGTGCGGCTGACGGACGTGGTCGTCGGCGCCGACTGGGTGACCCCCTTCTCCGTCGAGTTCGACCGGCCGACCACGTACGGCGCGTTCGCCCAGGTGCTGCACGCCGCGATCGACGTCGGCATCGCCCGTCGGGCGCTGGACGAGGCGGGCGAGTTCGTCCGGACCACGTCCCGGCCCTACCCGGACGCCGGGGTCGAGCGAGCTGCCGAGGACCCGGTCGTCGTCCATGCCTTCGGCCAGCTCGAGCTGGCCGTCCGCGGCAGCGAGGCGCTGCTGCGGGTGGCCGCCGAGGCGGTCGACGCGGCGAACCGCACGCTGACCGAGGACACGGCGGCCGAGGCCAGTCTGGCCGTCGCCGCGGCCCGTGCCTCGTCGACCGCGGTGTCGGTGGACGTCGCGTCGCAGCTCTTCCAGGTCGCCGGCACCCGCGCCGCCCTGGCCGGGCTCAACCTCGACCGCCACTGGCGCAACGCGCGCACGCACTCCCTGCACGACCCGGCCGGCTGGAAGGTGCACCACCTCGGCCGCTGGGCCGCGGACGGCATCCGGCCGCCGCGCCACGGACAGATCTGAGAGAAGACGAGATGAGCAAGCTGACGTTCCACTGGTTCCTGCCGACCAACGGCGGCGACGGCCGGCACGTCGTCGGCGGCGGTCACGGCACCGGCGCCGAGGCCGCGGGCAGGCCGGCGACGGCGTCGTACATCGGCCAGATCGCCCGCAGCGCCGAGCAGCTGGGCTTCGAGGCCGCGCTGACGCCGACGGGTGCGTGGTGCGAGGACGCCTGGGTGGCCACCGCGCTGGTGGCTCCGCTGTCGGAGCGCCTGAAGTTCCTGGTCGCCTTCCGGCCCGGCCTGATCTCGCCGTTCCTGTCGGCGCAGATGGCGGGGTCCTACCAGAACCTGACCGGGGGCCGGCTGCTCCTCAATGTCGTCGTCGGCGGGGAGTCGCACGAGCAGCAGATGTACGGCGACTTCCTCGGCAAGGACGAGCGGTATGCCCGCAGCGACGAGTTCCTGACGATCGTGCGTCGCCTGTGGGAGGGCGAGGAGGTGACCTTCAAGGGCCACTACTTCCAGGTCGAGAAGGCGGTGCTCAGCCAGCGCCCCGAGATCCTGCCGGCGATCTACTTCGGGGGCTCCTCGCCGGCCGCGCTGGACGTCGCCGCCAAGCACGCCGACGTCTACCTCACCTGGGGCGAGCCGCCCGCCGCCGTGGCCGAGAAGGTCAGGGCCGTGCGCGCCCGCGCCGAGGCCCTGGGCCGCGACATCCGGTTCGGGCTGCGGGTCCACGCCATCGCCCGCGACACCGCCGAGGAGGCCTGGGCCGAGGCCGACCGCCTGCTGGCGGGCATCTCCGAGTCGGATATCGCTCGGGTCCAGGCCGGCCTGCGGCGCTCGGAGTCCGAGGGGCAGAAGCGCATGCTCGCGCTCAACGGCGGCACCAAGGACGGCCTGGAGATCCACCCCGGCCTGTGGGCGGGCGTCGGTCTTGTCCGCGGCGGCGCCGGCACGGCGCTCGTCGGCTCGCACCAGCAGGTCGCCGACCTGATCGAGGAGTACGCCGCCGTCGGCATCGAGGAGTTCGTGCTCTCGGGCTACCCGCACCTGGAGGAGGCGTACGCCTTCGGCGAAGGCGTGCTGCCCGAGCTGGCCCGCCGGGGCAGGTGGACGCATCCGGCTCCGCCGCGCGCGCTGGGCTCCGCCGTTCCCTTCGGCGCGGCGCCCTTGCAGGTGGTGGTGTCATGACGACGGTCGTGATCGTCGGCAACCCCAAGCCGGCCTCCCGGACGCTGGCCGCCGCGACGTACGTCGCCACCCAGCTGGCGGGCGCGCCGCCGGACCTGGTCATCGACCTGGCCACGCTGGGGCCGGCCGTCCTCGACTGGTCGGACGCGACCGTCGACGCGTTGGTCCGGCAGGCCGGCGAGGCCGACCTCGTCGTGGTCGCGAGCCCGACGTACAAGGGCACCTACACGGGCCTGCTCAAGGTCTTCCTCGACCGCTTCGCCGGCGGCACCGGCCTGCGCGGCCAGGCGATCCCGCTCCTGCTGGGCGCCGGACCGGAGCACGCGCTCGCCGCCGAGCTCACGCTGCGCCCGGTGCTGACCGAGCTGGGCGCGTCCGTGCCCGGTCGGGGGCTGTTCGTCCTCGACTCCGAGGCGGGCGAGCCTGCCACGTACGAGGTCTGGCTGCACGCCACGCAACCCTTCGTCCGACCGATCGCAGGAGTGATCCGATGACCGTCCTCGCCACCAACCAGGACCTGGACCCCGCGCGGGTGCGGGAGGCCTTCGGGGTCTTCCCGACGGGCGTCGTCGCCGTCGCCGCGCGGGTCGACGGCGCCTACGTGGGGCTGGCCGCCAGCTCGTTCACGTCGGTGAGCCTGGCCCCGCCGCTGGTGTCCTTCTCCATCGCGAACACCTCGCGAACGTGGTCGGACCTGCGCCGCTCGCCCCGGCTGGGCGTCACGGTCCTCGCCGACCACCACGGTGCGACCGCCCGTCAGCTGGCCGGTGACGTCGCGCATCGCTTCGACGGTCTCGACGTGGCGGTCGGCGACGGCGGCGCCGTGACGCTCGTCGACGGGATCGCCCAGTTCGACACCGCGATCTACCGCGAGGTGGAGGCGGGGGACCACACGATCGTGCTGTTGCGGCTGCACGCCGTACGCCGGGCGGAGGAGTCCTCGCCGCTGGTGTTCCACCGCAGCGGGTTCTCGAAGGTGTCCCCCTGACCCTGTCGCCCTGACGTACCACTCGGCGGGAGCGCCGGTGGCTGCGTCTTGCCGTGCGGCGAGACCTGCTCGCGCTCGTGGGCGCGCGTTAGCGTCTCGGCCGTGGTGCGTCGCGTGGTCCTCGGGATGCTGGCGCTGCTCGTCGTCGGCTACGTGCCGCTCGCCGCGACCTCGATGTGGTTCACCGTGCTGCCCGGTTTCCCGCGGTGGCAGGAGGACCTGGACGCCTGGCTCGGTGGCCACGCCTACGCCTGGGGTTCCGGCTCCGTCGCAGCGGTGCGGACGGCGGCCTACGTCGACCACCGGGTGGCCCTTCTCGTCCACACCACGCTCGGCGCGGTCGCGCTCTGCCTCCTGCTCGCGCAGGCTCTGCTCCTGCGGCGGGGCGGCGGGCCGGGGTCGCTGCACCGACGGCTCGGGTGGGCGTACGTCGGCGCCGTGGTCGTGAGCATGCTCGCGTCGTTCGTGTTCCTGCTCCGGGCGCCGCACCTCGCCGTACCGGGGCAGACCGGGTTCCGGCTCCAGCTCTGGCTGCTGGGGCTGAGCACGCTGGGCACCGTCGTCCTGGGCGTGCTGGCGTCGCGCCGGGGCGACCGGGAGGCGCATCGGGCGTGGCTGACGCTCAGCGCCTGCTTCCTGCTGACCGCGCCGCTGCTGCGGCTGCTGTGGTCGACGCTCGGTGCGCTGGTCCCGGGGCACACGATGCTGACCAACCTGGAGGTCAGCGCGGTGGCGCTCGCCGTGGTGGCGCCGGGGACGGGCGCGGCTCTGCACGCGTGGACTTCGTCGCCGGTCGCTCGCGGTGGTCGGAGTGGTCGCGGTGTGCTGCTGCCGGTGGCGGTCGTCGGCGTGGTCGGTGAGGCGGTCGTCCTCCTCCGCTTCGCTGCGCTGGACGGACCGGCGACACCGGCGCTCTACCCGTGGTTCCACGTGGTGCCGATGCTCGTCTTCGGTCTGGTCATCGCCCGGGGGCGACCGGCTGCCTGGGCTCGGCTCGGGGTGGCGCTCGCCGTCGTGCCCTGGGCGGTCTTGGTCGTCGCGCTGGCGCTCGAGCCGTGGCTGGGGACCGCCGAGAGCCTGCGCGCGGGTCTGATGTGCGGGCCGGGGTTCCCGCTCGTGGCGTCGGTGGGGGTGGCATTGGCGGCGCGTCGATCGGATGATCGCCCCGGAGCCGGGTACTGCGCGCGGATGGAGCAGAGCAACCGCGAGCAAGGCCGTGGCGAGATCTCCGAGGTCGACAACCTGGGCGACGGCGGCGAGATCGAGCCCGGCGACTCGGTGGCCGGCCACCCGCACGACCGCGACGTCCAGGAGGGCGCGACCGGGCCCGATGCGCGGACCGGGGACCAGGACCAGGACCGCGACCAGGACCGCACCCGCCGCTGATCGGCTGGTCAGCGCGGCAGCAGCCCGACCAGCTGCTCGTGGAGCGCCGGCACCCACCCCTCGGTCTCGGGCTTCATGAGCACGCTCCGCAGGATCCGTCCCGAGGCGACGTCCGCGTCGACCCTGTGCCCGCGCGCCGCGAGGCTGGGCCCGTCGACGGTGTAGGTGGCGACGTAGAGGGCCTGGTCCGGGGGCAGCGCCACGCCGGCGTCGAGAACGTGGGCGGACGCCCGGTCGACCTCGGAGAGCCGGGGCCGGCTCGGGAAGTGGCTGATGATGTCGAGCTGCGGCGGCTGGAAGACGGTGAGCTCGTCGCTCGCGTCGATCAGGTCGGCCCACGCGAGGGCGGCGCGGCGGCCCGGGCGCAGGACGGCGCCGAGTCCGTCGGCGGTCAGCGGCAGCACCTGCAGGGTGAGCCAGAGGCCGGCGGCCGCGGCGCCGGCGCGGGAGCACTCGAGGGAGATCTCGCCGAGGTGCAGCTCGTCGGACGTGAAGTACGTGTACGGCGAGTCGTGCAGATAGTGCCGCGCGACGGCGGGGTCGCGGAAGAGGACGGCGCCGCAGCCGTAGGGCTGGAGGCCGTGCTTGTGCGGGTCGATCACGACCGAGTCGGCGTCGGCGATCGCGGCGAAGGGCGCGGCGGCGACGCCGTCGGGGGTGTCGTCGGCGATGAGGGTGAAGAACCCGCCGTATGCCGCGTCGACGTGGACGCGGACGCCGTACGCGCGGCAGAGCGGGATGATCTCGTGCACCGGGTCGACCGCGCCGAGGCCGGTGGTGCCGGTGGTCGCGACGACCGTGCCGACCGTGCCGGTGCGGAGGAGGGCTTCGAGGGCGTCGAGATCCATCGTCCCGCCCGCGGTCGTGGGCACCGCGTGTGACGCGATGCCGAGCACGTGGCTCATCCGGCCGTGCGTGTAGTGCGCGTCGGCGCTGTGCGCGATCCCCTTGCCGGGATGGGTCTCGCGGGCGACGAAGAGCGCCTCCAGGTTGGCGATCGTGCCGCTGCTGGTGAGGTGGCCGAGGTGCGTGCCGAACCCGAACATCCGGGCCAGGTCGGCCACCACCTCCTTCTCCAGCGCGGCGGTCGCGGGGCCGCCGTCGAGGGCGTGGTTGTTGGGGTTGATCAGCATCGCGGTCAGGTAGCCGACCACCGCCGCGGGGTGCGGCGGCTTGAGCATCTGGCCGACATAGCGCGGGTGGAAGAACGGGTAGTTGTCGCGCAGCCGGTCGTGGAGGACGGCGGTCGCGGCGCGCAGCTCGTCGAGCGGTACGTCGAGCGACGGGTGCGGCTCGTAGGCGCCGTACTCGCTCATCCAGCCGCGCATCGCGGCGATGCTCTCGCCGAGGAGGTCGGCGAGCTCGGGGAAGCCGGCAGGGGAGGCGTACGTGCTCATGCGTTCATCCTCTCGCCCGTCGTCGGGTGGTTGAGCGTGATTCCGGCGTCACGCTCACCCACCCGACTCCCGCGGCGGTCCCTCGGTACCGACGATCGGCACCCGAGGGGGAGGGCTCGGCCGCGCGGCGGACCTAGCGTCGACGACATGATCCGCCGACCCGTCGCCGCCGTCCTGCTCGCCTGCTACTCGGTGGTCGTCGCCCGCCTCACCCTGGCCGATCCGTCCGCCGGGCGCTGGGCGTTCGACCTCGGCTGGCGGGCGGCGGACGTCGCCAGCGACGGGCGGCTGACCTGGACGCAGACCGAGGCGCTGGCGAATGTCGCGCTCTTCGTGCCCGCCGGCCTCCTGCTCGCGATCGTGCTCGGCCGGCCGCTGGTCGCGGCCGCCCTGACGGTGCTCGCGTCGGCGTGCATCGAGCTGGCCCAGCAGCGGTTCTTCCCGAGCCGGGTCGCGGACGTGGCCGACGTGTGGCACAACGGGCTGGGCGGGGTGATCGGCGCGCTCGTCGCCGTCCCGTTCAGCCGGGTCAGTGCCTCGACGCGGGCTCGGCCGGCGGCGTCTCTGCGGGGCTGAGCCGCTCGTCGCCCAGCCAGCCGGCGACGACCTCGTCGCGATCGGCGCCCAGCGTCGGGCTCGACGCGGCGACGAGCTCGCCCTCGGCGGTGCCGGGGAAGCGCACCGGCTGCGTGAGATAGGGCGTGCGCCCGAGCACCGGGTGCTCGAAGGTGCCGACCAGCCCGCGGTGCGCGGCCTGCTCGCTGGCCAGTGCCTGGGCGAGGTCCCAGATGGGGGCGGCCGGGACGCCCGCCTCCTCGGCCTGGGCGACGGCCTGCTCGGTGGTGAGGCCGGTGGACCAGGCGGTCGCCAGCGCCTCGATGTCGTGGCGGTGCGCGGCGCGGGCGCTGTCGTCGGCGAAGCGCGGGTCGTCGGCGGCCTGGGGGTGTCCGACGAGGGCGCAGAAGCGCGCGAACACGCTGCCGTTGGCCACCGCGATCGCGACCAGGCCGTCGCGGGTCGGGTAGGTGTCGAAGGGCGCGGAGACCGGGTGGCGGTTGCCGACGCGGCCGGGCAGCGCGCCGCTCGCGGTGAGGATGCTCATCGCGGTCACCTGCAGCGAGACCAGCGAGTCGAACATGGCGACGTCGACGTGCCGGCCGACGTCGGTGCGCTCCCGCTCGAAGAGCGCGGCGGTGATGCCCCAGGCGGCGTACAGGCCGGCGATCACGTCGCCGACGGACTCGCCGACGCGCGTCGGGCCGCCGTCGGCGGTGCCGGTGCCCTCCATCAGGCCCGACATCGCCTGCACCACCAGGTCGTACGCCGGCGCGTGCGCGAGCGGTCCGCTCTGCCCGAAGCCGGAGATGCTCGCGTAGACGAGCCGCGGGTTGACCGCGCTGAGTGCCGCGTGGTCGACGCCGAGGCGCGCGGCGACGCCCGGGCGGAAGTTCTCGACGACGACGTCGGCGGCGCGCGCGAGGTCGAGCAGGGTCGCGTGGTCGGCCGGGTCCTTGAGGTCGAGGACGATGCTGCGCTTGCCGCGGTTGAGCTGCGCGAAGTAGACGCTCTCGCCGTCCTGGAAGGGCCCCAGGTGGCGGGCGTCGTCGCCGTGGCGGGACTCGACCTTGACGACGTCGGCGCCGAGGTCGGCGAGCATCGCGGTGCAGTAGGGGCCGGCGAGCACCCGACTCAGGTCGAGCACCTTCACGTCGTTCAGCAGCGTCATCGTCGGTCTCTCCTCGGTGCGTGGGGGCGGGCACAACCTAGGCGGGACAGCGCGCGGACCAACATGGGCAAGTGCCCGAAGATCTAGTGATCCATCGGGCACTTGCACATTGCGTGAGCCCGGTCACCGCGGCGTGAATAGTGCCGCAACGACCCCCACGCCGAAGGCCCCACATGTACCTCCTCGATGACCTCCACCACGAGCTCCGCGCCGCCGCCCGCCGGGTCGCCACCGACAAGCTCGCGCCCCGTGCCGCCGCCGTCGACGAAGCCGCCGTCTTCCCCCAGGAGAGCTACGACATCCTGGTCGCGGCCGGCCTGCACGCGCCCGGCATCCCGGAGGAGTACGGCGGCGACGGCGTCGACGCGATCGCTGCCGCCATCACCGTCGAGGAGGTCGCGCGGGCCTGCGCGTCGAGCTGCGCGATCATCACCTCCAACAAGCTCGGCATCGTCCCGCTGCTGCACTACGGCAGCGAGGAGCAGCGCCGCCGCTACCTGCCCGAGGTCGCCTCCGGTGAGGCGCTGATGGCCTATGCGATCAGCGAGCGCGAGGCCGGCAGCGACGTCGCCGCGATGCGCACGACCGCGCGCCTGGACGGCGACTCCTGGGTCCTCAACGGCGTGAAGACCTGGATCACCTCCGCGGGCATCGCCCGCTACATCGTCGTCTTCGCCGTCACCGACCCGGGCCAGGGATCCCGCTCCCTGTCGGCCTTCCTGGTCCACGCCGACGACGGCGGCATCGCGTACGGCGAGCCCGAGCGCAAGATGGGCCTCAAGGGCTCGGTCACCCGCGAGGTCTACTTCGAGGACTGCCGGATCCCCGCCGACCGGCTCCTCGGCGAGCGCGGCCGCGGCATGCGCGTCGCGCTCGGGACGCTCGACCACACCCGCGTCTCGATCGGCGCCGAGGCGGTCGGCATCGCGCAGGGCGCGCTGGATGCCGCGATCGACTACGTCAAGGAGCGCCGCCAGTTCGGTCAGGCGATCGCCGACTTCCAGGGCATCCAGTTCATGGTCGCCGACATGGGCATGAAGGTGGAGGCGGCGCGGCAGATGGTCTACGCCGCCGCGGCCCGCAGCCAGGCCGGGAGCGACGACCTCACCTTCTTCGGCGCCGCCGCCAAGTGCCTGGCCTCCGACACCGCGATGGCCGTGACCACGGACGCCGTCCAGCTGCTCGGCGGCTACGGCTACACCCGCGACTTCCCGGTGGAGCGCATGATGCGCGACGCCAAGATCACCCAGATCTACGAGGGCACCAACCAGATCCAGCGGGTCGTGATGGCCCGTCACCTGCTCCGATGACGGCGTGCTCAGGCGCCGGGTTCGCCGGCCCCGCCGGGGTCGCCGGCGGCATCGAGCGCGGCCAGCGCCAGCGCCAGCTCGACCCGGTCGACCAGCCGGTCGAGGTCGCGGTCGAGGAGCTGCTCGATCTGCTCCAGGCGGTAGCGCAGCGTGTTGCGGTGGATGACCATCGCGGCCGCGGTGACGCTCGGGACGCAGTCGTGCTCGAGGTAGGCGCGCAGCGTCGGCAGCAGCTGGTTGCCGGTGTGCTCGTCGCGCTCCAGCAGCGGCCCGAGCACCTCACGGCCGAGCTCGGCGAGCGGCAGGTCGAGGTTGCCGAGCAGCAGCCCGGCCAGCGAGAGCGGCGCGGAGCGCCCGATCCCGTCGTGGACGGCGGCCTGCCGGGCCTCGTAGTAGCCGAGGCGGAGTCCGGCGACGCCGCGGCGGGCCGACCCGACGCCGATCGCGGCGCGGTGCCCGGCCCGGCCGAGCTGCGTGCTCAGGTTCTCGGCGACCTGGTCCGCGGTCGTCCCGTCGGGGACGACGACCGCGACGGCGTCCTCGAGCAGGGCGGTCGGCAGCGAGTCGCCCTCGCGGCGGAGCACCGCGCGCAGCTCCCAGGGGACGCGGCGCAGCCGGTCCGGCGACTCGCCCAGCACCGCGACGACGATGGTCTGCTGCGCGTCGACCTGGACGCCGAGGCGGCCCAGCCGGCGGCGCGCCGCATGGTCGGAGATCAGGCCGTGCAGCACGTCCTCGAGAACCTGGCCCAGCAGCTCGCGGCGGCCGGTGAGGAAGGCCTGCTCGCGGGCGAGCTCGAGCCCCAGCACGGTCGCGGCGAAGGGCAGCACGCCCTCGTGCGTCGGCGCCGGATCGGTGTGCAGCACCGCGACGGGGATGTCGTCGACGACCACCTCGGCCGATGCCGTACGACGTCCGGGCGTCGGGGCGTCCGGCGTCCAGCGGGAGTTCCTGGGCGAGCGATGCAGCACCTGCCCGCCCGGCTCGGTCAGCAGCACCGCGCTCAACCCGAGCCGGCGGCGCAGCTCGGCCAGCATCCCGTCGATGCCGTGCCGGGACAGCAGCTCGCGCACCAGCCGGTCCTGGACCTGCAGGTTCGTCTGCACCGCCGCATAGGTCTCGGCGTAGATCTGGTCGGCCAGCCAGTGGCTGATCGCGATGAAGGGCACGCCGACCGGCGACACCACCAGGGCGAGGCCGGCCTCCTCCGCTGCCGCGACGAGCGCGGCCGGCGGCTCGTCGTGCACCAGGCCGACGCCGATGCAGACCGCGGCGACCGGCACTGCCGCGAGGGCCGCGGCGAGCTGCCGCCACTCCTCGGGCGTGCGGTCGACCAATGCCGTGGTCATCACCAGCTCCTGGCCGCGCAGGAACGGCACCGGGTCGGGCAGCTCGGTCGTCGAGCTCCAGCTGATCGGCTGCTCGGCGGCGCCCTCGGGGAGCACCAGGGCCTGCACGCGCAGGCTCGGCTCGGCCAGGAGATCCCTGAGCAGCGTCGGCATGGCCGCATTCTGCCGCGCGGCCTCTCGGCCGCGCCCACCCAGACCCGGTCGTCGTCGGCGACCTCGAACAACAACTAGGAGCACGCATGCGCATTCGCACCCTCATGGCCGGCGCCCTCGTCGGCCTGCTCGCTGCCACCTCCGCCTGTTCCGGCGGCGGATCCGGCGGCGACACCGTGAAGGTCGGCTTCTTCGCGCCGGAGACCGGATTCGGCTCGGCCGACGGCCGCAGCGCCCTCGCCGGCGCCCGGCTGGCCGTCGAGCAGGTCAACGCCGACGGGGGGATCGACGGCAAGTTGGTCGAGCTCGTCACCTACGACGACGCGAGCGACCCCAAGCAGGGCGCGGTGATCGCGACCAAGCTGGTGACCCAGGACCGCGTCGTCGCGGCGGTCAGTGGCTCCTACAGCCCGCAGACCCTCGCCGGCGCGACGATCTTCCAGCGCAACAAGGTACCGCTCGTGTCGGCGTACGCCGTCAACCCGGGCATCCCGGAGACCGGTGACTTCATCTTCCAGCAGGACTTCAACGGCGAGGTCCAGGGCCGCGCGGGCGCCGTCCAGTTCGCCCAGGACGGCGTGCGCAAGCCCGCGATCATCGCGATCGACAACGACTTCGGCAACGCGCTCGTCGACGGCTTCCAGGCCCAGGCGAAGAAGAGCGGTCTCGACGTGGTCTCCGTCGACAAGAACGAGTTCGGCGAGAAGGACTTCGACGCGATCATCCGCCGCGCGGTCGACGCGGGCGCCGACGGCATCTACCTGGTGCAGTACGTCGCCGAGGGCACCCAGTTCTTCCGGGCGCTGCGCAAGGGCGGGACCGACCTGCCCGTGCTGAGCACCGAGGGCATCGACTCCGCGGGCTTCCTCGACTCGATCGGCGGGCTCGCCGAGGGCGCGAAGATCACCACGAACCTCAACCGCGACTCGACCGCTCCGGCCACCAAGGCCTTCCTCGACGCGTTCGCCAAGGCCAACGACTTCCCGGCCGACATGGTCGCCGCCTCGTCGTACGACGCCGTCACGATGGTTCTCGACGCCGCCAAGGCGTCGGGCACCGGCTCCGCCGACATCCAGCAGGGCCTGCGCGACCTGAAGGACCACGAGGGCGCCACCGGCACGGTCGCGACGTTCACCGACGGCCGCCAGGTGGTCAAGCCGGTGCAGGTCCTCCAGTTCCGCGGGCCGAAGCTGGTCGCGGTCGGCGAGATCACCGACCCGTCCGTCATCACTCCCTGAGTCACTGATGGAGACCACAGTCGACGGACTCGTCATCGGGTCCCTGTACGCACTCGTCGCCCTCGGGCCGTGCCTGGTCTACGGATTGCTGCGCGTGCTCGACATCGCGAACGCCGCAGCGCTCACGCTCGGCGGCTACCTGGTGCTCGTCCTGGCCGAGCGCTCGGGCAGCCCGCTGCTCGGGGTGCTCGTGGGCATGGCCGCGGGCGCCGTCCTGGGCTGGGTGGTGCAGCGCTGGATCTACCTGCCCATCCTCGATCGCGGGCCGATCGTCACCCTGGTGACCGGCATCGGCCTCTACATCGTGGCCACCGAGCTGTTCCGGCTGCTGTTCGGGCCGTCGCAGCGCAGCGCCCACGTCGACCTCCCCCTGCCCGACCTGCATCTCGGGAGCGTGCGGCTGGAGGGGATCGACCTGCTGGTCCTACTGGTGACCTTCGGCGTCATCGGCATCACGTGGTACGTCCTGACCCGGACCCGCAGCGGCGTGCTGTGGCAGGCCGTCGCGCAGGACCGCCACGTCGCCGGCGCGGTGGGAGTCAACAGCCCGCGGGTGATCGCCGCCGTCTTCGCCGTCGGCTATGCGCTCTCGGCGCTCGCGGGCGCGCTGCTCTCGGTGAAGTACGACGCGGTGTATCCGACGCTGGGCGACATCCCGGCGTACAAGATGCTCGCCATCATCATCCTCGGCGGCCTCGGCAGTCCGCTCGGCACCATCGTCGCCGCGCTGCTGATCGGCCTCGTGGAGTCCTGGGTGGTCGCCTCGTTCGGCTTCGCGCTGCCGCGCGACGCCATCGCGTTCGTGGCGCTCATCCTCATGCTGCTGATCCGGCCGCAGGGCCTGATCCCGTCCCGGGTGGTGAAGGTATGACCTACGCGATCGTCGTCGCGGTCACCGCGATCCTCATGGCCAGCGTGGTCGTGAGCCTCAACCTCACGGCCGGCTACGCGGGCCAGCCGAACCTCGCCCAGAGCGCCTTCTTCGGGCTCGGGGCCTACTTCGCCGCGGTGCTGTCCGTCCAGCACGGGCTGTCGTTCTGGGCGGTGCTGCCGGTCTCGGCGCTCGTCTCCGGGCTCGCCGGTGCGGTGCTCGGCGCGATCAGCCTCCGGCTCCGAGAGGACTTCTTCGCGATCACGACCGTCGGCCTGAACTTCGTCGTCGTCGCGCTCTTCAAGAGCATCGACTTCTTCGGCGGTGCCACCGGCATCTACGGGCTGCCGCTGCCGACGCTCGGGGGCACGTCGTTCACCAACGACCACTTCCTGGTGCTGTCGGCGCTCCTGCTCGGGCTCGTCGTCCTGGTCTCCAAGGTGGTGCGCGACAGCTGGTACGGCGGCATGCTGATGGCGATCCGCGAGGACGAGCTGGTCGCGTCCTCGCTCGGCGCTCCGGTCGCGCTCTTCAAGGCCTCGGCCTTCGCGCTGAGCTCGCTGCTCGCCGGCGTGGTGGGCGCGGTCTACGCCTTCTTCATCAGCAGCATCACGCCGGAGACCTTCGGCTTCAACCAGTCGGTGCTCCTGTTGTCGATGCTCATCATCGGCGGGATGGGCACCATCCGCGGCGCGATCGTCGGGGCGGTGCTGCTGACCCTGATCCCGGAGATGTTCCGGTTCGCGTCCGACTACCGCAGCCTCGTCTACGGCGTCTTCCTGGTGCTCGTCCTGCGCTTCCAGCCGCAGGGCCTGGTCGGTGAGGACAGTTGGCTGGCCCGCGGCGCGGCACGGCTGCTGCGTCGCTCCCGATCCGCTCCGGCGGCCGTCACGGAGGTGTCCGCATGAGCACGGAGGGCAAGGTGACCCCGCTCGTCGAGGTCCGCGGCATCGGCGTCCGCTTCGGCGGGCTGCAGGCGCTCGACGACGTCTCGTTCGACGTGCGACCGGGGGAGTTCGTGTCGGTGATCGGACCCAACGGCGCCGGCAAGTCGACGCTGTTCAACGTGATCTCGGGCGTGCAGCGGCCGACCTCCGGCTCGGTGCTGATCGACGGCCGGCCGATCCGCCGCTACCGACCGGACCTGGTCCACGCACGCGGCGTCGGCCGCACCTTCCAGGTCGCGCGGCCGGTCGGCTCGCTGACGGTGCGTGACAACGTCCTGCTCGGGGCGGGCGGGCGCCGGCTGCACGGCGTGCTCAGCAGCCTGCGCCCGCGTGGCCGGGACAAGACGCTGCAGCACCGCGTCGACGACCTGCTCGAGCTCGCCGGCCTGACCGCGGTGGCCCATCGGCCCGCCGCGGAGATCAGCCCCGGCGACCTGCGCCGGATGGAGATCGCCCGCGCCCTCGGCGACGAGCCGCGGCTGGTGCTGCTCGACGAGCCGGCGGCGGGCGTCGGGTCCGACGGGCTCACCCCGCTCGCCGAGCTGCTCGGCCGGATCAGCGACCGCGGTGTCGCGGTCTTGCTGGTCGAGCACTACGTCGGCCTCGCGCTGTCGCTGTCGGACCGCGCCGTGGTGCTCAACCGCGGTCGCCTGCTGGCGCTCGGCGAGCCCGACGAGATCCGCGCGAACCAGGCAGTGATCGACGCCTATCTGGGCACCAAGCGCTCGCGCGGGACGGTCGTCGTACCGCCGGCGACGGGAACGGAGGAGGAGCGATGAGCCTGCTGACGATCGAGAGCCTGCGGGCCGGCTACGGACGCAGCACCGTGCTGCACGACGTCAGCCTGCGCGTCGAGCCGGGCGAGTTCGTCGTCGTCCTGGGGTCGAACGGGGCCGGCAAGTCGACCCTGATGCAGGCCGTGATGGGCCTGCGTCCCGTGACCGGTGGCCGGCTGCTCCTGCGCGATCTCGACCTGGCCGCGCAACCCGTGCACGCGCGGGTGCGGCATCGGATCGCCTACGTCCCCGAGGGGCGGCGGGTGTTCCCGGCGCTCACCGTCGAGGAGAACCTGATCAGCGCCTGGCGGCCGCCGGGGCGCGGGCAGGCGGCGTGCCTGGACGCGCAGTACGACCTGTTCGAGCGGCTGCGCGAGCGCCGGAGCCAGTTGGCCGGCACCCTGTCGGGCGGCGAGCAGCAGATGCTCGCCCTCGCCCGGGCGTTGATCAGCGAGCCCGAGCTGCTCGTCGCCGACGAGATCTCGCTGGGGCTCGCGCCGATGGTGGTCGAGGAGCTCTTCGAGGTCTTCGCCCGGCTCAACCGGGCTGGAACCGCGATCCTGCTGGCCGAGCAGAGCGCCGTCCTGGCGCTGGAGTTCGCGACGACGGCGTACGTGATGGAGACCGGGCAGATCACCCTCTCCGGCGCGGCCGCCGACCTCGCGAACGACCCGCGGGTGGCGGATGCCTATCTGCGGATGAGCTGAGCCGTCGTACGCAGCGAGGCCCC